>CAZXBW010000012.1:14094-17122 GCA_964639105.1 uncultured Nitrososphaerota archaeon | reverse complement strand
ATAGATGGCCATAAAACGTGCGGGATTAGACTCCCCCCTTCGCGACCGATAGATCTATACCTTTGAGTGCCTGTACGACTCCTCCTCTGAGTACGTATTCCTTGTGGAGGTCAGAGACTTCCACCACTGGGGTCCCAGACATCATTCCGGCAGATGATACTGGAGATTAAAAGTCTTTTATCAGAGTTGGGGGCGCGGTTTTTGTGATAGAAGGAGGTTTCCTCCTGATTTCCTCAAACAGAGGCTACGAGAACGACGCGCTCCTAGAGACCTTCGCAGTGGGCGTGGAACACGGCATCGAGGTTCGATTGTTCGGATTTGTGGACGAAGGCAGGGTCGTAGCTCAGACGGCAGATGCTGACCAAGCCACAGATGTGCGATTGCTGAACGACCTCAACGACCGCAGCGGCAGGCTGAGGTACATCAAGAAGGCCACCTCATGTTCGATGATCGGGAAATTGGAGGAACTGGATCAGGTGTGTGACGCGCTGAATTCTGCGCTCCTGATTCACCCAAGCAGAGAACACGTGGCTGTAAAGCTGGAAGGAATCGGCTTCAGTGACCCTAGGAGGACGAAAATGATTTCACGAATCATGGCGGGACCCGTAGCTGCTGACCTGCGGACTCCGCAAGTCATCGCCTACGTTTACTTGAGCAAAGAGCTATTGGTGGCTGGCCTGACAAAACCACTACCTGTACTTGGCGTAGAAGATTGCCCCTCTCTCGGCTAGGGCCTTCGTCAATTCCTGTTCGCTGAGTTCCGCTAAGCTGTCCCTCGGGATCCCGTACATCTCCAGTAAGCTCGAAAGACGTGAGCTGCTGTTGGAGAAGGCGAGATCTCCTACATGCGAGTCAGCATACTTCTCAAACAACCTGATCGATTCTAACGCTTCATCCTTGTTCGCGGAGAAACTCACCAGCACAACATTTCCCTCACCTTTTGGAGCAAGTGCCTTGACCGCTACATCGAAATTGTTCACGCCCGCCATCACCAACAACAGTTCGGAGTCTATCCTGTTCATCTTGTTGTACCCATGTTGATGGGCGGACACGACATCCTGCAGTGAGAAAACCACGTGGTCTTCGTTCAGCACCCGATCCGGATCGATGACCTGAACGTAGGTGGACTTCATTTCATCTCTGATCTTCTGCACGATTTTGAAGCAGTCCATGCTCGTCACAGGGATGATTGCGACTACCGCCCATCCGCCCGCGATCTTCTTTTCTCGCACCAACTGATTCAAGTTTGCAAGCACACCTTTAATAACCGTTCAACGTAGCGCCTCAACGCGAGGATGGTGGAGAACCGACCGTACGACCTTGTCGATTGGGCTGGCTTCTATCATCTCTGCCTAGAACTCGTGGATAGGATCTTGGCTTCTGGCAAGAAGTTCGACGCGATAGTCGGAATCAGTCGGGGTGGGCTTGTACCGGCAAGGATACTGTCGGATGAACTGGAGAACCCCAACGTCGTCATCGTCAGAGTGGAGTACTACACTGACATATACAAGGTTCGTCCTGAACCCAGAGTGATTCAGGTCCCCGAGATACAACTATCAGGAAAAGACGTGCTACTGGTTGATGACGTGGCGGACAGCGGAAGGAGTCTCGAATGCGTTTCCAAACTCCTCAAACACGAGGGCCTAAAATCTCTATCGATAGCCACCGTCTTCTACAAGCCCTGGAGTCTGGTCGTTCCGGACTTCTACGTCAGGACGACAGACCGGTGGATCGTGTTTCCTCACGAGCAACGAGAGGCGATCTTGGCGATATCCAAGAAGATGGGAGATGCAACGTCCGATGCCGTGAGACAGCAACTGATAGACATAGGTTTCGAGCCGAGTGTCATCGACAGAGCGCTAAAGAGAAAGAGGGTCTAGTTGGATTTCGGGTTCTCCAGACCCCAGAGATTTCCAGCAGCGTCAACAAGATCTCCAACAGTAGAGACCAAGGCGAATGCCAAGCTGTAGAGCGTGGTTGACCGCTCCTCGAACCGTTCGGCGACTTCTATCGCACCATCTATGTATGAGAGCAGTCTTTCGTACTCCGAAGAGATTTGGCCGCCGGATCTGAGCAGGTGGACATCGTAAGACTCTCTAGGACTTCCGGTCTGTATGTACATCAGTGCCTCCCTTGCGCCGGCCAACGAGGACACTAACAGGGCATTGCCATCTCGTTCTTCACTCAGGTAGTGGGAAAGGATGATGTTGGCTTCTCCCACCTTTCGCTTGGCCCATCCGTACGACTCGCTCGAGACTAACACTTCCATGCTCGTCTATGCGGCCTCACCGACTTGTTCAGTCTCGGGTTCAGGCTCTTGTTCTGCCTGAGACTCAGCGAGTTGCCTCTTGACCTGAGAAGTGACGTAGCCAGCTACCTTGTTGATTATGAACTTCGAGTGCGTATCAAGCACCTTGACTAAGAATTCCTTGTTGGACTTGAAGTCGGTTGAGAGCTGACTTCCATATGTCGCTAGTATCGTGCTTCCGATCCTCTTGATCTTTGTGTCGTATACCCTCCCCAACCGTCTCAGTCCTCGACAGGGTCAATTCTGTCGTTTTTAAACACTTGGTCGGAAAGTTTTTATTAGGGGTATCGTTGTGCTGATTCGATAGCACATGTCACAAGCCGTTCCCGCCCAGTTGCAGGGTCAACCCGTCTACATTCTGAAGGAAAACGTAGCGAGAACGACCGGGGAAGACGTCGTGTCAAACATGCTGAGTGTAAGTGCAGTGGTCGGAGAACTCGTCAGAGGTTCCCTGGGACCAGCGGGCATGAACAAGATGCTCGTCGGCACATTCGGTGACATAACTTACAGTAAAAGCGGGGCGACCATACTCTCGGAGGCGAATGTTGAGCATCCCGTCGGGAAATTGTACGTTGAAGTTGCTAAGACGATAAACAAGAACGAAGGGGACGGGGCTTCAAGGGCCATCTACCTGGCCTCGAAGCTGGTTGAGAGAGGGGCTGAACTCACGAGAAAGGGCATACACCCTGCAGTCATCGCAGAAGGATACGCCAAATCAAC
>CAZXBW010000012.1:0-13994 GCA_964639105.1 uncultured Nitrososphaerota archaeon | reverse complement strand
GGATAGCGTTGATAGATTTCGCGTTGGAAGTGAAGAAGACCGAGATATCCACGGAACTCGAATTCAACGACCCCCGAACCATGATGAAGATGAAGGAGGAAGAACGAAGTACAGTGGAGGAAAAGGTCGCCAAGATAGCCGGAAGTGGGGCCAACGTTGTGTTCTCTCAGAAGGGGATTGATGACAGAGCTTCTTCTGCTCTTTCCAAGGCCAACATAATGGCGGTGAAGAATGTGAAGAGGTCGGACATGGAGAGACTCGTCAAGGCAACTGGGGGCAAGATGACCAACTACCACGGAGATTTGTCCAAGGATCTGTTGGGACGTGCGGACTTGGTCGAGGAGAGGAAATACGAAGATGAGAAGCTAGTTGTGGTGGAAGAAGATTCGAAATCGAAAGCGGTCGCGATCTTGCTCAGGGGCGTCGGCAAGGAGACGGTCAAGGACAGTGAGAGGGCGATCAACAAAGGTCTGTCAGCGGTCAAAATGATCTACGAGGAGCCTCTTGTCGTCCCGACCGCTGGATCGGAATTACTGGAGATGGCGCTGCGGCTCAAGAAGTACTCGACCCGAATGAAGGGTGAGATCAGCCTAGCCATGGACGCCTACTCAGAAGCGCTCATCGACGTAGTGCAAGCAATGGCGGCAAACTCGGGAATGACCATCACAAAGACTCTTGCTGAACTCAGAGCTTCCCACACAAAGACATCTGGCAGAAACATCGGCATAGATGCCATAGAGGGAAAAGTCGTTGACTCAAAGAAGAAGCGAATAATCGAACCGGTCAAGTCTGTCCGGGTGATCCTGAGGTCTGCAACGGAGCTTGCGTCGATACTGCTCAGAGTCGACGACATGCTGCTCTCCGTAAAGATGCCAGAGAGGAAGGAACCAAGGACCTAGTGAATCTGATCCGGTTCAAGCGTTCTGACCGTATCGCTATCTCAAGATACAGTTGGGATAGGTGCTCCGGCCGGGATTTGAACTCCCGGGTCATAGGACCTCCCGGGTACCGAGCTCTCTCCTGAGAACGAGAGGCTCGAATGCTGTCGGCCGGTGTTAGCCGGTCTACATCACCGGAGCGCCTGTGGCCCGATTGGGACTCCTTATATTTTTGCCTTTCGAGCCAAAGCTGGATTTGGGCAAAGGCGTCGTCGTTGCAGTGACCGGAACCCCAGGCGTTGGGAAGACCTCGCTATGTGACTTCCTTTCCCAGAAGTATGGATACTCACATCTAGAAGTCGGAGCGCTAGCGTCAGAGAGGAAGCTTTACTCAGGCTACGACCAAACGAGAGAGGTACCCATAGCTGATACGAAGCGCATTAGACGTGAGGTCGGACGTGTGATCAGAAGAGGAGACTTTGACGTGCTGCTGATAGACGGGCACTACGCCTACGAACTCATATCCGAGTCTGAGGTCTTTGGTGTCTTCGTGCTCAGACTGGACCCATTGCGCCTCTTCCAAAGAACGAACAAGCTGTCAAGCATGAGAAAGGCAAAGGAGAATTCCTTGAGTGAATTTCTCGGAACAGTATCTACCGAGGCTAGGCAAAGACATGATCGCGTGGCTGATCTGGATGTCACGCACCTTTCCGTCAGTCAGATCGGTGCACGAATCGTGGCCTGTCTCAAAAGACGAACTTTTGCCAAGACGCCACCAATCGAGTGGATGAGAACTATGGATGAGAAGAGGATCAGGAGGTTCCTCAAAATTGTCGAAACTCAAGTACTTCTTGGCTAAGTGCCCGAGGTGTAGCAAGTTCACGGGGATCAGGATGTCAGGCAAGTCTAGGGAATGCCCGTACTGTGGGGCACGAATCTCACAGAGAGATAGGGCCAGTTCAACGGTCTACGATGGTGCTGGCCTAGCAGAAGTGGTCAAGGCTGCAAATGAGTTGTTGAACGAGAAAGAAGAACCTAGAGATGTGAACGGTGACTGAACCCCTCTGGAAGGGGCAAGTTCCCGACATAATGCGGCGGCCACCCTGCTCCATCTATCTCCTGAGAACCTGTGCGTACCGCAATCTGCTATGGGGTTCGAACTGCCTATCACGTACATAGAGGTAGCTAAGATGGGATTAGGTCAACGAGCGCGAAGTAGGCTGTGAAGATCAGACCTATGAGCAGGAATGCAATTCCGAGGATAACGATTGTCAGACCACGGTTGCCTTGTTCGTTTCTCCAGACATAGGCTCCAAGAAGTATCGCAGCGGAACCGAATATCTCGGGCACAATGAACAGACTGAGAACAGCGCTTATGTACCCAAGTGTAGCAAACAGGTTCGTTCTACTATCTTTGGGCTGGCGCGATGTGGGGAATTGAGCCTCCGTGGATGGTGCCGATGGAGGCGTAGCGAGTTGCTGCTGTCGGTGAGCGATTTCACGCGTGCCGTCGAGGGAAGAGACCTCAGTAGTCAAAGTGGACCCGTCTGGAAGCGAGTTTCTTTTATGTGTTTCGTCCATTCGGAGCCCAAGATCGTTTGGCCCGCAAGCTGCCTGTTACAGGTTGAAGACCGACACAGACTTAAGGTCACCGGACCAAGTATGCCCTGCTATGATACCAAGTTAGTTGATGTTGCCAAGTCTACGTGCGAGTCATCGCACCCTGGGGAGAATTCCGGGAACTGAACCGTCAGTGGTTCCTCATTCAGATCAGTGAGCACCAATGCTCGTCCTACCGGCATATGCTTGAGCTGGGAGTACATCCTTCTGTTCAGACCCATGAGGTCCATGGCCACTCCCGAGTCAGTAGTCTCCGTCATCCGATGAACGACTTTCACGCCTGCAGACTTCACGATATCTGGGAAGACCTGAGATGGGAACTGAGCCACTAGGACAAGGGATTCGCCATACTTTCGCATCTCGAAGAACATCTTCTCGAATAGTGAGGGCTCTTGAGTTCTATCCCTGTAAGGCACGACATTCTGAGACTCCTCAATGAACGTCACATGTCTGAGTTGGGAAATTCCCTGGATCAGACGATACTCATAGAGAAGCGCTAAGGCCATTGTCGTGAACAGATTGCGCAAGTCGGCATCTCTGATGTCCCCTAGCCTAAGGTCGCAGGAGCATGATGTGATGTCTCCGATCTTGATGGGAGATCCGTTCACGAATGCCTTTTTGGCCTCGCCCTGTACAAGCGGCTTCAGACGCCTTAGCAGGGCGAACTTGGTCTCGTTCTCGTAGTATGAATTTGGGGAATACTGCTCCAGTGACTCGACGACCTGAGCCATACCTGCATCTTCACCAGCCATCTTTGACATGGCCAACGTCTGGGTCAATATCTCCCTGAACATGAAATACTGCGAGGCAGTGAAATGAAAGACGTTGTTGAAAGCATCGGTTACGATAGAGACATGATCGCTGAAATCATCTATCTGAAATGGATGCAGCATGTCTAAGTGTTTTGAGCCATCCAACTCGAGTACTATCGCCCCAGCATCCTTTGCCACATCTAAGTACTCATTGTGAGAGTCCAGTATCAAGACCGGTACCCCGTCGTCAGCGAATAGTCTGACCAACAGCTTGCAGGTATTCGACTTCCCAGACCCCGTTGCACCGAACACCACAACGTGTTTTGAAACAGAGGATCGCGCAAGCTCTAGAAATTCACCTGCTGTACCTGCAAACATGACCCGCCCGATTCTCAACCCCTCGGAATTCCGCATCGTCGGAAGAGTCGAACCTTCAACGATGTCACCGGCCTTGCTTTCAATCAAGTGAAGTGACGACATGACATCGGCCGTGCAGTTGCTTTCACTCACCTTCTCAGCCTCAGCCTTCTCATAGAATATGCGCTCTGCCAATGAAGCTAGTTCTCCCTCATGAAGTGAGGTCACCTTGCATCCTCTGGTTGAGGCCATAAGGGCCGATTCTAGGGCTTGCACCTGAGTCTCAAGTCTTGCATCGGTGTCATCCTTCGATGTCCCGTCGCAGTGATCTGTTACAATCACGAAAGTCCTCAGCAAAGGCTGGGGAGGACCAGACTCCGATCCCATAGTGCTGTGAGTTATTGTTGTCACGATTGTAGCGCCCACTCCTATCCTCGTCATGCCCTCAAGCGTGTTTTGTAGAGTTGGTTTGCTCGAACCCCACTGCTCAGTCTCCTGATACTTAGGGGACGAGAACACTTCGAACGCCCTGAGCAAGGTCAAGTGGCTGTTTCTGTGCATGACCAGTAGGCCTCTATCCTGACCTTCTACACTCCAACCCATGGACGTGTAGTCTCTGGGTCTGGACTTGAGTAGTCTGAAGGCGACGAAGCCTAGAAGAAGCGTCAGCATAGTGGATCCCAACAGAACAGGCACAACGCCGAGATACTCCTTGAGCCAGACCACGCTGCCCAGTTTGCTTGCCACGAAGATCAGAATCGTTAGCGACGCGACTCCCAGAAGGATGGCTCGCTCGGTCTTCTCGTCCATTTAGCGAAGGCAGCTCCCGTCAGGGCAGCACCCAGCCGAAGAGATCGTACGCTAGCTTTCCCAGTCCATCGATGAAGTTTGAGAAGAAGCTAGTTATCCCGTCTACGACACCTTTCGACACGCCGAATACAGCTCCGACCATCACCAACGCCAATACTATGAGCAATCCCTCCTCGATTAGCTGAGAGGCTCTCAATCTCGCCATTTGGTTCACCACTATGCAAACGCGCTGAATCCCTTATAACCTCCAAGAGTCTCAGAACGCAGACAGCAGCCTACTGAACAACAAATAAGAGAGAAACATGAGAGCCGATCCGACCCCGAACTCCAAGAGAGGCCTTCTGAACTGGAACTTCCTCGAACTGACTGTGAATATTGAAGAATTGAGAAAGAACAGGCTCGCGAGCATCAGCGGAGCGGAGAGCCCATAGGAAGGCGTCGCATAAGATATCCTCAGCCTCGAAACAAGTGATGCAGAGGCGGAAAGGAAACCCATCGCGAATGAGATCAGGTAATGTAGGAATTCCGCTCTATGGGATATCTCCTCAAACGATCGCCTGGATTCCACTGCCAGAGCAAGGTTTTCTGCCCAGAGGTCTAGGAACGGTCCCGCAGAAAGAATGTCTGCACTCCCGGAGCCGATCATCTTCGAGAACACTGCCTTCATGCTTTGCTTGGATTTCTCCCTGTGAAGAGACGGTAAAATGTGCTCTGCACTGGTTCCGGACAGCAGTAGCAGAGAGACCGAGTCACTCGCAGGCGAGACGAACCTGTCATTCTCTTGAACCTTCTTTGACAAAGCTGACTCAGCACTGATACCTGAGGAC
Organism: uncultured Nitrososphaerota archaeon; assembly: GCA_964639105.1. Taxonomy (GTDB): domain Archaea; phylum Thermoproteota; class EX4484-205; order EX4484-205; family JAAOZO01; genus JBGOYZ01. Next base: position 8,750 of record CAZXBW010000012.1, on the reverse strand, counting down.
ATGTCCACCGACAGATCGGTGCAGAAGCGGAGAAGATCTGACCTGAGGCCTAGATCTTGAGATGTGTCGGAAGGAAATCTCGCGAAAACTAATGTCATGACGAATGAAATCGCGGAGACAAACGGCAGCAGCGCAGAAGGAAAATCTGCAACCACGAAAGGGCAAAAGGATAGGATTAGCGAGAGCATCATCCATAGAGTACAATTCCGGTCAAATGGCCAGCAGGTCATCGTGCATCGAAGCCCACTTTGCAACGAGATACGATATCAAAGGGTGAAGACAAAGGAAAGCTGCTGTTATTGGTGACCCGTCCGGAAACATGAATGACGTACACAACAAGAAAGAAAACGGTACTATGAAAAGCACGAAAGTGAGCACTATCAGCCTGTTCTGAAGAGAACCCGCCTCAACCTTCAATGCTTTTCTGTTCACCGACTCGATAAGGTTCATCTGTTCTCTGATGCCCGTTTGCGCTTGGACCATGGTTTCCGACAACCTGTAGGAATTTGCCATCCCTAGTGACATGAGCCTGTCTTCACCTGAACCCGAATAAAGTCCATTTAGGACCAAGAATTCCTCGCGGGACGGTCCCTTCGGAGGCGCATCCAATCTAGAAACCTCAAGAACGGACTGTAGGTCTGACTCGCCAGCATTCCTCAGCGCCCAGTACAGGAACAACTTGCGCGATTCCATTCTATGATCCCTGCTCTCGTTGCCTGTGACTCCCAGAAGGCGGAGCACTCTATCTGTTAGTGTCTCGGTCAAGACTCCTCCATCACTTCTCCACGGCAATCGGAGGAAGGACGCTACCAAGGCGAGTTCTCACTTCAGATACATCCAAGGTGTTGTCCGACAACAGCTGAGAGAGGATCCGCCGAGTCTCTTCGAAAGACCCAGCGATAGTACCGACCTCTAAGTCTCTTTTTCTTTCTGCCTCTTCTATTATGGCCTTGAAGTCGCAGTCTGGTCGTTCAACAGCGCGCCCACCGCGCTTGACGGAGATCAATCTCGGGGATCCGGACTCACTCAAGTCACATACACCTGTTAGGGAGCCCACTGATCGAAGAGTGCCAAGTTCGTGTTCTTCCTTCCTCAGAAAGACAATCAAGTCAAGATTCGTGATCAATTCCGCCGCGATTCCATAGACTCTGGTTACTCTTCTGACGAAATCTGTCGGGCCCGACGCGTGCGCTGTGTGGATCACCCTTATCCCCGCCGCCATGGCGTGGAACAACGCCCTGAAATGGTCCGAGAACTGCACTTCTCCCAAAATGACATATGATGGATTCCTGTGAAGGAGTTTTACTATCTCGGACGATTTCCTGCGAGAAGAGATCTTGCTTTCAAAGGGGTCAACCACCAGATGAAGACCCCGGGAATCCCTACGCCTAGACTCAGGAAATATCTCAACGCAATCCTCCAAGTATATCTTTCTCCACCAAGTTGGGGTTAACGCATCCAAGGACGTGAGCAGTGTAGTCTTTCCGCTTCCGGGTTCCCCTATTATGGAGATATTCATCCTACGGAACAAGAATGAGACTATCAGGGACGCCTCCTCCAGAGTGATGAAGTTGTTATTGATCAACTCCACAAGACAGAACGGGGACTCTCTCAGCTTTCTGATGTCCAAGGCATATCTTCCGACCACAAGTGGATATGCATCAATCGAAACTCGAGATGTACAGAAACCTGTTACCAGATCTCCTTTGATCGAGGGTACCTTGAGATCCAGCCTGAGGCCGGTATTGCGCTTGAGATTCGCGATGAGTGATTCCATGTCATTGGAGTTCAGCCGAATGTTCGTCGTGAGTCGGCCGAACGAGGCGTGATCCACATAGGCCCTAAGTCCGACGGCATCGATGTAGATTTCTTGAACACATGGGTCGACATACAAGGGATACAACTTCGAAAGCCCTACCGATCTGAAGGCGGAATGAGAAAGGATAGTTTCCCTCACCTTCTCGGAGAAACCGTGGGCTACGGAATCCATGTAGCGATCACCAAGAACCTTTCGGTAACACAGTAGCTCTTCGAACTTCCCTCTTCCTAAAAGAGGTCTGGTGAGCAAGCCTCGCATGAAGAACGATATGTCCAGCACCGCTCTCATGTATTCCTCCGACGCATAATGCACGGCGTAGCTCCGCCTATCTGGTCGCACCTGAACCATCAGGTGAGATAGCTCCGAACAGCTGCTTCCATCAATGTGCTCAAACACTGGGTGACGCGCTACAGCTGGCTCCGCGATGCCAGATCTTGCTGGGCCACTGTCTTGATCACAGGGCGGAGTATACTGGCTTCCGAACTCTGGATAGATTTCGTACCCATCTGACACTTCGGATCTTGATGTGAAATGAAGGGAAGCAGAGCGAAGGTAGGATGAAATGCTTCTCGCCCTTTTCCTCAAAGCTTCGACTACCTTGGGTGAATCTATCACCTCAGTTCCTTCTTGGCCAACAACAATCACCTTGGTTGCACGGCCAGCAAACCTAGAGTAGAACAGCGTCAACGCTGACATTCCAGAATAGTCATCGGCGGAGATGCTCGCAGACACCGTGAGACAACCGTTCGGCGTTACGAACAGAATTTCACTTGATTTCAGCTACGATCTCCCCCTTTTCCCCCGTCGCCCTTTCACGCTGACGGGAGTCCACCTCCAGCAACTTGGTCTGCAGGCTGTCCACCTTGTTCGAGATTCTGGATATCTCGTTCTTTAGGTTCTGAACTTCATCCAGTAGAGCCTCCAGCACAACATCGCTTTGACCCAAGGCCTCTCACTATGGACCGGAGCGCGGGGCTTATGAGCACCACCCAAATTAGCCAAATGTGATAGATGAACTCCTGATTGTGGCCTTCTTTGCCAACGCAGCATCCATGTGCGTTGAGGACTTGGAGACCAGTTCGGTCCCGCTCTGTCAGGCCCTGGCTTCTCTCTTGATAGCTTGTATCAGACACACCCTCGGCGAGACTAGAGCCGCCATCGAGTGGGCACCCCTCAGTTTCGCAGAGGTCATGGGTTTTCTGTGCTATTCGTGTTGATCAAGTCCGGTAGAACTGGCAGCGCCGACCTAGTATTCTTGCTCTCCCTGCGCGTGTTGTTTCCCGAAAGGATAGAACTGAAAGGGGCATCTTTTCTCCTGATTGGCAGAACATCAGTCACCGCAACAATTTCAGAAATATCGTTGGCCAATGCCTTGCTGCTTGCGTTGAGGTACAGGACAGTATCACTCTTTCGAAGGCGAGAGCTGGCATCTTCTGACTATGTATTCGAATTCTTGGCGTTGTTCGCGCCACTTGCATGGGCTCTCTCCGTGGCAGGAGAGAGAGATGAAGAAACAATTCCTTTCATTCCGTTCTTGATCGCAGGGGCGATTATAGGGATGTCCTTCAACACTCTGTTGTTATAGGAATGAGCGTCATAATTGAGAAAATGTTGGTGTTGGCACTCTCGGCATTCATATCTCTGGGAGCGATTGGGCTAGTCGTGCAACAGGTCCTGCCCCTACTTTCAGATCTGTATCATAGGTACGTCGAAGGGAAGGCCCTGCCGACCAGAAGCCCTGCAGGTGCTTACGAACTGCTCTAGAGGAGGCTGCCATGGAATACCTAGAGTTCGCTGACGACAACCTGGCTTGGTTACTTGTGTGCTTGGCTGTTTCCATTTCAGCCTTGTACTCCGTGCATTTTCTGTCCTCGGAACTCCTAGAGTCCTCCTGCGAGGCGATATCCGCGATGCTTGCACCAGTGAAACTCGCGCACTCAGATTGGGCTCAGATCAGGGTTGACTTGCCTACATTCACATTGGTCTCAATCGAAGAAATCCCTGGGGACGAACTATCCATTCATGTGCTGCTTGTCAATTCCACGTTGAAGATTGCTTCTTGGGGCGTGGAGAAGATCAATGGATCGCTCTACGTGAGGAGTGACCGCGGTGGTGGATGAACCTGCGACTTAGGGGATTCGTGGACCTTGTGACGGGAGTAGTGCTACTACCCTTGGTGGCGATAGGGTTGTACCTGATTGTCATCGCGTGTCATGATTCAGCGGTTGAACTCGGAAGACTAGTGTTGTTCCTGCGGTGCGTATGACAATGAACATATCCATTGATGTTGTCGTCGCAGCTATTATTGTCTCGACCGGCAGCATTCTGGTCTTGGCACTCGCATCAATGTCCCCACAGTTCATCGAACTGAACCAACAGACTATTGGCAACTTCATTGACAAGTGCGGCCTTTGCACAGATGTAGAGCGCCTGATTGACTCCCAACAGGGCAGAATCATAGCAATACTGGCACACAACAACGCGATTGGGCAACTCAACCCTCCGATTGCGGAGGTGTATCCCTCCTCCACTGACTTCAACTGCACGGTCATACTGGTGGGGCTGAAACGGTGAGGGTGTCCTTGCCCTTCGTCACACTTGTGGGCGTGGCGACGGTGCTGATGCTTTGCGTTGCCGGGGATGTCTCGAATCTGAGATGGGCCGTGGCAAACTCCATTAGGATAAGGCTGCAACTTCGGCAAGCTGACTCTCGGGTAGGCGAGCTTGACAGCGACTTGCAGGCAATAGCCGATCAAGCGAGCAGGAGCGAGTCCTACGAGAACCTCTCGCGATTGGAGCTCTTGTCGCGTGTGCTCTGGGAAATGAATACGTCTGTAAGTTCGCTAATACAACCCCTATACGAATGCACGTATGCTTGGTCCGTCGACAATCGGTCGAACTCAACGACAACGACGTATGTCATAGGCCTTCATCTCACGATCATGATACCGGAAGAGGGTATAGAGATTGGAGCGAACAAGTACTATTATGTCGCGAGACCACTAGGTGGAGATCTCGAGCATGAAGCCGGAGAACCATCTCTCGTAGTTGTCCCTGACCGTGTATTCCGCTAGATTAGAAGCCTGCGCTATCTTCGAGAAGGAAACCCTCAGCGTGCGCCTGCGAGCACCGAATTTGGTGCCGTTGAACGCAGCATACAAGGAACAGGCCGCCCTGGACCTCGGATTGCTCACCAATTTGTGGTCATTGGCAAGAGAGAGGATCCTTAGCGATCGCTCTCTGACAGCTTTCAACTCGTATCTTATCTCTTCGGATGGTGATTTGCTTGTGGGGGGCGCCAGATCCATCCTGGACAAGATATCATCCAAGTGTTCCTCTGGTGTCTTACAACCTACATAGAGACCCTGTTCCTTGAAAAGCGAAAGAGCTTGGATTATGTTCCGAGGTTTCGTTCTGTAACCGATGGAGTTGAGGGCTTCTACAACCCTGGCTATCGTCAGGTGCCTCCTCGAGTCAGTCATTCTTGATGATATTATAACGGCGCCTCCAAGAAGGTCGCACGTTCTTTGTCTAGTCCTCGAATGGGACTTGATCTTCTCAAGAAGCATCAAGGCTGTGGATGCCTGTACAGCCGGCAAGGAAAGAATGCCTGCCAACAGGTCGATCGTGGTGTATGACCTCAGACTCCGTTTTGGAGATAGATGTTTTGCAAGTAGATCAGAAGCCACTAGTTGCCCGTTGCTATGGTGGGCGAAATAGGACGCGTCTGGGGAGGATCCAACCTCCTCGGTTCTGGATCCGTCTGAACCTCCTTGATGAGGCGCTCCCTCCTCAGGAACGAATTCCGTGACGCCGACTACGAGGCCGCATGCTTGGCATACGACTTCTCCTTCGGTTGACACTAGAGGACCCCTGCATTCCGGGCAGAGCTCTTTGTTCTCGATCAGCGCGTTTGTCGAGATCACGGATAGCGAACAATGTCGTGTTTCCTAAAGCGATGCGCACGACTAGAACTGCCCCTCCTGAACGGAAGTGCTCTCGCGGATATCATGTTGGGGATGAGAGACTTAATAACACCTCCCACGATATTGGCCTCAAAATTGCTCAGATTAACGCTTGATGCAGAATTGAAGAAGATGGTTGGCAAGAACGTATCCGTTGAGATGTCGGACGGTTCTCTGTACACCGGAGTGCTCGAGGCATTTGACCCCGCATCGTTGGCACTGGTGCTATCAAATGCAGAGAAGGAGAAGGGCGAAAAATACTTCAGGGTCGTATTGGGTGGTGCTCACATCAGGGCTGTCCTTCTGCCGAAGGCATTCGTAGAGCTGAGGAAACTCGCTGAGAGGCTTGAGAGGATATTCCCAAATATGGTGAAGTACAACGAAGAGGCTGGCGTCATAATTGTCCTCGACAAGGTCAGGGTTGACGAGAGAGGGGTCATCGAAGGCACTGGGATGGTAGCAGAGAGAGTGCAGAAGGTATACGAGGAGTTCATGAAAGGAGCAGGAACTGAGTCCTAAGCGTGTAGCATATTCTGCAGCAAGGCGAGGGTTCTTTCGTACAAGACTAGTGACGCTTCCCTATCTGGCGTCTCTCCGTCGGTCTCTGCCAACAGACAACCCCCCTTGAACGAGTAGTACCTTGCCAAGCCAGCGATGATTCCTGCAGCTCCAGTGACTTGACCTCCTGTTACATGGATACCGGCTTCCAGACATGCTCGGTAAGTCTGGAAATCGTTAGGTAGAACGAAGACCTTTCGTTTCTTACCTACAGATTGAGTGTGGTATCCTCCGAGCGTGAGCACTATGGTCGATCCCAACTCCTTCGCGGTTCTGAGGAAGAGATCTGCTAGCTCGTGTTGGCCTATTGACGAGGGAGGTTGAAACGCCCCTACGAAGACTAGAGCTGGTATCTTCGACCCCTCGACCTCGACGTAGAACAGAGTATACGAGCTCGGTTCTGCTACGCCCTGATCATTTACAAAGAGAGCTCTCATGGAATGATCAAGGATCATGTGTCTCAGGACCAACGGCTTGGCCTCCGACTTCTCCACGAAGAGTGAAGCTGCCCCAGCACCCACTGCCCCCAGTCCTGGAAGTCCTGAGATAGCTACCACGGGCTCCCTAGGCGGATTGTTTGGAACGACTATCTCGGGCTGTGATGACAAACTGCTGCAGTCGGTTTGGGCGCGTTAATAAGTGCATTCGCAACCTGAAATGCGTGACCCAAATCCGAAACCCTTATAGACGAGGTGGTTTGAGTTGCTGCGGACACAATATTCGGATACTGATCGTTTATGGCCAAACTATCCTTTCTAGGCGCGGTTGAGGAAGTCGGAAGATCCTCTATCCTAGTAGAGCCGGATAGCGGAAGAGGCGTGCTACTGGACTGTGGAGTACAGTTCAATCACACCGCACGCTTCCCGGTGTATGTGGAGCCTAGCAGAATTCAGGCACTCGCTATCAGTCACTGCCACCTTGACCACGTCGGAGGGGCTCCGCTTTTCTTCATAGGAGGCAGGAGAAACGCTGTCTCAAGTAGGCTCACAAAGGAGCTGTCAGCGATACTGCTGCTAGATATGTTGAAGATATCAAGAGGAGACTTACCCTTTGATTCAGTGGAGGTCAGCAGATTCCTTTCGTCAGTCAACGTGATTGAGAATAGGGAGAGATACAGACCTGATGGTACTCCGATATCGTTGGAGTTCTTCAACGCGGGGCACGTGATTGGGGCTACGCAGATAATGGCGAATGTCGACGGCTTGAACGTGTTGTACACCGGCGACATGAACATGAAGAGCACGAGAATCGTTCCTGCGGCTGACACGAACTATGACAGAGAAGTGAACACCTTGGTATCCGAGAGCACTTACGCCACGACCGACCATCCGCCCAGAGATGCTGTCGAGAACAAGTTCGTGGGGGCAGTCAACGAAGTTGTCGAGTCCGGTGGAAAGGTGCTAATACCAGCGTTTGGGGTGGGCAGATCCCAAGAGATAATCACCGTCCTGAAGGCTCATGATTTCAAACATCGAGTGATGATGGACGGCATGGCCAAGGCAGTGACAGATGTTCTACTATCATATCCGCAGTACCTCAATGAACGCGAGAATTTCGAGGAAGCTGTGAAAGATGTCATTATGTTGCAAGGCAACCAAGATAGAAGGAACGCCACAAAGGATCCAGGTGTCATAGTGACGCCCGCTGGGATGCTCAAGGGAGGGCCATCTGTCAAGTACTCAGAGGAGGTGGCAAGAGGAAAGAAGAATGCGATATTCCTCGTCAGCTATCAAGTTGAAGGTACACCAGGGGCTGTCCTGTTGGAGAAGAAGGTGCTGCCATTGGGTGGCAAAATAGTCGAGGTGAAGGCCCGTGTCGAGCAGTTCGATTTCTCTTCACATAACGGTAGGGCTGACTACATAGAACTGGCGAAGAAGACAAATCCTCAGACAGCGTTTCTGGTCCACGGCACCAGTGACAATGTCGACTACTTGGCTCAAGAACTGCAGGAGATTGGGATACCGAAGGTTATAAAGCCAGCCCTCGGAGAAACGTACAACCTAAGCTAGGACAGTCCGAGTACTCGACTAAAGTCAGGATGAATCAAGTGGATTGTATGGATCTTGAGAGTTCCGTCCCGATCTGCTTGAACATCTCTTCCTCACCTTCTTCGAGAGGGCCCTCATTCCCTTTGACTATGGCGGATGCATAGGATCTGGCTATCTTCATCCCCAGCTTCCTCAGCCTTCCCTCGATCCCTTTCGCCGCGCTTCCAGTGAATATGAAACGCACTTTCGTGTCAAAGGCGAATGCGTTCTTGCCCCTGAGTTCAACGCCTTCCAGCCTTCCAAGAAAATCCTTCATCGGTTTGGATGTGCCGAATGCCTGAGTCGGCCCCCCAACTGCCAGTAGATCATATCCTACAAGCTTGTTGATATCGACCTCACTGGCTTTGATGCAATCAACTT
>CAZXBW010000011.1:0-17215 GCA_964639105.1 uncultured Nitrososphaerota archaeon | reverse complement strand
ACTACGAAAGCCTCGGTCAGCTCGGGCCTCTCTGCGGGGTCTCTGACCTGAACGCTATTACGAAAGCTTGCGCAGTCTGCGACGAACTAGGTGTGGACACGATATCCGCTGGCGTCGCAGTGGCATGGGCGATGGAGTGCTTTGAGAAAGGTCTGCTTAACAAGGGAGATACTGATGGACTTGACCTACGCTTCGGCAATGGAGACGCGATGGTGGAAGCCGTCAAGGGGCTGTCCCTAAAGGAAGGCAAGTTAGGTGGGTTGTTGTCCGAGGGCGTGAAGAGGGCGTCGCAGGTTGTCGGCAGGGGTTCCGACAAGTTCGCGATACAATGCAAGGGGATGGAATGGGCTGCCTACTCCTTGAGATCTCTTCAGACTTCCACGCTTGGTTTCTGCACCTCGATAAGAGGAGCTGACTACCTGAGGTCGGGATCCTATCAGGTTGATGTGGCGGGCAAGGTCGACAGGCTGAAGCTTGACAGTTCAAGGGGCAAGATCGTATATGAAGGAGAAAACCAGTATGCGGTGATTGATTCGCTCATCATCTGTAAGTTCACCAGGAATGTCTACAATTCGTTCGACGAACTGGCGAAAGCGTACACTCTGATAACTGGTTTGGCTATGACCGGTGACCAGCTGTTGAAAGCCGGCGAGCGGATATACAACGCCGCGAAATGCTTCAACGTCAGGTTCGGGGCTAAGAGAAAGGACGACTACCCCCCGCCCAGGGCCTTTGAAGAACCAATGTTGGACGGCGTGGTAAAGGGAGCCAAGATAATCAGGGAGGAGTATGACGCTGCGCTCGACAGCTACTACGATGGAAGAAAATGGAATAGGGATGGAATACCCACCAAAGAGAAGCTCGTCGAATTGAACTTGACCAAAGAGGCGGAAGAGGTTGGCGCTTAGTCAGCAGAAGACGAGGAGAATCATCGTCTGCGACACAGATAAGTGTGATGGGTGCCAAATATGCGAGTTCGTGTGCTCCATCGTCCGGGAGAAGGCCACAAACCAGAAGAAGTCTAGGATAAGGGCGATGAGGATCGAGCCCTTCTTCAATATCGCGATTGCTTGCAGGAAGTGCGAGGACCCAGTCTGCGAGAGGGCATGCCCCAGAGATGCTATCAGGGTAATATCGGATGGGTCGATCCAGATAGACAAGGACAAGTGCAACGGGTGTGGCTGGTGCATTGAGAGTTGCGAATTTGGGGCGCTTAGACTTCGCTTCGATGGCGGAGTAGCATTTGCCTGTGACTTCTGTGCCGATCTTGGAGAGCCCCAGTGTGTGAAGTACTGCCCCAAGAAAGCGTTGAAATACATCACGTTGGAGGAGGCAGCCAGGGAGTCCGTGAAGGACGTCCTGTTGAATGTCATCGACAAAGGTGGAAGGTAGAAGATGGTTGCGTATGTAGTGAGCAAGGATCAGCTAGCCGCTCTCTTCGATAAGGTGCAGGCTCTCGGATATGAGATGATCGCCCCGACGATCGAGGACGGAGTCCTGAGACTAGGCCCGATGAAATCAAGCAAAGGACTGGCGAAGAACGTGGTTACGGTGCAGAGTCCGGGCAAGTATCACACCGAACCGAGCCCTCTGCTATTCTCGTTTACCCATGGTCCTGACTCCCCGAAGTCGTTCCTCTATCCGGCAAAGCGGGAGCTCTGGAAGATGACGGTTGAGGATGGTGGCTTCGACGTGAAGGAAACAAGTTGTGAGGGTGACAGGATGGCGTTCTTCGGAATCAAGCCCTGCGACCTGGCGTCCATCGAGGTGTTTGATAGGACCCTGATGAAAGGCGAATATGTGGACGAGCGCTACGTGAACATGAGGAACAAGTTAGCTATCATAGTGGCGAATTGCATCGAACCGAGTGGGACATGCTTCTGTCATTCGATGGGCACTGGACCCAAGGCCAAGAATGGGTTCGACTTGTCACTGACTGAATTGTCCGACGGATTTCTGGTCGAGGTGGGCTCCAAGTTGGGGGACCAGATCCTCTCTGGGTTTGATAAGAGGCCGGCTGAACAGGACGCGATCAAAGAGGCCGAATCAAAACTGGAAGCTGCCGAGCACAAGATGGGTCGCACGCTTGTCGTGACTAACTTGAAGGAGAGACTGTATTCGAACCTAGAGTCGCCAGCCTTCAAGGAGATCGCGAAGCGTTGCCTCGGTTGCGCCAACTGTACGAACGAGTGCCCGACTTGCTTCTGCTCCATGTATCAAGACATTCCGAGTCTTGATGGAAGGTCTACACAAAAACAGGTCACTTGGGACTCCTGTTTCACGTACCAGTTCGCTCAGGTTGCTGGCGGCCACTTCAGGCCGGAACTGTGGGCCAGGTACCGCCAGTGGATGATACACAAGTTCGCCTACTGGATCGACCAGTTCGGCGTCTTCGGTTGCGTGGGATGCGGCCGCTGCATAACGTGGTGCCCAGTTGGCATAGACGTGACCGAGTCGGTGAAAGAAGCACAGAAGGTGCAGCAACAATGATGTCGCAGAAAAGGCCAGAGGGATGCATGGTCCCTAGGCCGATGAAGATCGAGAGTGTCACAGACGAGACCTACAACGTCAGGACATTCAGGCTTCGCCCTACCGATGGGAATGGCGTTGAGTACCACCCAGGGCAGTTCAACATGCTCTACGTCTTCGGCGTCGGCGAGGTGCCGGTGACGGCTAGCTCCGATCCTTACCAAGACGACTATCTGGACCACACGATAAGGGCGGTCGGGTCAGTGACGAATGTCATGTACAAGCTGAAGAAGGAGGACTTCATCATGATCAGAGGCCCGTTCGGAACAACCTGGCCCATGGAGAACATGAAAGGCAAGGACGTGATGGTCGTGGGCGGGGGAATAGGGCTGAACCCACTGAAGTCCGTGATAATCGGCGTAGCCAAGAAGAGGTCAGAATACGGGAAGCTGTTCCTCCTTCACGGTGCTAGGACGCCACAGGATCTGCTTTTCACTCGCGACTACGAAGACTGGCGTAGGATCCCGAACTCTGAGTTTCTGATCTGCGTCGATGCAGGGGATGATGAATGGAAGGGCAACGTTGGGGTCGTCACAACCCTATTCGACAGATTCAAGTTTGATCCGGACAACACAGTGGCCCTTCTCTGCGGCCCTGAGGTCATGATGTACTTCACAGCCAAGGAACTCATCAAAAGAGGGCTGCCGAGCAGCAACTTGTACCTCTCGATGGAGCGTCACATGAAGTGCGGCTTGGGATTCTGTGGTCACTGTCAGACTGGTCCATTCTTCGTCTGCAAGGATGGGCCGATTTTCACGTACGACTCCATAGGCAAGTTCTTCGGGGTGAAACAGATTTGAGTAGAGATGGCAAGGTCAAGTTAGCTGTCTACAAGTTCTCGAGTTGCGACGGGTGCCAACTCCAAGTGCTCAACCTTGAGGACGACCTACTGGAATTGGCGAACCAAGTGGAGGTATCCTACTTCATGGAGGCCACGAGAAGGGCCCAGCCAGGGCCGTATGACCTAGCACTTGTTGAGGGGTCTGTTTCCACGCCGCATGAAGAGGATGTAATCAAGAAGGCCAGGGACGACTCCAAGCTCTTGGTCGCGATAGGTGCCTGTGCAACTGCCGGAGGTATTCAAGCCCTGCGCAACTGGTCGGATGTGGAGTTATTCAAGAAGATTGTGTACCCGAAGCCAGAATGGATCACAGCCCTCAAGACCGCGACTCCGATTTCCCAACATGTGAAGGTCGACCTCGAGTTGATGGGGTGCCCAATAAACAAGAATCAACTCATCTATGTGATATCGCAGTTACTCAGGGGCAAGAAGCCGTACGTTCCGACCTACAGCGTGTGCCTTGAATGCAAGGCCAAGGGTACTCCCTGCGTCATCGTCACGAAAGACGTGTCTTGCATGGGGCCTGTCACAATGGCCGGCTGCGGAGCGCTTTGTCCGTCCTACGGCCGAGGATGCTACAGCTGCTTTGGTCCAATGGACGACCCCAATCCGAGGTCGCTGATCGACTACTTGACATCCCAGGGCGCTGACAAGGGAGAGGTGCTGAGATTGCTGAGGATGTTCACCGGATACTCTGAGAAATTCAGGAAGGTTGTGGATGAGTATGAGTAAGGAGATCAAGGTAGACTACTTGGCGAGGGTGGAGGGAGAAGGGGCCCTTCACATCAAGCTGAAAGACGGCAAGGTCGAGGACCTGTCTCTCAGGATATTCGAGCCCCCGAGGTTCTTCGAGGCCTTCTTGGTCGGCAGGAGCTACTTAGAAGTGCCCGACATAACCGCCAGGATATGTGGCATCTGTCCGGTGGCCTATCAAATGAGCTCTGCTCGAGCATTGGAGAAGATACTGGGCTTGGACGTTCCGGATGATATCAGGAAACTGAGGAAGCTGCTCTACCTGGGTGAGTACATAGAGAGTCATGTACTTCATGCCTACCTTCTCCACGCGCCGGACTTCCTAGGGTACGAGAGCGCGCTGGAAATGGCAAGGGATCATCCTGATGTCGTCAAGGCAGCCCTTAGGCTAAAGCAGTGGGGTAACAGAGTCATGGAGGTCATAGGAGGGAGGTCGGTACACCCGGTCTCACCTCGAGTCGGAGGTTTCCACCGAGCGCCGAAGATGGAAGAGCTTGGTCCTCTTCTCACAAACGTGAAAGAGATCAAGCGGACGGCGTTCGATGCGATAGACTGGGTCATGGATCTGAAGTATCCTGACCTGAATAGGGACACGGAGTACATTTCGCTCTCGAGTAAGGACGAATATGCTCTTCTGGATGGAAGGATCAGATCGAACAAGGGCATAGATGTGCCGGAAGAGGATTTCGAGAAGGTGTGCGTGGAGAGTCAAGTGCCCTACTCGACTGCGCGCAGGTACATGGTGCGGGGAAAGACCCCGTATCTCGCCGGTCCTCAGGCCAGAGTCAACCTTAACCACGACAAGCTCGCACCAGAAGTACTGGACAAGGCGAGAGCGCTTGGCATTTCGTTCCCGATTTCGAACCCGTACAAGAGCATAATAGCGAGAATGCTTGAGGTAGCCCACTCAGTCGTTGAGGCGGAGGAAATCATCAGGGAGTACAGGCCTCCTGCATCTCCTTACGTGAAGAAGGAGCCGAGAGCAGGCGAGGGCGCAGCCATCACTGAGGCACCAAGAGGTATGCTGTTTCACAGGTACTCAATAGACTCCAAGGGGATCGTCAAGAAGGCAAGCATCGTGTCCCCAACATCGCAAAACCAGTCCAGCATAGAGGCGGATCTACTGGAACTAGCCCCCAGACTGGCGAGCATGCAGAACGACAAGGCAACATGGCTGTGCGAACAGACGATAAGAAACTACGATCCCTGCATATCCTGTTCGGCCCACTTCCTGAAGCTTGACCTCGCATCGGAATAGTGGCCTTGCGTTTCTCCGCCAGAGGGTGATCCCGCACGGCACCGCAATCTGACCTAGATCACATGGGCAAAACTGAGTTCTTCTTCGAGCAAGCTGATGACTCGCTCGCAAGCATCTCTGACATCGCTACTCATCTCATGGCCGATACCGACCTCCTTCGGCTGGATGCCAATGGCAATCGACTTCGAGTGAGTCTCTGAGGTGACCAGTCCCACTGCCACGCTGATGGGAAGGTCGTGAGTGGAGGATGAATGAGCAGCCTCCATCTCATCTAGCTCCATCGGCCTCACTGAGCCGGACTTGGCACCGAAAATGGCCGCATCGACGATGATGATATGTGAGGGCATGAAGTCAGTGGCATCGGGCAGCAATCTACCCAGCGCCTCCCCCAAGTTCATCACTCTGAACCGGCTTGAAGCACGGGCCTCCATCCGTCTCGCCACGAGAACCCCGGCACCGTCGTCTCCTCTGCTTTCATTGCCCAATCCCACGAGTAGCACGCGGTCTGCCCCTCGCAGCCATGACTCTATCTCCTCTGCCACAGGTCGCAGGGTGTCCGCCATTCGCTGAGGAAGAGACAGGTACCTTAAGAATTCACCTGGCACTGCTGTCAGTGCTGACCGCAGAAAGCCATGTTGTCTGCAAAGGCAATTAACCCTCGCTGCACTCCATAGTTCATGGAGGTACTCTCCTCCTGTGTCTACTGTGGCGTCGGGTGCAGGTTGACCTACGTAGTTGAGGGAGGTCGCGTCGTCAAGATGCTACCGGATAAGACCGACCCAGTGAGCAAGGGACAGCCTTGTTCCAAGGGGTTGACGATCTCTGAAGTTGCCTACAAGAATCGTCTGACGCAGCCCATGGTGAGATCAAGCAAGGATGCTGCGCTGCGCTCAGTAACTTGGGAAGAGGCATATGACGCAATAGAAGAAGGAGTGAGAGGACTAGATGGCAGGGAGATCCTATTCATCCCTTCTGGGAAGACAAGCAACGAAAACGCGTACGTCATGCAGAAGTTCGCCAGGGTCGTGCTGAGGTCGAACAACGTGGACGGATGTTGTAGCAGGCTTTGTCATGTGAACACAATAACGGGCCTCAGGCAGGCATTTGGCACGGATGGCTCACCTGGGAAGTTCGAGGACATTGCCACTAGAGACTGCATTCTGATCCTAGGCTCCAATCCCGCGTCGAATCACCCTGTGCTCTTCAGGGAGTTGCTGAGGGCCAAAAAGAGGGGGACGAAGCTTATCAGTGTCGTGTCCATTCCGAACGAAACCTCGAGGGTGGCCGATGTCGTGGCTCAGATAGAGCCAGACACGGAAGTTGCCTTCATCAACTGTTTGATAAGGGAGATCATCCAGCGAGGTGGCCTAGACGCGGATGCCAGGAGCGTGACCGGCTTCGAGGAACTTTCTCTCATGGTGTCAAAGTACACATGTGAGAGAGTATGTAGTATCTGCCGCATCAGACCTGAGGCCTTCTTCAAAATAGTCGAGGGGGTCTCCTCCTCTTCTCACTTCGGAATAATGCACGGGATGGGCTTGACGCAAAGCAGGAACGGTCTCGCGAATGTCTACTCTCTTCTGAACCTGCTGACCGTGAAGAACGGCAAATTGCTGTCGAACAGGGGGGAGATCAACGTGCAGGGAGTGGGAGACATGGGTTGCAACCCCACGGGCATTCTGCCCTCACCCGTGATGAACGACGAGCTGGAGAGGCTGTGGAAGGCGAGCCTATCGAAGGAGATGGGTTTGAACATGATCCAAGCCTTGTACTTGACGCCAGCGAAGGCTGCCTTTCTCTGTGATGTCAACATCGCGCTGTCGCTTCCTGACTTAGACAGACTCCACAACAACCTTCGCAAGATGTTCGTGGTGATGCTTCATCATCACCGCAATGCAACGATGGACTTCGCCGACGTTGTGCTGCCGATCCCAATGCTCTTCGAGTCCATGGGAAGCGTGACGACCGGAGAAAGAAGGGTTCGCCTCGCCAGAAAGGTCGCGGAGCCGGTGGGCGAAGCGAAGCCTGCTTGGATGATCTTCAAAGAGCTGTCCGAGAGGTTCGGCCATGCCGAGTCCTTCCCGTACTCGTCGGCCGAGGAAGTTCTGAAAGAGGCCGCTTCAATTGTCAGCCCATTCCACACCGTCAACGTCGAGAGGCTCTATGAAGGCGAAGATCAATGGCCACTAAAGGAGCCGCTCTTCAGGAGATATACCCCCGTGGACTTCGAAGGGACCGCGTACTCGCGTTCTCCCGTCTACCCCTATGTTCTGGTGACGGTTCGATCACCCTTGCACTTCCTTCACGACGACCTGACCTCCCAGGCGACGAGTCTGATGCACGGTGGCCAGTACATCGAGTTCTGCTATCTCAACCCTGACGACGCTCGTGACATACAGGTGTCGGACGGAGACCGAGTGACGGTAACGAGCCCGAGCGGGAGAATCACCGTGGGGGCGAAGACAGATCCAACTCAGCAGAAGGGAGTGGTCAAGATGTTCATCCATTCCGAGAAACTCATGGTCAACAAGCTTGTGCCGCTTGAATACACGTCGGGTACATTCACCCCGAACTACAAGGCCGTCTCAGTCAGCGTAGTCAAGGTTCCTCGGGCACCACAGTAGCCACGTGGAACGCGCTATTTGCCAAGTGCGGACCGCCCAGATGCAACTGCAGGCTTGTTGACTCAAACGAATTGTGCGTTAGACAAGATGTCAAAAAAGACTAGTGTGTGGGAACCCGGAAGAGCTACTCTTCCTCCTCCCAGTCTTCCTCCTCCCAGTCTTCCTCCTCCCAGTCCTCTTCTTCTCCTTCTTCCTCTTCTCCTGCCCCTTCTTCCTCCTTTGACATTTTGCTCTGCCCTTTTTTGCGCCCTTGCGCTTTTGGGTCTCTTTAAAAGCCTAACGCTGGCCGATCCATTCCACTTACGCCCAGCCGCCAAGTTCGTGAACGCCCTGGGCTGTGCTTCAAGGAAGCGAGACTCTACTGGGGCAAAGACCTTCCTGTGATAATCGCGACAACAGACTTGCCTTTCAAGGCCTTAGGAGGCAACTTCCATGCAGCAGCCACTGCGGCCGCGGAGCAAGGCAATGCGTTGAGTCCCGTCCGTTTCATTATGACATCCCTTGCGGAGGCCATTTCGCCTTCATTCACTTCTATCGCTGCGCCTCTTGAAGCCCTTATGGCCGCCAAGGCCTCGACGCCGTCCACCGAATGGTATCCCGCGAGTGGTTCGTTGGCTTCAGTGATCTCTATGCTGCGAGGATCCATGTCTACATAAGGGGTTCTTCTCAAGTAGGATGAAACTATCGGATTCGTTTCCTGCGGTGCAACTGCCACGATCCGAGGAACGGAATCAGTCAGCCCGCGTGCCGCCAAGTCTTTGAAACCCCAGTAGACCCCCACGAGTGTCGTCCCGTTGCCGGTTGGCACGGTGACACAGGCGGGAGTTCCGCCCAACTGGTTTGTGATCTCCTCCGCGATTTCTGAGTACCCCAATCTGTCGAGGTCGGCATTCACTGAACCGGGATTGGCATCATAGATGTCTTCGTCTCTCGCAGCTTCTGCGCTGATCGAGATCGAATCCTCAACGAACCCCTCCGTCTTGGCCAACTCGAACTTCTTGCCGAGCCTGAGCAGTCTCATCGGGTGGAAGCCGGAAGGTACGTACACTCTGACCTGAATGCTGTGCTTCGCTGCGGCGTTCACCAAAGCCGCTCCGTAGTTTCCGCATGTTCCGACTGTCATCTTGTCAAAGCCCATGCGCCATGCTCTCTGCACGTGCAGCTCTGCTATGCGATCCTTCTGTGTTCCTGTCGGATTCGCACCTTCGTATTTCAGGTATAGCTGTGCGTAACCGTGGAGAGGCCCTCCATTTCGCAACTCAACAATTGGTGTGGCGAGGTTTCTAAGCAGTTTCTGTTCCAAAACCGCTTTTTTCTACCTCCGCCGGCCCGTAGACCGACGCGATGTGAGCATTGTCTGTGCTTACGCGCACATCACCAGGCGCATCAGATATAAGTCTTGTGAATGATTTGCACCGCACGATTCCTGTTGCTCCCATGAATCATAGCTCGCTATGACCGCCGTTCAACCTTTTATGTGGCAGCAGGGGATGTTCACACTAGGTCGACGCCCGGGGTGAGCCAGCCAGCTTCGATAGAAAAGATACCGTTCGACAACGTGGACTATCCGCCGATTCCAAAGCAGTTGCTCTCGAGTCTGTCCGATTCTACGGATGGCAGGGCTCAATCCCCTTGGGGATCTGGTGATGCAGATCGCAGACACGAGCTAGGAGCGCTGTTCGGCTTCGTGCTTGAGACTGAGATCTCAGTGTTCAGGACCATATGGCAGGTCGCGCAGTGGCTTACCCTGAACCTCAAGGCTGAGAAACGAGCCTCAGTGGCTTTTCCTTGTTTTGAACCTGAACCGTTCGTCGTTCCCTTCGTGAATTCCCTGAAGGGAAGGGGTTTCTTACCTCAGCTCATACCAGTTGATACGAATTTCGACCCGAGGTTCGACCTCTTGCCTCAAGTCAGCAAAAGCGGGCCCATGCTATTCCTATTCTCGTTGGTCGGACCCGTCACAGGCCGCATCGCAAAGACGGCAGAGATCGTGAAGACAGTGCATGAACTCGGGGGACTAGTGGTGGCAGACGCCACCAACTATGTACAGAGGATCGGACCGGCGCTTGGCTCCGTGGACGCTGACCTGATGATAGTCAGATCCAGGCCCCTGTTGGCTCCTGATGGGGTAGTGGTAGTCTATCTATCTCGCAGGATGCGCGAGACGTTGAAGCAAGACGCAGACGCAGCCGCATCTTGGCGCAACATGACTGCCCTTGATGCTCCTTCCGAACTGATCCCTTCGCTTGTCGAGTCGATGAAGTTCTTGTCTGGCGTGGCCGACCGAAGGAGAGTCGAACTGGAGCGCAACAAGACAATACTTGACGGACTGAAGGGAATCGAGACGATCAGGATCTTAGGTCCGACGGAGGTCGGAGAAAGATCCGCCATCTTTACACTCGAGGTGAAAAGTCTCGAGTCATCTGAGGTTGCTCTGTTGCTGGACTCTGCAGCGAACCTCTTGGTATCATACGGGAAGCCTGGCATGGGCTCATCCAAGCTCTCCCCAATCTATCCGGAAAGGGCGACCGTCCGGGCCTCCCCATTCGTGAACAACAACGCCGACGATGTCGAGAGGTTCGTCGAGGCAATGGGACAGGTCGCTGCTTCCGTGAGGTGAACGGCCGTGACACTCCGTGACCTGTACGCAAAGTTCCCATCAATTGATTGTGGTGCCTGCTTCACTCCCACTTGCAGGTCGTTCGCAAGGAGGTGTCTGCTCGGACTGAACACGCCCTACGAATGTCCCGTGCTTGGATGGGCAGAGGGAGGACTAAGAGCAACAGACGCAGAAGATGCGGTCAAAGCCTATCGCGGAACAGAAGTGTCGTCCGAGGCAAGAGTCATCGGCACTCCTTTCTCACTATACCACTCGAGTTCCGAGGGCAAGGTGGCGGATTTCTTGGACATGTCCACGTTCATCGAGCTAGTAGAGGCTGCAAGGGTGTTCGACGCGACAAGACCGTTTCCGGGTTTGGAAGCCGTCCGTTTGAGCAAGGGCACCCGATCCCTGCTTTTAGTATCGGACGGACGCATTCTGCCAACAGGTCCAGGCCCTCCTTCGGGCATGGGCCTTTCAGCTCTGTCTAACCTGATGTGGGGAGCGGTAAACTGGCTGTGGCCGATTCTCCCCAGAGAACGGCATGACAGCTGTTGAATGCATATCCGGCGGATGCAGAGAGTGCCTGACACAGACAGAGGGAGTCAGATCTTGCCCTGTCATATCAAATGGGCCGCCGATAGTTGCAGAGAGCGCCGGCCAAGTGGAGCGATCTAAATTGACGGATTTCAACCCTCCCGAGTTGGTGAAGAGAGTCGTGACAGATCCAGAATCCTCGGAGGCAGTCGGAACGGTGAAGGGAGCTGCATTGATGCTCTCCGCGATAATGAAGAGTTTGCCTCTGGGCAAGCTTGACAGGGCTTCCTTGGATGCAGTGGAGTCGTCGCTCTCCGAGACAATGGCTGTAAGGGCGTCCAACCTGTACATGGAAATGAACCCCTCCAGGTCAATTGACCATCTGCTGCTCATCGGGGCTCTGCTGAACCTGAGGAGGGCCTCGAAAGCAGTGCATGCGCTTCTTGACGTCGATGCTGAATCGCTGCGGAGAGACGAGGTCTATCTGTCCGAGGCGGCTGATATACTGTCCAAGTCAGCAAGAGCCTTCTCCGAGGCCGACGGCATGATAGCTCGAGGGGTCAGCGAGAGTTTCAGGTTGTTCGTGCCCAGCGTAGGGAGCAAACAGAGGATAGCATCTCAGACTGCCGTCTTGCGTTCGATGACAGTTGCCATCAATGGTTTCTTCACGGCTCGCTTGATACTCTAGGGTTGCCCCTACGACTTCCGCTTGAGGTCAATGGCTTTGAATACGTGCCCGTCTGCACTCTTCAATAGCTTGCCCGCCTCCTCGGGGTTGACGCCCGTTTCCACCATGACGAGGGCGGATTTCAAATCCCTGCCCGATTCCTCGAATACTGCGTTGGCCTTTTGGTAATCTACTCCGGTCAGCTCCATTATTATCCGCTTCGATCTCTCCCTGAGCTTGCTGCTCCAAGGTCTCATGTCTACCATCAGGTTCTGGTAGGCCTTCCCGATACCTATCATTGCGGTCGTGGTTATCATGTTGAGAACGAGCTTCTGAGCCGTACCTGACTTCATTCTCGTTGATCCGGTCACAACCTCAGGTCCGACAGCTGGGGCGATTGTGACATCAGCGTGATCTTTCATTTTGGGTTTGGGATTTGTGCTGATGGCGACAGTCTTGCATCCGATCGCCCTCGCAAAGTCAAGCGCTCCAATCACGAACGGCGTCCTTCCCGACGCTGAGAGTCCGACTATTGTGTCCTTAGGTGTCACTCTGGCCTCGTCGAGTGCTCTCGCTCCGGCCTCTTCGATGTCTTCCGCACCCTCCATTGCCCTTCTCAGAGCCTCCGGGCCACCAGCGATGATCCCGACCACCATGTTCGGGTCTGAGCCGAATGTCGGCGGGCATTCAGACGCGTCCAATACTCCAAGTCTTCCTGATGTGCCAGCTCCGACGTAGATTAACCTCCCTCCTGACTTGAAGGACTCTATCGCGAACCTCACGGCCTTTGCTATGTTCGGGATCTCTTTCTCGACTGCTGGGGGAACAGTCTTGTCCTCGGAGTTAATGAGTCGCAGGATATCCTCGATTGACATCCTGTCGATGGTCGTGGACCTGGGGTTCCTCGCCTCGGTCTCTAGACCTAGGAGTTCGTCGAAAACTTCGCTCATCGTGTCGGCGTTGCTACTGATTTGCCCCCTTTTAAGATAATCATCGGCTGTGCGCGTGACTGTCCGATAGTTCTTCTTGAGACTGACGGCGGTGGTGAACCTTCATACACTCTTTTAAGCTGAAGCATTCGCGTCCTTCGAGACAGCAGTGCCGCCTAGAGCTGCGAAGAAATCGTCGAGGCGAAAGAAGACGCCCGAACCTCAATTGGTCGACATGAATCCACAGAAGGTCATCTCAGTGACCACAAGAGGAGATCCTAACAGGATGGGTGGCAGGGTCATGCCTGCGCTTTACGGTTCAGCGTACCTGCTGAAGTCAGAAATGAAGAAACAAGGCAAGGACTTCAAGGTGAGAGCTCTGAGAGCGAGGTGGCCTGACTGCGACAGAGTTCCGAAAGCCAAGTGGACGGGCATCTGGGCATTGCCTGTGCCGGAGGATATGGTAGATGTTCCTCAGAAGATACCGGAGATACCTGTGGAGCTCCAGACCTGGGAGTACGGAAAAGTGGTTGAGATTGTACACATTGGCCCTTATGCGACTGAAGCGAAGACAATCAACAAGCTTAGGAAGTTCATAGAGGAAAACGGCCTTGAGATCGCTGGCGTTCACGAGGAGGAATACCTTACGAGACCTGGCGCTAAGGTCCAGAAGACGATAATCAGATATCCTGTCAGAGAAAAGGTCTAAGCTCTCTTCTGAGGCCTTGCTCTCTTGAGAGGCTCCCTTGCCTCTTGTGGGCGAAGCACTTCGGCAACTACTCTGCCGAGGGGCGTCAGGAAGTACCCCTCGTCGTTCTCCACCACGAGTCCATTTCTTTTCTCTGCTGCTATCTGTCTGCTTATCGTGGAAAGATGTCTTCTCAGCCTGGGTTGGAGATCGAGTAGCCTAGCCTTGGGGTTTTTCTCGATCTCCGTCAGGAGCGTGATGTCCTTTGGCATCGGCATGATCGGGACGGGCAGCTCAACCCTCTTGCCCGTCGCCCGGCACGGCACATATATGCGAACGCTGCTTATGCCTTCCTCTCCACGATAGCTCGCGTATACGGTTGCCGCGAGATACATAGCGATGCTTGCGGCCGGCAATGAATCGCATAGCGTCACTATGGTTTCGTCCGATTGTTGCTTCTTCATCAATTTCAGGAGGTTGATCGTTGATTCGACCGGGTCAGACTCGCGAATCTGAGTCCTGAGGAACTGAATAGGTGTTCCCCTTGATCCGATGAGGGCAAGGATTCGGTCGACTGTCTGAACGACGAGGTCTGACTGGTGTCCGACTGACTCTGTCGGTATGCCCAGCAAAACAGCGTCCCCCGGCGATAGTCCGTGCTCCGTGAACGTGGGAAGCATGAACCAAGAGTCGAAGACAGCAGCGAATACGAACAACTTGGGCAAATTGTGAACCCCCTCGCACAGATTGACTGATATGTCTTTGCGTGTTGTGATATAGGCGAAGAATACACATAGGGCTATGTGCTTGAGAAGATCTCCGCCTTCGTGCATATGGATGCGGATCCCGAGTGCTTCTGGTCCCTGCGTCGAGTGGAACTGAATCGGTCCAGCTGTGGGCTGTGGTACGTCTATCTCTTATATACGCAGATGACTTCTGGCGTTCGCTAGGGGGCAGCGATAGTCAGCGATGAAGGTGTTCGTAATTCCATACGGGTCCGAGGAAATCGCGTTGCTCGCGAACCTCGCGACATCCCGCATCGAAGACGGGGCAACTGTGCTCTTCTTCTCGCCCGCCGGAAAAGAAAGGGACAAGAGAGTGGAGGCCACAGTAGGAAACTTCGAGATCCTGATTAGCATCTTCAGGGACCGGGGAGTGAATTTGGTGTTCAAGGACGTGCCCATTGAGGCTCAGGACTTCTTGGGCGCAGTGTCTGACATCGTGACCGCGATTGAAGAGTCGCAACCGGGTGACCTGATCGTTGATCTATCAGGGGCTGTGCCTGCGCTCTCGCTGGAAACTTATGCGGCCACGACCATCTATGCCTCAAAGGTCGACACTGAGGAGAGAGAACGGATCACAGTCAAGTCTCAAGCTCCGAGATCGGCGGAACCGATTGAGCTGTTTCTTCCAATCTTCACGGTGTCACGATTTATCCCACTCTTGCGGCAGCTGGACAAACATCCGAGCGCTAAGCTCTCAGAGCTTCAGCAATTGTTGGGAAAGCATCCCTCCACGCTGAGCCGCCAGATCAAGCGAGCCGAGCGAGCCGGCTTGATATTCAAGGCTGGCAGAGAGTACAGGAGGACGAAGTTCGGAGAGGCGGTTCTGAGAGTCTTCTCTGATCAGAGCTAGCTTCATCATGTTCTAGTCCCACGCCGGGCAGTCAATGAGCCGATGCTCAAGCGAGCGGAATACGACTCGCAAGTCAGCGGTCAAGTGTTAAATCCCCTCTGAAGCGCGCAATCACAAATGGTCGTTGTCGAATGGCTCGGTCACTCGTGCTTCCTCGTGACCGGGACTCGTGTCAAGATCGTTGTAGATCCTTTCGAGTCAAGTCCACGCTTCACATATCCTCCCGTGACGGCCACGGCAGACTTGGTACTGGTCACTCATGAACACTTCGATCACAACAACGTAGGCGCAGTGAGGGGCAATCCATCAATCATACGAGGCCCAGGCCAATGGAAGTCACCGATACCGATCAAGGGATTGGAGGCTAGCCACGGCCCAAGGAGAGGTACGACCGCAATCTACATCTTTCAGGTCGACGGATTGAATCTCTGTCATCTCGGGGACCTCGGTGAGATCCCAGATTCCAAGCTAGCGAGGGAGATAGGCTCTGTCGACGTTCTCATGATCCCAGTCGGAGGAGTATACACGATAGACCACAGCGGCGCAGATGAAGTGCTGAAAATCCTCAACCCGAAGTTGGCGATCCCCATGCACTACAAGACCGAGTCAGTCGGTCTCTCGTTGGACCCGGTCAGCAAGTTCACTCGTGGCAAGACAAACGTCAGGTTTGAGAGTGGAAGTTCGGTCTCCATCAGCAAGGAGAGTCTACCCGCATCGACCACTATTGTCGTTTTCGCTCCGCCTGGGTCCAAGCCGTAGACTCCTTTCGCCGAGTTCGATCAGTCGTCGTTCCGGGGAACGATACAGTGAGTCCAATGTCACGGTGAGCTCGGCATCTTCGAGGCTATCTCCTCGAGCGCGGTCACCTCTTCATCTGAGAGCTTCACTTCCGCCGCGCCAAGATTCTCGAGCAACTGATCCGCACTGGAGACTCCAATGATTGGCACGATCGTCACACCAAGCGCTGTCTGCTTCTTGAGAATCCAAGCCATGGCCAGTTGTGGGAGTGATACACCCTTGCCTTTCGAGAAGTCAGAAAGCTGTCTGATCACGTTCAACCGATCCTCAGTCAAGGATTTCCTCAGCTCGCTTGAGTACGTGGCTCGTGCCTGAGACGGGATGCCGGACAGGTACTTCCCGCTCAGCATGCCCTCTGCCAGTGGCGAATATGCCATGATGGAAAGGCCGTAACGCTTTGCCGTGGGAACTATGGCCTTCTCAATCTCCCTGTGCAACAGAGAGTATCTCTCCTGCAGCGTGACCAGCTTGTGCAAATCGTGATCAGAGGCCAGCTTCATGAAGTCCGCGACTTCCTCTTTGCTGTGGTTCGAAGAACCCAAGTAGTGCGCTCTCCCAGAACGCACGAGATCGTCCAATGCTCTGAGGGTCTCTAGGTGTGGGGTTTCTGGGTCGGGCACGTGCATCAGATAGACGTCTACGTGATCCATCTGGAGGCGTTTCAGGCTCTCACCGATCTGCCACATGATGTGTTTTCTCGACAGCCCTTTTCCGTTCTCCCAAGTCGCCATCTCCGAACCAACTTTCGTGGCCATCACGAAGCTCTCCCTTTCGTACCCTCTCAACGCTTCACCGAGCACTCTCTCGGAGTTTCCCCTGTGAATGAGATCCACCGGGGCCATGGCACCGTGGTATCTGTTCGCAGTGTCGATGAAGTTGAGTCCGCTGTCGAAGGCCGTCTTTATGACTCTCTCCAACTCATCGGTGTCCACTTTCCGCGCGCCGTAACTGTCCGTCTGGCCCGAGCGGGGCAAATGCCAACTGCCCAGACAGAACTGAGAGACTTTGAGGCCACTTGAACCAAGCTTGAGGTACTTCATCGAGACAGTCTCGCCTAGGCCAGTGGAGAGATGGGTTAAAGGTCTTTGGCATCTGGCTAGAGCGCGAACCTCGCTATTATGGGAAGCATCAACAACGAGGTCATGCCGAGCAGCTTCATGAATATCAGGAGGGAGGGTCCGGCGACATCCTTCAGCGGATCGCCGACAGTATCCCCGACTACTGTGGCCTTGTGGTCCACTGAGCCAATTTCACCATAGGTTTCGACGAACTTCTTGGCGTTGTCGAACTGTGCCCCGACATTGTTGAAGAAGAAGCCGAGGAGGGCAGCCGAGGCCACTGCGCCGATGATCAACGC
>CAZXBW010000010.1:0-17350 GCA_964639105.1 uncultured Nitrososphaerota archaeon | reverse complement strand
GCGTACATGCCCGAGGACCATCCACTGGCGGCCGTCTTCTCTAAGGTGGGGGCGGAGAGGATCAAGCAAGAGGGCGGGGGCATAATGATGAAGGTGGTGAGGCCGACCGAACTCATGATAAGACTCGAGGATCCCCTGTCTGCCAGACTCAGTACAGGTCGCGTCGGTCGGATGAAGGTAGAGCTTCAGGTGGGCGACGAAGTAATGTCTCTCGAGATGAGCGGAGGGTTTGTCGCCGTGGGGCAGGAGCACGGTCTGTCCGAGTTCTACAGGATTGATGAACGCGGATTTGTCAAGATCGTGTCTGGCTACTCATCGCCATCGGAGCTGGCTAGGTCTGGATTCGCCAAGAGCAGCGACAACGCGCTCAGGATCATGGACAGATTGTTCCCGATGCACTTCCCGCACATCTACATCCCTGATGAGTTCTAGGCTCCTGACGATGCGCCTCCATAGCGGGTGGTGTCTCACGACGACGAAAAGTCGCGATTTCGCTAGCTACAGGCCGCGAAACCCCGGAAATCCTTAATTAACAGGTCAAGCTTCTAGAGCCAGTGGCGTCAGATGACAGTTGACCAACTTAGACTGGCCGCTGAACTCGAAGCACAGAAGATGCGGGAATCAAACCCCGCACAATACTTCGAGAGGAGCCTCCACCAGCTAGGTTTCAGCGACCCTGAGCACTCTCTGCTCCAGACGTTGAAGGAAATGATCGACAACTCGCTAGACGCCACCGAGTTGGGCGACATCCTCCCTGAACTGCGCTTGGAGATCGAGGAGACAAAGGACGAGATCACGCTCCCGTCACAAACCGGAAGAGGTCGGAAAGCGTCAATCTACAGGGTGAGACTGGAAGACAACGGAGTCGGAATCATGCCTGACAAAATCAGTGACTCCATAGGGAAGTTGTTGTACGGATCCAAGCTCACTACCTTGAAACAGAGCAGAGGACAACAAGGGATCGGTATCTCGGCTGTCGTGTTGTATTCTCAGCTGACGACGCTCAGGCCGACCACTGTGATCAGCAAGGTGTCCGGTAACCAGAACGCAAGGCGGATCGTCCTGAAGATAGACGTCGACAAGAACGAGCCGGTGACCGTCGAAGAAGGCGATATCCCGTCTGCTCACGATCATGGCACATCAATCGAGCTTTTCCTGCCTGCAAGATACTCTGACAAGGTGGAACGCTATCTGAAGGAACTGTCGATAGGCAATCCACACATGCGTCTCGCTCTTGCGAAAAGGATCGCCGGTGAGAGCAGCGAACTGACACTTGAAAGGGCGACCGACCAAATGCCTCCGATGACCAAGGAGATCAAACCCCACCTATCTTCGATAGATGCAGGAACCCTCTACAGGATGGCCGAGGTGGACGATGATTGCAGGACACTGGTGAGCTTCTTGTCCAAGCACTTCGCAACTATGTCCGGGAAGACCGCCAGGAGAATACTGCAGGCCGCCAAACTTCCTCCGAATCTCAAACCCAAGAGCATCAAAGCGGACAGGATCCTTGAAGCGGCCAGGAATATGAAACTGAGAAGACCCAAGCTTGACGTCCTCAGTTACATCGGAGAGGATGAACTCAAGTCCTCGTTGAGGAACTTGTTCCCGGACGCGGAATTCATCGATGCGGTCTCAAGGCCGCCTTGGAGCTACCAGGGCATACCGTTCAGGACTGAGGTGGCAGTCGCGATGGGGGGACAGTCAGTCACCAACTACGATGAGCAGAGGAAAGTGACCGTGATAAGGCTGGCAAACAAGGTGCCCCTTCCTTATGATCTTTCTGACTGCGAGCTGTATCGCGCGGTGTCAGAGGTGGACTGGAGGAACTACGGCCTTGACACGGGCGAGAGAGGGATTCCGACCGATAGCGTGATCTTCGTGACATCGATAGTCGCCAGCAAGGTCCCTTACACCAGTCCTGGAAAGTTCGCGGTGGCCAGAGTCGCGGAGATACACGACGAACTCACCCTCGCACTGCAGGAGCTCGGAAGGGGGATGAGGACTCACATCCAGAGGAAAAACAAAGAGGAAAGCGTGGCGAAGAGACTGGAGTATTTCAGGGGATATTACGGGATACTGGCCGAAGAGGTGGCCGCAATCACGGGTGTCCAGAAGTTGGACTATGAAGGCACCATAGAGAAACTCTTCGGGAGGACTGAGGCCGATGCCTGAGAGATCTCTGTCCGTCCAAGAAGTGATGGACAAGCTGAAGGAACTGGGCTCGCGGTTAAGCGAATCACTGTCCAAGGGGGATGTCCCCAGCGTGGAGCACAGACGGCTGAGCAAGTCGAACGTTAAGTTTGACCTGAATCAACACACATACGAACTTGGAAATGGTTCAGCCGAAATCAGAGGCGACAGAAAGAGCAGTCTCAAGAAACTGACTGCGCTAGCCTTTCTGACTAGAGTATCGCACGAAAGGCTGGAGATTGGACTCTCAACGACCAAGAGGGACTACTACTACCTGCAGAAATCCAGGCATCCCCTTCTTATACCATCAAACCAAGCTGAATCGGACGACGTGATCAGAGTCGCGGAGGTCCTCCATGATCTAAGCAGAGAAACTTTCGGCGTCGTTGCCCAGTCCAAAGGCTATCTGTACGGTGACATCACGCTGAAGGAGCCTAAGATGACGATCAATTGCATGCAGACCGGCGGAGACGGCTACTCTGTGCCTGGCAACGTCGAATATATTGACATAGGCGACTCGAATATCAAAGCGCTCATCGCGATCGAGAAGGAAGGCATTTACCGAAACCTGATGGAGCTGGGCTTACCGCAGAAGCTGAACATAGGAGTGGCCATGCTAGGTGGTCAGCCCTCCAGAGGTATGAGGAGGATGCTCAGGAAATTCAGCGACGCGGGATACCCAATAGGCATATGGACGGACCTGAACCCCTACAGTCTCAGAATAGCAGCCAACATCATCTACGGGTCAATCCAGTCCGCGCACATATCCAGGCTGTCAGCTCCGAACGCGAAGTTCATGGGGCTAGAGACCCAAGACGTTGACGAGTTCTTCCCCAAAGTCAAGAGGGTCATACTAGAGCCCTTGACCGAGGAGGACCTCAAGGCCACGAATGACAATGTTTCGCTTCCATACATGCAGGGTGATGATGGGTACTGGCTTCGCGAGAATCAATGGTTCATCGATAATCTGAAGAAGACCGAGCTCGAAGCCTTCAATGCACTGACAAAACACGCAAGAGATCTCGAGGAGGTCTACCTGCAGTACCTCAGGGCTAAGACGAAAGAAAAGCTGAACGTAACCATATGATGGTAGTGGCCTGATCCAACCGCCGCCTGGTCCGAAGAGGGTCATGTTCCTTAACCTTTATAATGGTCAATAGCGCAAGGGTCAAGAGGTAAAACCTCTTGAAGACGACGAAGCAAAAGGTCGCAGAGCTCAGTCCTGACTCGCGCAACACAGACATCACAGTCAAAGTGATCAGTCTGGGTGAGACCAGAGAAGTCGCAGACCGATTCAGCGAGAGGATGAACAAGGTGACAGAAGCAACGGTCGGCGACGAAACCGGAACAGTGTTGCTCACACTCTGGAACGAGAACATCGATCTCGCGAAGCCGGGAGATGTCCTTGAGATAAAGAACGGGTACGTTTCATTCTTCAAAGGCAAGATGAGACTGAACGTTGGGAGATATGGCTCGATAGCAAAAGGGGAAACAGACATACCAGAAGTGAACACTGAGAACAATATGTCAGAGAAGGACTTCGGAGAGAGAGCTTTCAGGCCGAGAGGACGCTTCCGCAGAGGCTACTAGGTTCGCAGGATTGTGAACAAGAACCCAAAGTCTGGTAGCGCGAGCTGTGTTCGGACTATTCACAATTCCGTGGACGGGCTCGAAACTGGACACATTGCCCTCGCTATGCTTTTATAGAGAATAGGCATTCGCACGAACGCTTTGAGGGTAGTCATATTCGCCAGAGAGAAGAGCCCGGAGAGTCTTGATCCGGAGACCCTTTCGAAGATAGAAGGAATCACTGAGGTACTTGAGGTGACGGGCAAGGATGATATCATCGCGATGGCGGAGGTGTTATCAGGGGATGAACTCAAGTGGCTGGAGAATCGTCTGAGATCCGAGCCCTGGATTGAGTCATTTGATATGACAATTGTCAAGGCTGCTAAGAAGAAATGATCAGATGGTGGTAACAAGTTGCAGGCCTTGATTGTCCTCAAGATCAGAGAAGGAAATGAGGAAGAAATATGGTCCAGCCTGTCCCAGATAGCTGGGGTCGATGAGGTCCTCTTCCTTGAGAACGGGACGGCGATCGTGAGATTATCATTCGCCGATATAGCGACCTTGACAGATGCAATCAAGTCCATCAGGAGCCTAGATTTCGTCCAGTCCAGCGAAACCAGAATCGTCCTCGGAAGAGTAGAGGGACAGGCTGTACCTCCTTAGTCCTTCTGCAAGTCGAGTCCGCACAGGGCCCTGAAGGCCTCACCACCTAAGCACGAGCTCACTTGTTAGGCTCGGCCCTTCTCACACCGTGACGAGCCTCCGAGCGAGACTCCGACGCAGTTGGAGTCATGACTTGGGTGTCCGTAGCGAGTTTGTTCCCATGTTCTTCCTTCTTGGTCACCCCACTCTCTTGTGTTGCTCTATTCGCACTTAAGCGGAGCGTACAAAACGTATGTATCCTTCGTACATCTAGAGATTATGGCGAGCCGAGTTTTTCTTCTACCACTTCACCCATGGGTTCTACTTCCTTGAAGACCTTCGCCGTGAAGGTGTAGATGCTGACGTTCTTCGTCAGCCAAGCATCAGGAGACAGACCTGCCTTCATGCATCCCAGGGCGAGGAACCCCTCCGAGTCGCAACCCTCTTCCACTGCAACCTGAGGCAACAGCAAGCCCTTGTTGAAGCCACGCTCGATGATGATGCCATGCTTGCCGACCTCAATCAATCTGGGTATCTCCTGCTTCGGAGCATCAACGAGTTGTGGCTGAGACAGTATGCTGATCTCAATTGATATATGGGGAAGTTCATCCTCTTCCACCGGAGGGAACCTAGGGTCAGCAAAGGCCGCTGACACGGCTGCCTTCGCTAGGCCTTGTGAGAGATCATATATCGGCTCAGGAAAACCTATGCAGCCTCTCAACCTCTCTCCATTCTTGTTGTGCTTCTTTAGCGTGACGAACACACCAGATGGTTTGTCTATCTCTGCGGGCAACTTTGCTCGATTGACCTTGCCTGATTTGAGATAGTGTTGGATGGCTTGCCTAGCCTCAGCTATTGACAGACTCGCCTGCTGTAGTGTGAACCCTTCCATTGTGTCGTGGGCCCTTTGCGGGTTAATCAGTCTTGTGGAGGCACAGTTGCATTGACATGATCTATCCACGCCTTGGAATTACTTTTCCGACTGTCTGCTCAGATGCGTCAACGCCCTCGCAGAATCTTGCTTAAATATGAGGCTGCGCAACCGAGCGTGAGTGGTGTGAAAATGAAAGTGTTCAACACGGTTTCATCCGTCGGAAAGAGTGTACGGTTGAACAAGATACTAGGAAACGGAGATGGAAAGGCCGTCATGCTCGCCATGGATCATGGAATCGAACACGGTCCGCGGGACTTTCCCGCAGCACATCTCGATCCGAGGGTCATCATCGGCAAGGTGGTTGATTCCGGAGTCGATGCGATCATGGTGCCAAGGGGGACCGCGAGGCTGACTTGGGAGACCTGGGCAAACAAGACGGCGTTGGTCATCAAGCTCACGGGAAAGACGACGCTCAGACCGCCCGAAGGCGAATACACGCAAGACCCAATCGCTACAGTGCGAGATGCGGTGGCGCTAGGTGCAGACGGCGTATCGGCCACAGTATACTGGGGAGCCCCGTATGAAGACAAGATGCTTGCTCAGTTCACAGCGATCGCTGCCGAATGTGAAGGCTTTGGAATGCCTCTTCTGAACTTGGCCTATCCGAGAGGGCCTCACATGCAGAATAAGGAAGATGTGGAAATTGTCAGATACGCAGCGAGAGCCGCTGCCGATGTTGGGGCAGACCTGATCAAGACCTACTACACCGGGTCAAGAGAGACATTCGCAGAGGTAGTCAAGGCGTGCCCTGTTCCGGTTCTGATGTCAGGGGGAGCAAAAGCGAAGACACCCCTCGACTTCCTTAAGGTCGTCCAGAACATAATGGAAGCAGGTGCCGCAGGGGTTGTCGTGGGGCGCAACGTCTTCCAGCATGAAAACCCCGGCGGAGTGATCAAGGCAGTGATGAAAGTCGTCCACGAAGGGGCCGACCCAGACAAGGCCTCCAAAGGAATCTAGAACACATCATGCGGAGTTAGCAGATTCTGGGTAGGGACATTCCCCTTAGCATGCCTAGGTATCTCTTACCACCTATGGGCGTAGTCATCGTCACCTTGCCCCGCGGTGATCTCGCGATAGCCCCAATGGTCGTTGCGTTGCGCGCTCCTCTCCTGCGCAGCTCGCGCAGCACTGGCTTCTCGATCCTCTTGTCGACGATCAGAACCATTGTTCCCTCGCAGGCCATGTACAATGGGTCCATTCCCAGAAGGTCACAAGCTGCCCTGACGCTTGGTTCGATGGGGATATTCTTCTCATCTACCTCCATGGCAACGCCGGACTCAATGGACATCTCGTTCAACACAGTGGCCAATCCTCCTCTCGTGGGATCGCGCAACGCGTGAATCCGACGCCGGAACTTGCTCAACAGCGGCAACATCAATCCAGAAAGAGGACTGCAATCGCTCCTCACGTCCGAGGATAATCCGAACTCTCCGCGAGCTATCATGACCGCGACCCCGTGGTTGCCCACGTTGCCTGTCACGATCACTTTGTCATGAACCCTCGCGTTCGATCCGGATACGTTCACTCCCGGAGCGACAGACCCTATCCCCGATGTCACAACGTAAACCCCATCCGCCTTTCCTCGCTCCACCACCTTCGTATCTCCTGTGACGACCTCAACCTTGCATCTCTTGGCCGCAGAAGCCATGTCTGATGCGATCTGGTCCAGCTCGTCGAACAGGAAGCCCTCCTCGATGACGAACGAAGACGAGAGGTAGAGCGGTTTGGCTCCACACGTCAGCAGATCGTTGACCGTGCCGAACACAGAAAGCGATCCCAAGGAGCAACCGGGCACCCGTCTAGGGGACATGACGAAGGCGTCTGACGTGAAGGCAATCCTGTTCTTGCCGATCTTCAGTACTGCCTTGTCTGATGCTGCGTCCAAGTATCTGTTCCCATACCTGGAGCTGAAGACTTGCTCGAACAGTTCATGCGACATCTTGCCACCTGCGCCGTGTTCCATGCTGATTCGATCCATGCTATCACCCGTAGTTGTGGTACGCAGCGCATGTGCCCTCGGAACTCACCATACATGGTCCGACTGGGTTCTCGGGAGTGCACTCCCTTGAGAATAGGGGACAGTCGGTCGGGAGGGCAACACCCTTCAGCACCTCCGGACACATACAACCCGCGGGCTCCGGAACCTTGATGGGCTTTAAGTCGAACCTTCGCCTCGCGTCCAGGTCAGAATGCTCATCGCGCAACGCCAAACCGCTGTCCGGAATAACCCCCAATCCCCTCCATTCAGACTCAACCGGCGCAAAGTACTCTCCAACAATCCTGATCGCGTCGGTGTTCCCGTCGGCCCTCACACTGCGCGTGTACGTGTTGACGAGCATGGGTTTCCTCGTTTTGATCATCTTTAGCAGGGCGTAGATGGACAGCATCAAGTCTACTGGCTCGAAGCCGGCTATCACGCAGGGAACATTGAACTCCTTCACCAGGAAGTCATATGCGTAGGAACCGATGATGGTGCTCACGTGTCCTGGGAGAATCAACCCGTCTATCCTCGCATCGCGGCTCTCCAAGAGCGCTCTCAATGCAGGGGGGATCAATTTGAAACAAGAGATGACTGACAGGTTCTTCGCGTTTCGTCTCTGGGCCTCTCTGAGAACGGCGGCCACCCCGGGAGAAGTTGTCTCGAACCCAACTCCGAAGAGCACAGTCTCCCTATCGGATGGCATCGCAAAGATGTCGAAGGGAGAGTAGACCGTCCTTACGTCGCAGCCTCTTGCTTTCAATTTGAGCAATGACACCCCACCGACCGGAACCCTCATCATGTCCCCAAACGTCGCCATTGTGACATTCTCTGTCTCAGCAACCTGAAACGCCTGGGATAGATCTGAGTCTGAAGTAACGCACACCGGGCAGCCCGGACCGGAGACTATCCGCACTCCCGGAGGGAGCAACGCCCTCATGCCGTACTTTGCCAGCGAGACTGTGTGCGTCCCGCATACCTCCATCAGTTGAGCATCTGAGACTCCCAAGGAGGCTATCTTGCTCACAAGGTTGGCGATGAGCTTCGGATCATCGAACGCAGCAGCTACCATCCGGACTTTTCACCCAACTCGACTATCGTCTTGATCATTTCGGCGGCGTCCTCTTGGCTCAGTTTCTGTATGGCGAACCCCGAGTGCACGAGCACGACATCGCCAGGGCGGACGTTCTCGACCAAGTCAAGACGGACAGCCCTCCTGACGCCAGCGACGGTAGCTACGGCGTCGAGGCCGTCGACCTTTTCGATAGTGCACGGAATCGCTAGACACATGTCAATCATTCCAATCCGGCAGCGATGACGACTTGGCCATACGATATGCCACCATCGTTAGGGGGCAATGACTTCGGCATAACCATTTCGCACCCCTCTTCCTTCATCGCCACCTTAAGCTTGCTGACGAGAAGGGAGTTACAGAACGAACCTCCTCCTAGGACGACCTTCCTGTACCCAGACTCTTCAGACCCAACGCGGATCATCTCAGCCATGGCCCTGACCATGGTGTTGTGGAACTTTCCCGCGACTGTCTCTTTCGGTCGACCTGCCCTGATATCCTCAACAATCGCTCTCACGATCGGCCTGTGATCTAGATTCAGCATGCTAGAAGCGGACAGTTCGTATGGATAGTATCCCTCTTCATTTCGATCAGACACCGCCTCGAGCTCGATTGCTGGCTGTCCCTCGTAGGTCGTGGATCTGCACACGTCCAAGATCGCCGACACTGCGTCGAAGAGCCTGCCACAGCTTGAAGCCAGAGGCG
Source organism: uncultured Nitrososphaerota archaeon (assembly GCA_964639105.1). Taxonomy (GTDB): domain Archaea; phylum Thermoproteota; class EX4484-205; order EX4484-205; family JAAOZO01; genus JBGOYZ01. The sequence goes on along the minus strand of CAZXBW010000010.1, from coordinate 8,257 downwards.
AGTTGATTCTCGAATCGATCATCCGCCCAATGAAGGTCACCTCTTCAGGACTCAGACCGACGTTGATCCTCGAGGCTTCGTTCCCGAGAGCTTGGAACAGCAGCGAGACGGCCATGCGCCTAGGATCCATCACCGCCGAGTCGGAACCCGGGAGACTGAAGGGAAGCAGTCTGCCGATCCTCTCGAACCCATCGAGGTTGAAACGCATCATCTCGAACCCCCATACTTGTCCGTCCGTCCCATATCCCGTGCCGTCGCATGCCAGTCCCAAGGTTTCATCGACTATGCCGTTTGACGCAGCTGACGAGACTAGATGGGCGTGGTGATGCTGAACAGCAACCTTCTCTGCGTTGATTGATTCGGCCAACTCAGTTGACCTGTAACCAGGGTGCATGTCATGAGACACTTTGCTTACCTTGCTGCCTATCAGTCTGCTCAGCCTTGCTATCGCTGGTTTCACAGCTGACAGTGAATGCATTGAGTCCAAGTCACCCACGTGTTGGCTGACGAACACCCGATCTTTTCTTCCCAACGCAAATGTGTTCTTGAGGTCTGCTCCTACCCCCAGTATGCCATCCACGTGTCTAGGTGCGCCGATCGGGACGGGCGCGAAGCCTCTCGACCTTCTGGTCATGACGGGTTCTCGATCGACTACTCTGATCACCGAATCATCTTCGAAATTGAGGATATCCCTGTTGTGCAGCAGAAAAGAATCCGCCATTCCTGAGAGCCTTTTCATCGCGGCTTCGTTCTGATAGGCTATTGCTTCGTCCTTGGGATTGCCGCTCGTCATCACGAGATAGGATGACTTCGTCCTGTGCAGGAGCATGAGATGTATGCCTGAATAGGGCAGCATCACTCCCAGTGTGTCCAGACCAGGGGCAACGGAGGGAGCTATCTCTCCTGACAACTTCTTTCTTAGGAGGACAATGGGAGAGGCGGACGATGTCAACCATCTTCTCTCGGCCTCATCTGTGAAAGCTATCCTGTCGACAGACTCGATGTCTCTTGCCATCAGGGCGAATGGCTTGGAGTGTCTCTGCTTCAGGTTCCTGAGTCTCTTGACCACATCTTCGTTAGTTGCGTCAGCCGCCAAGTGAAATCCTCCGATACCCTTCACCGCCACGACCATCTCCTCATCTATGTCGTGAGCAGCCTTGGCTATCGGATCTCTAGTCCGGATCAGGCGCCCTCCTGACACGTACCACAACTTGGGGCCGCACGTGGGGCACGAAATGGGTTCAGCTCTGAACCTCCTATCCAGCGGATTTCTGTACTCTGATTCGCATGATCTACACAACCTGAACTTTGCCATCGTCGTCCTTTTTCTGTCATACGGAAGAGAACGGATTATCGAAAACCTAGGTCCGCAGTTCATACAATTGATGAGCGGATATCCGTACCGTCTGTTGTTCTTGTCGAATAGTTCAGCGGCGCAATCCGGGCATATTGCCAGATCAGGTGGGGGCAACGTATCGACCTCTGTGCTCTTGCTTGAGAGCACACGAAACCCGCGGAGCCCTGAGAATTCCGCGTCCTCAGAAACAACCTCTTCGATCAGAGCCACGGGAGGCGGATCGTTGCGCAGCCTCCGCGTGAACTCCTCCACTGCGTCGTCCTCACCCTCGACAAGTATCTCAACTCCTCTGCCTGTGTTCTTTACGTGCCCGGAGAGACCAAGCGAGACAGCCATCCTACATACGTGCGGCCTGAATCCGACTCCTTGGACTATCCCTTTCACTTGGAAGCTGCGGGCTTTCATCGGCCTGTGTGGCTGTTTCCGTCCTCCCATTAAAGCTGTTCCGACAAGCGCTGCCTGCACCTAGCCAGCTCGAAAAATCAGAGAAAATGGGAACCTCTGAGGCTATTGCCCCAGAGGAACCTCAAAGGTGAACGTGAACGACCTCACTTCTCCAGGCTGCATGGAGACCGTCCACGTTAGGGTTGTCCCGGCCTGAGCTGGTTGATCGGAGCAGGTTGTGAGCTCCGAGGGGATCGGCAGGGTCTGCTTCAGGACGACAAGCGCGTTCTTCTGTCCGTAGTTTCTGGCAGTTATCTGCACGGAGTATCGCATCGCGTCTGTGGTCCTCTCTGACGAAGCGATTTCAGAAACCACTCCGACATCAGGCGAAGGTCCACCAGACAACGTTCGCGTTGCGCCAACGGGTATGTATGCGGTTGAAATGGAGCCAATCCAGTCACTTCCTTCGTAGAGGTTGAAGTAACCCCAAGGTATTGGGGTCGCTAGTGTGTTAGTCACGTTCACGCACAGTTGCGCCGATTGCTCTATGTCGGAGATGTATCTCGGGTCGTATGATTGCCACAGGTTGAACTGCACAACCTGAACTTCACCCGATTGCAGTTGGACAGCCACCTGCTCTCCCGAGTTGAGGTCAATCCTTCCCTGAAGCGCGAACGTGTAGTAGGGGCCAGTCATCTCCACGTCAGCCGAACCAGTCTTGACAATGGAGGCAACTGGAGTATAGTTTGCACGCACTACGTCTCCTCCGAAGACAATCATCGGTTCTCCGACAACTAGTCTGATCGATGCGTCGGTCCAGTTGTCCGAACTCCACATGTAGGCCTGAGTCGCGAGCGCGTCGTTTGAGAGATCCAACCCTGATGTCGCGACCCAACCCATTCCCCTCGCCAAGAAACTGACAGTGATCTTCTGTACGCCGCTCAGGTTGCCTTCTAGCACAACTGTTGCGCGCCCGGTGTTCTCCGTCAGCGGAGCTAGCCTTGTTAGCTCGATGCTGACTATCGTGTTCAAGTTGACAAGCACTGACTGACCATTGACTTCCAGAATGAGATACCCCTCAGACACGCCCGTATACTTGCCCGTGTAGGATGCGGATTGTGTCCTGACGGTGATGGAGTCTCCAGCCTGCAGCAGGGGTGGCGCAGATTGTTGTGATAGGAACCTCCATGAGGTGATCCGACTGTCCGTCACTCGTAACGAATAGGGAATGGCACTTGTCGGTATCTCGACGCTAGCCGTGCCTCCTTGAAAGGATGCTGTCAGGTTGATGACAACGTATCCCACGTTGACTTGGTATATCGTAATCGCGGCTCCACTGAACGGAACAGGCGCACCATTGGGCAGGTTCGATGGTAAGACAAGAGCTGCTGTCACCAAAGATCCTATGGCCATGACTGGAAGCAGTATCCATACAATGTTTGGTTTCATGAATCGGTTGGTGAGAAAGTCGCTGGATAATGGTTTCTGCGTATCAGAGAATGGAACTGGGAGGAACTTGAGGCACCGGACGGTTCTACTGCTTGGTACGTTGTTCCCGGCTCAGGGCAAGCCTCACGTGCCCTTCTTGACCTTGGAAACGGCCGAGTACAATGCAGCAAGCGGCAGGAGGGCACATTTCTCCCTAGAAGGATCCATCGGGCCTCCGAACGCCTTCAGCATGTCTTCTCGCCCGAGCGACGCCAGATCGGACAGTTCTTTTCCGTTCGCGAGTTCGGTGAGCATCGAGGCGGAGGCCCTGCATATCGCGCAGCTTTCTGAGGTGAAACGAACCTGAACCCGTCCGTCGGCGCCCACCTTGAGGTAGAGAGTCACTTCATCCCCGCACGATGAGTTCTCCTCTCTTGACACGGCATCAGCATCCTTGATCTCCCCGTAGTTGCGCGGGTTCTTGTAGTGATCCAAGACGCGTTCAGTGTAGAGACCCGATCCCGTCATGCCAGCACCTCTCGTGCCTTACTCACTGACCTGGCGAGGGCGTCCAGATCTTCTGTTGTATTGTACAAATAGAAACTCGCTCTGGCGACTGCGGACACCCCCAGAGAGTTGACAAGGGGTTGTGCGCAGTGGTGACCAGCTCTTATCATTATACCGTCCTGATCTAGAACGGTCGAGACATCATGTGCGTGCACTCCTTTCAGATTGAATGACACAATGCCGCACAACGAATCAGGTTCTCGAGGCCCATATACTTCGACATCTTCCATCTCAAGCACGTCGAGAGCATGTCTCACGAGTTCCTCTTCATGTCTCTTCACAGTCGCAATGCCGACGGATTCCAGATAGTCCACTGCCGCGCCAAGACCAATCGCCCCTGCTATGTGGGGAGTGCCTGCCTCAAACCTGCTTGGGGGACTCTCTAACGTCTCACCTTCCAGAGTCACAGACCTGACCATCCCTCCTCCGAATTGCCAAGGGGTCAGAGAATCGAGAAGATCCTTCTTGCCATAGAGCACGCCTATACCAGTCGGGCCGAGCATCTTGTGACCTGAGAACGCTAAGAAGTCCACGCCCAAATCATGTACGTTGACAGGCAGATGAGGGACTCCTTGAGCAGAGTCGACGACTATCAGGGCTCCATGCTCGTGAGCCTTTCGCGCGATCGTCCGTATGTCGTTCACTGTCCCCAGCACGTTGGACACGTGGGTGATGGCCACTACCTTTGCCCCCTTTTCAAGCTCCTGCTCGATTGCCTCGGGACCAATCCTCCAGCTCTTGTCCGCCCTTACGACGATCAGTTCTCCTCCTCGTTTCCTGACCTCGGTGCGCCAGGGAAGCAGGTTGCTGTGGTGTTCCAGTATGCTTGTGATGACCTTGTCTCCTTTGTTGATGCATTTCTCCGTAAGCACCCTGGCGAGGATGTTTAGAGAGTCCGTCGTCCCCGTAGTGAACACAACTTCGTCTTCATCTGCCCCGATGAAAGACGCGATCTTGTGTCTCGAACCGAGGTAAAGTTCAGACGCCTCAGAGGAGATGGTGTTGGCGCTCCGTAGCACGTTGGCGTTGTGTCGCAGATAGAAATCATCGATCGCTTCCACGACCTGCTTGGGTTTCTGCGACGTGCCAGCGCTGTCTAGGTAGATCATGGGCTTGCCTCCGATCTTTCTCTCGAAAATCGGGAAGTCCCTCCTCAACACATGCGCGTCGAAGCTCGTCAACGCAGGCATTGATGAGTGCCAGCAGTAAAAAGAGTTGCTCGACTGAAGTGCACAAGAAAGGGGATTTGCCTGTCAGCGGCAGAGCAAGTCGTCTCTCCAGCCATGTCTTCAACTCGTGCCAGTTCGAGCGCGCCAAGATCAGAAAGAAGGCTTTATATCGCAAGAGGCGGCATTTGAAACATGCTGTTCCAAGACTACCTCGTGATTGGGAGCCTTCTCATCTCAGGGACCGGAACCGCAATGCTGTTGCTTGATAGATCCAGACTATACCAGTGGGCCAGCAGGATCAGCGTCATCGGTCTGTTCTTTCCCTTCCTTTACATGATCGCCGCCGCGGAACCTGGCAAGTTTGTACTGTTTGGCAGCCAGTTCAACTTGTTCTATCAGGCACCCGCTCTGGTGATAAGCGTGCTGAACGTGCTCTTCGCATTCCCGACATTCGTTGGCGACCTGAAAGGCAAGAGGCTCGCCCTGAACTACGCTCTTCTCTCTGCCACAATGCTCGCTGGGGCGATCTACACTCTGCCAGCACTCTTCTCGTTTACCGCATCCTTGGCGGCTTCATCCGTATTCGCCACGACAGCATTCTTCGTCTACAAGTTGGATAGGGACAGACAAATCCGGAAGAAGAAGGTGCTTGAAGTTGTGGGTCGAAGAGGCACTGCGAAGCTGGAAGACGTGATGGAGGACCTCAGGCTGAGCGACGCTGAAGCAGACTCCCTGCTGTATGAACTCTGGAATGACGACCTCGTCGAAAAGGACGACAACACAGGTACCTATAGCAAGAAGTGACAAGACAATAGAGAAGTTCCGAACAACTGCGAGAGAAGTGTTTAATACGCAACGGCCGACTCTGCTACGCTGAAGTGAAGGCGTTATGCCTGTTTCTCCTATGAGGGACATCGTTGCCATCGTGGCGGGGTTCGTACTGATCCTGGTCGTACCGTTTGCGTTATCGATGTCGGTCTTCAGTGTAAGCACGATCCCGATGACGGAGAGCTTTCAGTTCCAGGTCGTTGGTGGAGATCTGAGCCACTCTTACTTCGTGTCATTGCTGGGCATGTCAGAGTTGTGGTACGACCTTCTGTCGACGCAACTGGGCATTGCAGATCTGCTGAGTCGCATATTCACGGTCATCGTGACCGATTGGGCAGCGCTGTCAGTGATACTGTTTCTGGTGACAGGGGTGGCCGCAGCTTGGGCACTTGGAAGCGACCTCGAACGCATAGTCATTCCAGTTGGCATCGGCTTGGTTGGACTCGCAATGGGCGTGTTGTTCATCGAGAACTTCGTCCGTGGGATTACCGGACTTGATGACTTCACAAGGATGGGAATGGCCAATGCCCTGAACATGCTGGTGGTTGCTTCCTATGGAGTAGGCACAGTGCTCTCCGGCTTGACATCGTTCGGACTCGGAAGACTGCTCCACAGGACAGCGGGACCAGCCACTGTCGCCAAGGCGGCCGAGGCCGGAACAGCAAAGGCTGAAGCCGCAAAGAAGGAACCAGCATTGCCGGTTGTGGGGAAGGAAATCACTCCCGTGAAAGAAACATCGGAAACGAAGGCTGAGGAAGTCCTGAGACCATCCCCCACCCAAACGAAAGCGGAAACGGCTGAGGTGGTGCAAGTCAAAGCTCTGAGCGCGTCAGAAGTCACAGCACAGGGCCAGAGAGCGAAGGAGACCGTACCTGAGGTGCAGGAACCCAGCTTCGAGCTGCCGGCACCCGAAAAGAATGAGGCCAAGGCAGAGCAGGCCCTGCCTAGCGTTGGGCGCTCAGAGGCTGGGCCTTTGCCCGAACGACGTGAGCTCACAAGGGAGTCCCGCGAAGTCTTCACAGCTCTGGAGGAACCGATGCAACGAATCTCCTCGAAAGTCGAGAGGGAACCGGGCGCAGTGTGGAGGCCGATACCATGCCCAGTCTGTGGTTCGGAATTGGCTTGGTCAACTGAGAAGCAGGTCTATTACTGTCCCTTCTGCGGCACGGTGCCCTAGTGGAGTTTGGCGGCCCAGCCGACTGATGATGTGAATCTCATAAGACTGGCATCGAACAAATCACGCGCGGTCATCCTGAGGCAACTCACACTTGGTCCGGCTAACTTGGGCAGCATAGCAAACAAGACAGGTCTCTCCCGTCAGCTGGCGGCGCACCACATGAATGTGCTTGTGACTTCTGGGATAGTAGAGCAACGCGCAGCTGGTCCTGTAAAACTGTACGCCTTGACCGAGCGCGGATCAGAGATAGCGCAAAAGGTTCTGGGAGCTGCGCCTCAGGCTCAGATCACTGTCAGCAAGAGCAGCACGCGGGCAGCGGATATCATCGCACCTGTGGCAGCCGTCGTCGTGATGGTTCTCGCTACGGCCAAGTTCCTAACTACGCCAGATGCCCCCTTGAGTTGGCTCTTGGGCGGAGCGATCGTTTCGGGTGTGATTTTCGTCATTTTGCGAACTATCAATCGACCAGACAAGGCAGGCGGGAAGTGACCAATGCCCTCGATGCGAGAGAGAGAGCGGGATTCTGCAGTTCAGCACTACAAGTTTTTAGTTAGAAAGTATTTTCATTTTGAAACAAGCCTTAAATAAGGATGCGAAGGGCCTTCCCAAGAAGACAGATGTCGAAGAGAGCTGGTAATCCTCTCCTGAACATAAACTATCTGTTGATACTCTGGATGCTATCTAAAGCGCCAGCGCACGGATACGAGATCCTGCTGAAGTTCTCAGATCTGTTCGGGCGTAGGGTGACATCGGGGGCGCTATATCCGATGCTATACAAGATGGAGAGGCTAGGGCTCATTTTTAGCGAAGTTGCGAGGGGAACCGGGAACAGGACAAAGAGAATCTACTACATAAAGGACAGTGGTCTCGAAGCTGTTGCCGATTTTGCATCGAAGTTTGGAGATTTCTTTGACTTCATGGTGAACGCGAAGGCAAGTCACTACGGACAGGCTCTGAGAGTTCCAGTCTAGTGAAATCGTCGCGTGTCTATTCATTTCCCCTCCTTTTTTCTCTCTCGGCTCTTAGCACGCCGTGAGTCTTGGCTTTTTATCCAGAGACGCATGGGGTTGGATCTGGCTTGAAGGTCGCCCTCTTCACAGAGTGGTTCTTCCCTGTAAGGGGAGGAGTCAGCTCCCATGTGTACGGATTGGCCAAGGAACTCACCAGGAGGAAGCATGATGTCAAGGTGTTCACGAAGAGGCGTTCCAAGAGGGCACCATCAGGAACAGCGGACTACCGGGGGATCACGGTCAGAACTCTATCGCCCTCAATCCCGGTCAACTTTCCAGTGGTTCCACCATCAAGGGGGCAGATGTATGAGGCGTTCAGCAAGGGAGACTTCGATAT
>CAZXBW010000009.1:3071-18483 GCA_964639105.1 uncultured Nitrososphaerota archaeon | reverse complement strand
GGATTAGGGCACAGACTTCTGGGACCGATTCACTTTGATATTATCACGGCGCTCTCGCGAGCCTCGCCTATCTTGACTACACGATCCCGAGTCGCGACCCTTCTGTTGAGAGCAACTACCCTGTCGACCTTGAATCCCAAGTCCAGAGCCATGGAGCACAAGTAGATGTCGGAGGCGACCACGCCGGTCGGGAACACGCCCCCTGCTATCAATATGGTCGCTTTTGACCCATTCTTCATGACCCGCCACATCTCGGCAAGCACGTTCTTCAGGTCAATGAAGTACGCGTTTGCTACAGGTGGCAGTGAGGGGAACAGTTGTCTGTCGGGTTCGGTGTTCGAGCCCAAGTATGATCGCATTGGGGCCTGAGCCAGATTAGGCAGGAAGAGCGAGTATTCTATCCCGTAGACCTTGGTATATTCGATCTTGTTGAGATAAGGTGGTGAGGTGACTATGCAATCCACAGAGGAGTCATCCAAGAAGTCTAGTCTCCGAGCATCTCCCACATGAAGGGCAGGCTCGGGGCCAAGCGGTTTGAACCGCTGGAGTTCCTTTATCGCTCTCTTCGTCTTGGCTCTGAAGAACTTTCTGAAAGGGGGCGTATGTCTCTCCCGCACCCTCAGGATGGCTCCGTCCTTGTATGCATATGATGCCTTGACCGCTGACGACATGAGCAGGACGCGGAAGAAGTCGCTGACCCTCTGATCCTGGATCTCAGCCACTAGAGATCTAAAGAAGACGATGTCCTCTAAGACATACTTGTTGAAGTACTTCCTGACCTCCTTCTGTACCACAGAAAGATCGGGTTTGGCGAATTTCACCGAGAAGATCTTGGTCGCATATTCGGAGAGCAGGCCCACGTCATAGTCCTGGCACTTCGCACGGCTCACGAGTATCATCAAAGGCGAGACATCTACGCCCACCGAACTCATGCCTGCCTCTCGCGCGGTTAGGACAGTGGTTCCACACCCTACGAATGGGTCCAGTATCGTGCCGTTGCGGGCCCCCATCCATTCCAGACTCGTTACTACGAATTCCCTAGCGAAGCCTTCTTTGTAGTAGAACCAGTTGTGAATCGGCGTCCGCTTGTTCGGAACGAAAGTGGCCAGATGTCGCAGGTCGTACCTCTCTTCTATCGGAGGAATCCCAGCGATGTCAACCTGAATATCTGTCATACTCCTTCAGTACTTCCGGCAGCGAGGTCAGGAGGTCCGAGGCTGTATAGTGAAAGCCCTTCGATGTGAAAAGCATGTCGGCGGCCATGCCGCAGATGCGAGGTGCAGCACAAGCAGCCTGTAGGGTGCTGGATCCTTGGGCCAGCAGACCTGATGTGACCCCGGTCAAGATGTCCCCTGTTCCCCCTTTTGACATCCCAGGATTGCCTCCCTTGTTCACCCTGACCAAGAACCCGTCTGAAATCACGGTGTGGTATCCCTTCAAGATCACGGTACAGTTGTGTGTCCTTGCGAATTCTTTGACCTCATGCACTCTGTCAAGCCACTGAGGGCCAACCTCTTTTCCAGTGAGTCTCTTGAACTCTCCCGCGTGGGGGGTAAGAATGACTGATTTCGGAGACGCGACCGGTGCAAGCTGCTCACTGATGCCCAGAGCGTCGGCGTCAACTACGAGCCTTTTCCCTTCCGCAAGGACGCGCTTGGCAATCTCCAGGATCTCCCTTAGAGAATCGTCAGCTCTGCCCATTCCTGGCCCGACTGCAACAACCGTCGCTCTGTCCAGTTCAGCCCTGAGAGAGTTGAGATGACCCGAACCAAGCCTCTCGCCCGGCAAGCCTCTCACGATCAGATCAGGTGACATCGATCTGATTGATGAAGCGACGGAATCTGGTGAAGCTACCAGCGACAACCCAGCGCCGGTTCTGAGCGCTGCAAGGGCCACCAAGGCAGGAGCACCTGAATAGAGCTCGCTGCCTCCGATCACCAAGACAACCCCGTAATCGCCCTTGTGAGAGAACCGATCTCTTGGGGACAGCGCTGAATCCACATCCCCTTGATCGACAAAAAGCGACGCGGACTTTGGTATGCCTATGTCAGCCACTGAAACCTTGCCGGCGAGGCCGTGCTTGGATGTCAGTCCCTTCTTCATGGCATGAAAAGTCACCGTGACGCGTGCATGTACCACCTTCGAGGAGGCAGTGCCAGTGAATGGGTTCAACCCAGAGGGAGTGTCCACGGATACTATCGGCTTCTTGGATGAGTTCATCAGGTCAATGATGGTAGCTGCGTTTCCTGAGATCTCACCCCTTATGCCGGTTCCGAACAGAGCGTCAACAACTGTCTTGCTCCTGCGCATCTCTTTTCTTGCCGCTTCCAACCATCCTTCCTGATCCGTGGTGATGCTAGACCCCCTCAGCTGCAAGTACCTGCTCCAGTTCAGCTTGGTTTCATCGGCTGACAGAGATTCTGGAGACACTGAGAGCAACACGACCACGGGGTACCGACGCTCGAGAAGGCTTCTTGCCACTACGAGACCATCGCCTCCGTTCTTTCCCGGCCCACAGATGACGACAACTCTACCGCGTCCCGTCAGTCTAGCTACAGCCTCAGCGACAGCCGAGCCAGCTCTCTCCATCAGCTCAAGGCTTGTCACTCCGAGCTCGGCGGCATTCGACTCAGCGATCCTCATCTCATCGGGGTGAACCATCACCCTGTTCAGATCGCCATCTCGTGGCGACCCATGGCCACGCATGGTTGCGTTTCGACTCCTCTGGAAGATAAGTCTTGGAATGTCGTTCCTAGCTCTCGTTGAGAACTCCAATATACATTGTGCGGTGGCGGGTGATCTGCGACCTAGCAACGTGTGATCCGAACCTGATCGTTAAGAGCTGCGGATTGTTCAAGTGGAGTGATCTCGGTCACGCCCATAAGGGAGAAATACTCCCGCGACAGCACTCACATGGATGGCCCGGAAATAGCCCGGTCAAGGCGAATGCCGCCGAATCCAGCGGTCAAAGGGAATCCGGCCAAGGATAGCGGGCTCTGGTTCTCCCTGATGGAAAGAAGAGACCCGTCAACGAGAGTTCGAATCTCTCCCGGGCTATCCTACTGCATTCCCTCAGAATGGAACGAGTTGGTTGCGTCCAGCCTATCGTTCGTGCACCTCTGGGGAGAGAGCCAACGTTTATAAGAGAAAAGGTGCATAATGCTTAAATAGGTACCACGACCATCTCCATATCAGTAGTTATTAAGATATCGTGAGGCGATGGAAATGGAAAGCAAGTGGGAAAGGGCGCTTCAGAGGAACATTTGCCCGAATTGCGGCTCAATTGAGCTAGTCACTGACGAGAAGAGCGGCGAAGTGTACTGCAGCAAGTGCGGCTTCGTTCTGTCGAAAGTGTATGATATGGGCCAGGAATGGAGGGAATTCGGCGACGAGGAAAGTGAACAGAGGGATAGGGCCGGAAGTCCACTGACTCCGCTCATACACGACTTGGGCTTCACAACGGCGCTGGAGTTCGGCACGAAGAGTGCCTCTGGAAGAGGCATGACGAGTGAGGAACTCAGCAGAGCTCAGAGAATGAGGGTTTGGCAGGAAAGGGGCCGTGCCATGAGCGCAAATGAGCGGAACCTGATGGCTGCCATGAGGCACATAAGCCATCTCGCTGATCAGCTGAACATCGGCAAACCGATCGTCACTAGAGCTGCCAGCATCTACAGGCAGGCCCTCGACATGGGCCTCGTGAAGGGCAGACCCATAAGTTCAATGGCGGCAGCGGTCGTGTACGCGGCCTGCAGAAGCAGTGAGGTGCCGAGGACTCTCAAAGAAGTTGCCACCAAGGCTGGACTGAGAAAGAAGGAAGTGGCCAGAGCCTACAGAAACATCTTGAGGGCCATGGAAGGCGACAAGATGCCGATAAGCGATCCGATACTGTACATATCAAAGGTGGCTTCGAAATTGAAACTGGGTCCTGAGATCGAGAGAGAAACCGAGAAGATCCTAAGCGAGGCTAAGAAGCATAAGACTACTTCCGGCAAGGATCCGATGGGACTCGTGGCAGCAGCGATGTACATGGCGACTCTCAACCTCGGAATAACAGCGGTCACCCAGAAACAGATAGCCGAGGCCGCGAACGTGACCGAAGTGACGGTCAGGAACAGGTTCAAGGGCCTCAAGGATCTAGTCGAGAAGTTGTAGAACAACTCCGAAGACAGCCTTATCAAGACAGCTAGGATCAGGCCTCATCAGACATGAAGGACAACATGCCGTTCCTTCTCATTCTGTTGGACGGTCTTGGAGATCACGCTTACGCTGGTCTGGGAGGCAGGACCCCGCTTGAGGCAGCAAGACAGGTGAACATCGCGAAGCTCAAGGGAAGCGGAGCCCAGGGACTTATGGATCCGATCTCTCCTGGCGTGCCTCCCAGCAGCGACACATCTCACCTGACGATCTTTGGCTATGACCTGAAGACTGAGTATTTCGGTAGAGGTCCCATAGAAGCTCTCGGCGAGGGAGTCGATTTGAAGGAGGGCGAGATCGCCTTCCGGGCGAACATGGCAACTGTAGAACTCCGCGAGGACGAGGCCACTGTGGTCGACAGAAGAGCTGGCAGGATATCGTCCCAAGAGACGAGTGAGCTGGCCAAGATACTCAACGAGGCGATACCCGAAGTGGACGGCAGCATGTTCAGGCTAGTTCCTCTAACAGAGCACAGGTTGGCGCTGGTGATCAGTGGCAAAGGACTTTCCTACCAAGTCACGGACAACGACCCGCACCTTGACGGTAGGCCGTTGCTGAAGTGCCAGCCTCTGGAGGAGGCTCGGAACACTAAGGGAGCATCAAGGCTTGCGAATCTTGTGAACAAATATGAAATCAAAGCGATGAGGACTCTCAGGGATGCAGAGGTCAACGTCAAGAGAGGACATTCTGGCCTTCCGCAAGCGAATGCTCTGCTGGTCAGAGGCGCGGGCGTGGCGAAGAGACTGACCTCATTTGAGCAGAAGCATGGCATGAGTGCCTGTGCGATCGCAGGCGGGGCACTGTACAAGGGAGTTGCGAAGGCAGTCGGCATGAAGCTGATTGAGGTTCCAGGCGCGAACGGCATGCCCGACACAAATCTGAAGGGCAAGGTCGAGGCCTCCACGAAGGCACTGGACAAGTATGACTTCGTATTCATGCATGTGAAAGCTACGGACTATTTCGCCCACAAGGGCGACCCAATTGGCAAGTCAGGTTTCATCTCAACATTCGATGACAACTTGTCATACCTCATTGAAGCCCATGTAACATCTGCCACAGTGATGGTAACGGGCGACCACACAACCCCTTGTGATAGGGGGATGCACACTGGGGAGCCTGTGCCTGTTCTCCTCAGCGGACCGAGCATAAGGACAGATGAGACGAAACTGTTTTCAGAGAGAGAAGCCGCAACCGGCTCGTTGGGCAGGATCAACGGAGCCTCAGTCGTCCAGATAGCTCAAGATTCCACTGAGCGCACGGTCGAACTCGGAACTAGACCATCCCCCAAGGCCCTTTCATATCTGCCGAAGGACCTCGTACCTCTGAGGGTAACTGGCCTCAGATGAATCGACCCAGGGAGGGCTTGCCCTCGCCCTTGAGTTTCAGCTCACCGTAGACGCCATCGTACCCGGGCTTGACCGGCAGCTTCCCTTCTCTCATTCTCCGGATCACTGCTGCAAGATCCTTGCCAGCCACTTGACCCAGCTCATCGAGATCAGCATCAATAAGGACGGAGAACTCGCTGCCAAACCTGTCAACCAGTGCCTTGAATTGATTCCACACCTTTCCAGAAGAGGCCGTGGAATTCATCAAGTATGCTAGGATCTCGGAGAGTGGGATCACTCTGACAAAATCAGCAGCCCCTAGTGGTCTGAAGCCCCTGAGCCTGTCAGCTCTCTGCCGCACCTCAACATCAACGCCTTCCGTGAGTTTCCTTCCACACTTGGGACAGATACCGTTGAGCTTCGAGAACTCCTCCGGCGAGACACTCACATTGCAGTTTCTATGCCCAGGCCAGTGGTACTTACCGTACTCTGGATAGGTCTCCACGGTCATGACCATGCGAGATGGCCCCCTCCTCCTCAAAGCCTGCAGCACAGACTCGTAATGCAGAGAGGACAATTCGAGTAGGTTGGCTTCCCTTCCAATCCTCCATGGATACGGGGAATGAGAATCAGAGTTGGACACCAATAGGAACCTGTCGAGAGAAGAGAGCGTCCAGTTCATCTCGGGGTCGGACGACAGCCCGGTCTCAAGCGCGTGGACCTCGCTTGACATCGTACCAAAGGCGGCCTCCACTGATTGATACCCGTGTACGCCGAAGATGCTGTAGTGAGGAGTCCAGATGTGGGCTGGGAAGAGTTCGATCCGATCGTTGATCTCCTTGAGCTCAGACAAGAGACTCTCAGAACTCAACGATAGAATGGGCCGACCATCTGACTGGAGATTTCCGTACTTGGAAAGGACTTCAGCGGCGGAATCCACATCATCAAGTGAAGGATACAGAATGACGTGGTGCAGCCTCTTCACGCTCTCACCGTCCTTGTAAATCGTACTGACTTCTCCAGAGAGTATGAACAACGGACCCTCTGGTCTGCCAGTCAGTATGAACAGCCCTCCGACATCGACGAGCTTCTCGCGTAGCTCAGACCTCCATCTCGGATGAAGGACATCCCCGGTGGCCACGATACCCAGACCCTTGAGCTTTGAGTAGTATGCGATGTGCTCCAAGTCCATGCTCAGGCTCGTGGCTGCGCTGTACTTGGAGTGGAGGTGCAGATCAGCGTAGATCCTTACCAATGCTGCTGCAGTCCGAGCTTCGAAGATAAAACGGTTTCAGTCTCAAAGAACACCGTAGAAAAAAGATGCCCCGCGAACTGGGTTCAGGTTCCCGGGTTGTCCCGACCTCGATCACTCGGGTTTCAGACGACATCGAGGAACGGTGCCCGAGCACTCCTGAGAGCGCCTCCCTCCGAGTGGCCACCTTCCCAACAGTTCCTGCGCCCAGTCCTGTAGGACCTAGGTGTCCTCAGGTAGACGTTCTCATTTATGCAGACCCAGCACACGGAAGGTTGCCCCACCGTGCAGAGAGCCTGTACCCGACTTACCCTCGCGGGACGCTAACCACGAGCCGGCGATTTGCTAATTAAGCTTGTCGAAGATGGAACTAGCTCTATAACGACAATCGAGTACAAGAGCACGAACCATTGGCCTCGATTCTGGCCTCGATTCTGCTGGAAGCGTGCGTTCTAGGCCTTCGACTGTTTTTCTTGTTTGGAGAAGAATCTTACGTAAAGTAGCACTGCCAGACCCACTAGCGTGAGCGGGATTCCGTACAATCCAAGGCCTTCTCCGTTGGCAATCCCCAACCTTACAAGAATCGGCTCAAGAACGGCCCCGAATGCCGCCAAGCCTGCTCCTACTAGTTCCAGCAACCTGAACCCCAAGCCCGACTGCTCCTGACTCGGGATTGTCTTGGTCCATCCGATCACGAATGCTACAACCAAGACAACAGTCGTCAGAACCGTGGAAAGCTTCAAGCTCGGAAGGAACGCGAATTGTATCGCAGCGACTGCGGCCACTATTAGAAGCCCTCCTGCTCCCCGGCTCAGAAACCTCTGGTACGACTCCTTCGATGTGAACGGAAAACAGGGGACAAGTACTGCCAAGAGCAGGGCTATGTGAGAACCGTAGAGCAATAGATCGTTGTCAAAGAATGCAGTGACGCCCAGAACAGCTATCCCGCCTGCGAATCCGAGGATGGACAGGTAGAGGAAGGCATTTCCAATCAGATCTAGATTGGATCCTTGTTCCTTCTGGGTTGCCATGGCGACCGTTCCGCGCTTGCGTCTGTTTTAACCTTTTTCTACTGATTTGGCGGCCACGACCAAGAAGGCATTGTGGCCCCTGGCCATTGGCATCGGCCTCACAGCTCCTCTCTTGACTCTTATTCCTTGAGACATGATATCGACCGTTTCAAGGACCACAAAGCCGCCCTGTTCAAACGCTTCGACAATCTTCTCGAGCTGGTTGTATGTGGGTACGATCGCCACGACCCTGGCTGAGGGCCTTAGACCGTCATAGTACGATTGGACCGCTTCCCACGGTGAGGGCAGATCCATGATAGCTGCATCGAATGATTCTTCCTGCCCGGTCCCCGCCACCACGTCACCTAGCCTCAGTTCTACCCTGGCGTCGAGTCCGAGTGATCTCAGGTTGCTTGCCGCTATTTCCAGTGATTCCTGATTGTTGTCGATGGAGAGCACGTGGCCAGAGGGTCCTACGAAGTTCGCTATCAGAGCCGCCGATGCTCCGCTGCCTGTGCCCGCATCCAACACCTTGGACCCGGCTCCTATTCCTAAGGAGAGCAGGATGTAGCCCAACTCCTTCGGGTATAGGATCTGTGTCCTCCTCGACATGACCTGCAGGAAGTCCGCAAGAACGGGTTTCAACAGGACTATCCTTCTTCCCGTGTTGGTCGAAACCGAGGCGCCGTACTCTAGGGAGTCGTCGAGCTTGACGAATCCATGATGAGTGTGTATGGAGTCTTTGCCCACCTTCTGGATGGAAGACTTCCCTCCCTCAAAGATGACGCGCACATATTGACCCGATGATATTCTCTCGCCCATGAGCAGGCACTAGTGCGGCAGGCGAGTAAATGAGTGTTCGCATGCTGCTCACCATAGGTCGATGATGGTCGTTGACTTCTTGGCAGGGAAGGCCACGTTGTAGACTCGACTCCCGTATATGTTCGCTGCAAGCGTTGTGGCACTGTGCGCGTGGCCGTGAATGATGATGTCGGGTGAGGTTTCCTTGACCACCCTCTCCATTCTCGGATCTGTCAACACGGGGAGGATGCTCTCGGGTTCGCCCTGCGTGGTTACTCGCACCGGGGCATAGTGAGACACCAAGACAATGATGTCATCGGAGTTCTTTCTCTCCAACAGGCCCCTGATCAGTTCGACTCGCCTTGAGTATACCTCAGCGATATCAGGAAGATGCGCCTTCTGCCAGCTTGTCGGCTCAGCCAGCGACCCCCTAGTACCGACAATCCTGACCTTTCTGCCCTCCATCTCTAGTACGATGTCCGAGTCGTCGAGCCACCGCACCTGCTGATACTCCTTCATCAGGGAACCCTTGACCTCGTCATGTTCTTCGTTCCCGAGCGTGCCGATGATCTGTCCTGAGAATACACTATTTATGCCCCTGAGAACAGGTGCCAGTTGACTTACCCTAGACCGCAAGATCATGTCCCCTGCCAGAATGAAAAGACTGCACGCCCTCACTCTGAGACTCATGTTAGCCAAGAATTCTTTCAGGTACAGCGGAGAGTGCACGTCAGACACTGCGGCTACGGTCACCATACCTGTCAACGGGCAGGAAGGCCCAGTTAAAACCCCTCACGCAGCGCTGAGAACATGACCCGTCAGGCAGAAGGAGGGACGGGAGGAGGCGGCAACGAATCCGGGATCCTTGCGCGCGTTGACGACCTGCTCAGCGCGGCACCCGCGAATGCTCCCAGTTCTAGGGAGGAAAGGGGAACGGCTGATCTCATCAACAGATCGATGTCGACGGACACAACACAGAACAGCGAGTAGGCCAAGGCAGCAGACAGAATGGCAGAACCCATCGCGAAGGCCTTGTCTCGGGTTCCATACGTACATGCAAAGGACGCGATGAAGTGTGTCACAACGAGCGAGACGAGGAAAGTCCAGTTTGAGGGAAGCGTCCGCGGAATGGCCCACGCCAGTGAGAAAACAGTGCAAAGAAGATCAGATAGAAAAAACATCGCCAGCAGGAGGAAGAGGCGGCCGTACTCGATCTTCATGAGACCCGCGCATGTGAATTGGGTTTCATAAGCCTTTGACTGCGACTATGTCGCTCTTCTTATCAGGTATCCTCTCCCTTATCGAGTCGCCGATCTCCGCTGTGATCCTAACAGAGTAGCGTTGTGCCAGCATCCTCGCCAATCTCTTCGAGACTTCAGAGTTTGCGTGTCTGCCAGGAGCAAGTACGCAACGAGCAACGCGAGTATCTGCATCTGGGTGCATTGCTGTGACATGAAGCTCGTCCCCCTTCAACTCGGCGCCAAGAGCAATTCCCAGACTCGCCCCTCTGATGAAGCTCTTCTCCCCGGAGACAAGGAAAGCCCCTCTCGCGAGGTATGTCCCTGATGGCGGAGACTTGCTCAGTTGAGACGCTCTTACCCAGTAGACATCTAGGGAAGAGAAGCCCATCTCCCACGCCTTGGAGGTGTAGGATGCAGTGATTCCTGCGGCCTCCTTGATCTCATCATCGGTCATTTCCCCCAGTGGCCAAGCGATCGCGAAAGGGGAGCCAGTGAAGTCCGAGTGGAAGACCTGTGCGTTTTCGTCCGCGTATCTCTTCACGAGAAGCTCATTGGTAATGGCATCCTTCCCCAGCAGAAGCTTCCTAGAACTTGACAGAACGGCCCATCTGAATTTCTCATACCATGCGACCTTGCTGACTCTCTTCAGTTCAACTTCCTTCACTTTCTGTTCCACCCTAGTGGATTCTGCTTCTGCGGTGAGTTCGCCAACTCTCAATCTCAGCTCCTTTGATCTGCTGAACAGCACAGATGCATTGGCCGCCGCTGACTTCGTGATATCAAGCTGCACTTCGCGCCCTTCCAGCAGAACCTTGGCTGTCCTTTCCCTGTAATCAATATCTACTACGTTGATCCCTGGTTCGATCGCACCTCTTGTTCCCTGCTTGGCCAGTGAGAGCACGCGATCAAATCTCGCCACATCGGCCATTATGTTCTCAGCAGTCTCTCTGAGTTGCGTCGATTGCTGAAGGAGTTCTTCAGAGGTCTTTTTCAGAGAAGCGAGTCTCCGATTCGGCTTGGGCGAGAGGACAATCCTCATCTTTCCCCCCATGGAGTAGTACCAGTCCATTGCCTCAGATACTGTGTCGAACCTTTCGGAAATCTGCGAAGGAGGACTCGGCAAGGGCACCAAGGAATACTCAATGGGAGTGGGGCCATCCGAGTAGACCGTCGGTGCCACGCTAGGCGATTCGACCCTCTGTCTAATCGCATCCAAGAGCTTGTTGGCATGCTCAAGAGACAACGAAGCTGGATTCTCCTCCGGATCAATCCCGGCACCAATGGAGACCAGATCAGAGAGATTGCCAAGCCCCAACTTAGTTGCCAGGGCCGGCCTTACAGCGGATTCCTCCTTGAGTATTCTGAGCAGTTCTTCCTTGCTGGTGAGAAGAGGAGAGGGGTATGTGTGAGGAGGCACATTGTACTCCTCGCCCGGAAGGATCGACCTGTCTTTCATCACCTTCTTTTCGGTCGTGAACAGGACTTTTCTTTCCTGGTCCAACACGGCGAAGACCCCGCCAGAGAGCATTTCAAGAACGAGTTTGAGGCTGAGGCCCTTGGGCGTGCTCAACTCGATTGAGATCACCCGGTCAAAACCTTCTTGTTTCACTCCCTGCAATCGTGATCCCCTCAGCAGTCGCCTGGCAGTTCGCAGTTGTGGATGCGGTGACTTCTCGACAGGATATCGGAATTCAGTCAGGCATGCCCTGAGTCCTCTCTCATAGAGAAGCCTGTGAGGCCCATTGGGGCCGGTCAGCTTTAAAAGGGTCAATCCCAGTTCCGTGCTGCTGTAGATGTTGGAGACCCGAGCACCGCTCAGACGTTTGTCAAGTTCGGATGCCAGGAACTTGACTTCGAGTCTAGACGGGGGCCTCCTTTGCATTCCGGTGATCAAGCAAGATTGACCGAAGACGAGGAAAAAAAGCTTCAGGATCTGGTCTACTGGGGAAGGGCTGCCACAGGCCTAGGATGGGGGGCACTCCTCGCAGCTTTCTGGAGGCCATCCCTAGGGGGAATACTCACTGCCACCTCGATGTCCATATTCGCCTATCTCGCAACCTACCTTATCACAACTTCTCTGCTGGGCAAGCACAGGGTGGAATTGATTGGAGGCAAGAACAAGCTGTATACTATCGGGATAGGAGCATTCTTTCTCTCTGTGGCCTTCGCTTGGATACTAGTCTACAGTCTCTTCTTTCACAACTGGCAGGTCTGACAGCGGCTTAGAGAGGAGTCCCTGAAGATAGGAGACCCAGCATTTGAAGTAGCCGAGATCCCACTCCGTGCACAGATGCGAAGCCTCAGTCTCCCTGAGCCTTGCGATCTCGTTCCTGAGGAGACCTTTGTCCTTTCTGAGCCTGTACACGAAGCTTCTGCGGTCATTCGTCTTCAGTGAGTTGACTATTCCCCGAAGTGCGTCCCTGTAACCATTGGCGAACTCGTCGTCTGAAACCGCCAGCTGGTCCATCTTGGATTCGGCTACGCCTACCTTGCCATCCAACACAGTGCGGAGTATGGCTTCCAGGCCAGTAGTCTGTTGTGCGGTTGTGGCAGAGATTCGCGCTTTTTTCATGACGAGCGATCTGGTGCGGTTCCGAGAGCGCTCTATTTAAGCAGTTCTCATTCTTCTCCAGCGGAAAACACTGTGAGGAATGTCCCAGTTGTTGGAAGAGCTGCGGTCAAGAGTTATTACGATACGCACAAGTCGTGCGACAAGTAATGTCTGGAGTTTTCGCGACGAAAATAGGCGTGATCTCCAAGAGGAAAGGATCCAGACTTGTCCTCGCCCTCGATGTGTCAGGCGAAGATGGAGTGAAGACACTGAAGGATGTCTCTGACAAGTTGGGAGATTACCTCGTAGGGATAAAGTTGGGAATCCCGTTTCTCCTCACAACATCACTCAACGATCTCAGGAAGGAATTGGAGCGCAGAAGCGATGACTTCGTGTTCATCGCTGATGCTAAGCTCGCCGACGTGTCGCACGTGAACGCGTTGACCTGTGAGATACTATTCAGATGTGGCATCGATGCGGTCATCTCACACGGGTTCATAGGTCGTGAAGGAGGCCTGGACGGAGCGAAGGAGACCGCCACTAGGTTCGGCAAAGGCATCTTGGTCTTGGTCAGCATGTCACACAAGGGATCTGAGAGCATAATAGACAAGGCCCTTCCGGACATAATCAACGAGGCGATCTCGCTTGACCCCGACGGAATAATCGCGCCAGCGACCAGACCGACCGTTCTGGCTGAAGTGAGGAGAACGATCCCTAGAGACATGCTGATAATTTCACCCGGGGTGGGCGCGCAGGGCGCTCCTTTCGGTTCTGCCATTCGGGCAGGGGCGGATTATGAAATAGTTGGGAGAGCCATATACGCGAGCCAAGATCCGGCGGCTGCGGCGCATGCTGCTGTCGAGGAACAGAGGAAGGCGCTCAGAAGATGAAGTGGGAGCTTCTCAGCGGCATCTCCGAAGCTGGTATGATAAGGTTCGGGGAATTCACCCTTTCATCTGGAAAGAAGAGTCCCTACTACGTGAACCTGCGCATGTTGCCTTCGTACGTTGAGCTCTTCGGTATGGCCCTCACTGAACTCGATTCCATGATCTCGCAGAATGAACAGACAGGAACAGGGATAGCCTCAGTCGAGCTCTCGGGCATACCGCTAGGGGCCGCACTGGCTAGCAAGATGTCCGTCCCATTTGTCTACGTGAGGAAGGAAGCCAAGACATACGGAACGGGTGAGCTTGTCGAAGGGGAATTGAGGAAAGCGAGTAGGTTCGTGATAGTCGACGACGTACTGACGACGGGAGGGAACGTGTTGCACGCGGCGCGGGCGCTGAGGGACAAGGGGGCTGATGTCCGATCGGCCTACGTCCTTCTTGACAGGCTCCAAGGTGGAAAGAGGCTTCTTGCCGAGAACGAAATCGCAGTCAGATCCGCCACAGACATCCTGAGTGCCGTTGACCGGCTGACTGAAGGTGGGGCGATGTCGGCAGAGCAGCATGACAGGATAGTCGCATATGTAGGGTCAGAGGAGGCAAGTGTTTAATTCAGTTCGTCTTGGCAATAGGATGATGTCCGACAACAAGGACATAGTGGACGTTACCGATCTTTCTAGGAAGGAACTGGAGCATCTTTTCGAACTGGCTGATCAGATAGAGAATCACACCGTCAACACATCACACTCGCTGGATGGCAAGATAATGGCGCTTGCCTTCTTTGAGCCTAGCACTAGGACGAGACTCAGCTTTGAATCCGCTATGAACAGGCTTGGCGGTAGGACGATGACCCTTCTTGAGACTGCGATGACTTCCGCCACCAAGGGAGAGAACTTCGCTGATACGGTCAGGATGTTGGACTTCTATTCCGACATCATAGTCATCCGACACTCCGTCGAGGGCGCATCAAGGTTCGCGGCGGACGTATGTACAAGCCCAGTGATAAACGCCGGAGAGGGAATGATGTACCACCCTACCCAGACAATGATAGACCTCTACGAGGTGATGAGATCCTTCGGGAGAATCGATGGCCTGAACTACGCCGTCGTGGGAGACCTGAGACACGCCAGAGTGGCCTCGTCACTGTTAAGGGGATTGAGCATGTTCCACCCAGGTGCAATCGAATTGGTTTCCCCGGAACAGTTGAGGGCAACTGATGAAACAAAACATTCTCTCGATTCTGCCAAGGTGAAGTTCGAGGAGGGGACATCCCTCGAAGGCGTTGTTGAGAAGGCAGATGTCATCTATTTGACCAGAGTCCAGAAGGAGCGCTTCGGGGATCCCTTGGAGTATGAACGTGTCCGGGGGTCATACATCTTCGGCGAGGACTCTGTGCGTAAGATGAAGAAGGAAAGCGTAATCCTCCACGCGCTCCCGCGGGTCGATGAACTCCCGCCCGCAGTTGACAAATATCCTCAGGCCAGGTACTTCGAGCAGGCTAAGCGAGGCGTGTTCGTGAGGATGGCACTCTTGAAAATGATACTCGGGTGAGAGAATGCCACAAGAAGAACTAAGGGTAGCAAAGATCAAGAACGGAACCGTGATAGACCACATCCCAGCCGGGAAAGCCCTGCAGGTGATCAGGATACTTGGGATAAAGGGGACGGAGGGCCACATCGCAACCATACTGATGAATGTCCCAAGTCTGAAACTGGGGAAGAAGGATCTGGTCAAGATTGAGGACATGACCGTTGGATCCAGCCAAGCTCAGTTGATCGCACTCATTGCGCCCGATGCGTCTCTCAACATAGTTTCAGACTACGAGGTCAAAAAGAAGTACAGGCCGAACCCTCCTGATGTCGTCGAAGGTCTCGTGAGATGTCCCAATATGATGTGCATTTCAAACAAGCGGGATGAGCCCATAGTGCCGAAGCTCAGGGTGGAATCCAAGAACCCAGTAGTCCTGAGATGTGCGTACTGTAGGGCGATTCTACCCGCAGACGAGATAGCGACAAACTTGGTCGAATGACGGATGGGCAGGCACTACATAGAAGCTGAGCTCGCCAAGAACAGTGTACTCGCACCCGATCTCCGGATCATGAGCTATGTACTAAGTGAACGTTCTTCCTGCAGGGCTGGCCAGTACTTCATGCT
>CAZXBW010000009.1:0-3061 GCA_964639105.1 uncultured Nitrososphaerota archaeon | reverse complement strand
TACTTGGAGTTCGTAGTCGAAGACGTCGGACCGACTAGCTCAGCGCTTGTGTCGTTGGAGTCAGGCGACCAAAGCTTCCTAAGAGGGCCTTTCGGGAACCCGTTCTCTCTTGGGATGGAGGGCCCCTTTGCGTTGATAGGCGGAGGGACAGGAGCAGCTCCGCTTCTCATGGCAGCACAGGAATTGGCTGAAAGCGGCAAGTCCGCGGAGACTCTGATCGGTGCGAAAGACTCCAAGAGGCTTTGCTACGAGAAGGAATTTCGGAAGCTCGCGTCCGCAGCATTCACAACTGAGGACGGATCACTTGGACTTCGAGGGAGAGTCACAGACTACGTTAGGGAGACGTTGAGAAACGACAAGCCCAAGGTCGTTTTGACCGCGGGACCTGAGTCCATGATGAAGACTGTCGTGAGCATTTCAGAGGAACTCGGCATCTACTCCGAGGCTTCGCTTGTAAGGATCATAAAATGCGCCGATGGGGTTTGTGGATCGTGTGTCTTGGATCCAGGCGGGCAACTCGTCTGTAAGGAGGGCCCTGTCATTGCTGGGTCCACACTGATGGCAAGCGACTTCGGATCTAGGACGCGGGACAAGTTCGGCAGGAGAGTGGAACTCGATTGGCACAGTCCGACTTAGCTGTCTGTGGCAAGCTGTTCGTTGAGGGAGAATTCTACGATGGCACGGTTGTGCTGCGAGGAGGCAAGATCTCCGAGATCAGGTCCCCTGGTGAAATACCATCAGGCGTGGAGCAGCTAGATTTCGGCAACCTGTGGGTGCTGCCGGGATTGGTCGATGTTCATACACACCTGAGGGACTTCGGTGAGAGAGAGAAGGAGGACTTCGAGAGCGGAACCAGAGCAGCCGTGGCAGGAGGATTCTCCAGCATCATCGCGATGCCAAACACTGTCCCTCCGTTGAATTCGCCCGCGAGGTTTTCCGGGGCCATTGAAGCTACCAAGAATCGGATCTTCTGCGACGTTGGGTTCCATTGCGGCCTACCGGACTCCTTGGAAGAGGCCAGAGAGATGAGATCGGACGGGGCATTCTCGATGAAGTTGTACCCTGAGGATTTGACACGTCTGACTGCATGGATGCGTGGCATGGACGCGGCGCAACTGAACCGGACAGACCTTACCCTCTACGTCCATGCTGAGGATGAAGACTGCGTGGTTCAGAGCAGGGCGTCCTTCGGCAAGGACTTGAGAGGAGCTACGATGCACGGGGAAGTGAGGCCACCCCGCTGTGAACTTCTAGCGATCGAGAAGACCATGGGTGCGTTTGGCGAATGTGACCTTCACTTTGCCCACATCACAACCAAGGATGGAATGGAAGCCATAGGCGAACGCCTCAAATCCAGAACCGTCAGTGCTGAAGCCACGGTCCATCATCTTTCGAAGACTGACGCCGAGGTTCTATCTCGCGGCGGAGTAGCAAAGGTGAACCCACCGTTGAGAAGCGCGCGCGACGTGGAGGCACTGAGAAGAGGGGTCAATCAAGGACTGATCTCAATCGTGGTCAGTGACCATGCTCCCCACACGCTGGCCGAGAAGCAACAGCGAGACTACGACAAGATACCTTCTGGCACACCTGGCCTAGAGACGGCCCTGTCGGCGATGCTCAAGTCGGCGAAGGCGGAACAACTAGATCTGGTCGAGACCATCAACTGCATGACAAAGAACCCCGCGCGCAGATTCGGACTCGAGGGCAACGGTAGGATATCTCCGGGCTCTCTGGCAAACATCACCGTGGTTGACCCGAACGAGACATGGAAAGTCGACCCGGAGTCGTTCTTCAGCAAGGCCAAGTATTCACTCTTCGAGGGAGAGGAGCTGGTAGGCAGGGTGAAGATGACAATGGTCAGAGGACTGATAGCATATGAAGACGGCTATGTCACTGAGAAGCCCAGAGGGGAGGTGTTGAGGAGACGGCCAGCTTAGAGGTTGAGCTAGCTGGACTAAAGCTGCGCAACCCACTCATGAACGCGTCAGGCGTGATGAGCAATGCCGTGTCCCTGCTCAGGAAGGTGGCCGCGGCTGGTGCTGGTGCAGTCGTGTCGAAATCCGCGACTGTCGAACCCAGGGAAGGCCACGAAAACCCGACGTACGTCAAGTTGGACTACGGCGTCATCAACTCAATGGGCTTGCCCAACCCAGGCTATGAGCTCATCGCGGAGGAGTTGGTTGAGCTGACTGGCTTGGGCGTTCCGGTCATTGCCAGCATTGCCCCGGCGGACGAGGTTCAGGCAAGGCTGATGGCAAAGAGGATGAGTTCAGTGGCCAGCGCGATCGAGATCAACCTCTCTTGCCCTCACGCGAGCGGATTGGGACAAGAGGTCGCCTCTGACCCAGAGATGGTAAGGAGGATATCCCGCGAGACAAGAGCCGCCTCTCCGAAGCCCGTGTTCGTAAAGTTGCCACCGATCAGGTCAGACTGCATCTCGATGGTCAAGGAGCTGGACTTCGTGGACGGTTTTGTCGTCTCTAATGCCATGAGAGCCATGGCAATCGATGTCTCCGCCAAGAAGCCCGTCCTGTCGAACAAGTTTGGCGGACTATCGGGGCATGCTCTTCATCCAGTTGTGGTTGGATTGCTGTATGAGCTGTACGAGATTACGAAAAAACCACTTGTGGGAGCAGGCGGGGTATCGGGTTGGGATGACGCGGTGGAGTTGATTCTAGCAGGCGCCACAGCTGTTCAGGTAGGTGCAGCCTCTGGAGATCTACAGGTCTTCAGCAGGATCAAACAAGGAATGTCCCAATACCTGGACGAACAGGGCATCTCAATTGATGAACTCGTCGGACAAGCCCACGCCACCTAGTTACTTCTCTTCCTTGTCTGACAAGTACCACTTCAGGACGTCCTTGCGTTTCTTCCTTCTTTTTTCGTCCTCATCACTCATGGATGAATACAGCCGTTCCTTTGCCTCAATCAGCTGACTCTGCGTGTACATCCTTCCACAGCTTGTGCAGATGTACACCTTAATGGCGGGGTCGTACGTCATCTCACCCCCGCATTCAGGGCAGAACTTCGATGAGGACAATATCTGCAAGCCCGTGTGTGA
>CAZXBW010000008.1:0-20108 GCA_964639105.1 uncultured Nitrososphaerota archaeon | reverse complement strand
GGTGTACGGATCAACTCCAGCAGACTTCGCTGTCTCTCTCTCCGACTGGCCGAACTGATCTCTGAACCACCGGTATATTGTCCCAGTGGAGAATATGCTGGCTTCCTGTACCCACTTGCCCGGGACACCATGGCAACTGCACAGCACTCTCCTCTCAGGGTCAAAGGTCGGCTTCTCCAAGTGTGAGAGTATGAACGTTCCAGTCCCGGTCGTAGCCTTTGTTCTGCCGGGTCTGACTACGCCCACGCCTATGGCGCTGCATTGTTGGTCGCCGCCTCCACACACCACCGGCGTCCCTTTTGCGAAGCCAGTCTCACGGGCGGCTTCGGCCGTGACCTCACCGACTCGCTTCCCCGACGGAAGGGGATCTGGTAGTTTCTCCCGGTCGATTCCCAGGCTGTCGAGTATGTCATCTGACCAGTCGAACCCTGCAATGTCAAACAACATTGTCCTTGATGCGTTGTCCCAACTGGTGACGAAGGAGCCTGTCAGTTTCGCGATGAGATAGTCGTGGACAAGCAGGAACTTGTGAGTTCGTTTGTAGACCTCCGGCCGATTCTCGACGGTCCAAAGGATCTTGGGGGCAGAGAAGTACGGGTCAACTGTCAGACCCGTGATGCGGTAGATGTCTCGCTCGTCGACCATCTCCTTGATGCGGTCACACTGGGGGACAGTTCTCCTGTCCTGCCAGACAAGTGCGCGATGGACGGGTCGCACCTCCTTGTCAACAGGCACGATGGTCTCCCTTTGGTTGGTCACGCTGATCCCAGCTATTCTATCCGAGGTTGGCCTCCCATCAACAGCCTCGTCCAAGGCAGACCGCGAAGTCCTACATGCCCGGTCCCACCAGTCCCCGGCCTCTTGCTCAACCCAAGCGGGTTCGGGAAAGTGACTTGGGAACTCAAGATACTTCCAGGCGACGACATCGCCGTTAGCATCGAAGATTATGGTTCTCACCCCTGTAGTCCCAGCATCGATGGCTGCGAGGAGATCAGGGCCATCCATGTCATTGTGATCCTTTAGCTGATAATAAAGCATTGAACACGTCTGGACATAGCCGCAAGCGAAGGAGCGCGAGATTCTCAGATCTTGATGCCCCTGCGCCTCATCTCTTGAGCAAGTTTACCCGTAATCGGTCGGCAAGAACAGTTCTTCTGATGCTCCAGGTGCCACGCTATCCTCTGTTCCATGTTGGCATTCTTGCGCATCCTATTCTTCCTGTGCCACTCCCTGTTGATCGTCACAACATCCACTGGCTGTGGCCGATATATGAGGGTTGTGTCTGTCTTGACTTCACTTGACTTTCGAGTCCACTCTGCCAGCGGCTCCCCAGAATCTCTCCAGTATCCTCTCAAGCCCCTCTGGTTTTCTCTCGCCCAGCCAGAGTCGTGCATACAAGTTCGCCAGAGAGATGAGGTCCGACGGGGTGATCTCTCCGCTGATCCTCCTCATTCCGACCTGAAGACATCTCCTGATGAACTCCAAGTCCTCGGGCAGGTTGATGCAACAGAGCTCATCAAGAACTTCTTTCCATGACTCTGCTAGGGAATCCCTCTCGGTCTCGCTCATCCTGTAGTATTGAAAGTCTGCGAACAGCACGTGTTTGATCTGCTCCGAGACAACAGGTGTGCCAAAGAGCTTCCTAGCCTTGAGAACCTCCCTTGGTTCGCCTGAGAGCATGACCCATTTGTCCTCCCATGCCCGATTGCCCTCGCCAGCCTCGGCGCATGCGACGAGAAGCGGTTCGAGGAACGAGAAGAGACACTCTTCGCCATCATCCCCCCAAGCCGTGACCATGTAACCTGGCAGCTTCTCTTGTCTTGCTGCCTCGATGAAGTTTGTGATGTTCCCCATCGCCACCTCGAAGTTGGGATGGTATCTGTGCCAGTTGGCGAACCCCGGGCAGACGATCTGCTGGCTCTTCCTCTTCCCAAACAGGTTGATCTTGTCCCTGAAGTCCTTCACGTCCCTCACAGCGTAATCCCAGTTGGCTATCACGGCTCCCTCCCATATGTCGCTCTTCGCCACTTCCGCCCATTTCGATCTCTCCCTTTCCCCGCCCAAGTACATGCCAGTCAGCATGTCCCCCCACAGAATCGGTATCTTGCCGCTCTGCTTCACCATGTCCACCATCTTCTTGTGGTGGGTCATGTAGAGTTCAGTTCCCTTGAACTCCCATGTCTTGTCCAGACTTTTCCCTCTCCCCATGGCCCAAGTCTCATCTCCACCGATGTGGATGTGCTTCGATGGGGATTCCAGCAGGACTTCCTTCAGCAGGTCGTAGGCGAACTCGGCCGCTTCCTCGTCGCTCACATCCAGACAGCCTTCCTGTGGTCTGTACCATTCGCTGAACCTCCAGTACTGAGGAAGAGCGAGGATGTGCTCCATGTGCCCAGCCAGCTCGAGCGAGGGGAACACTTCTATGCCCAGCTTCCTTCCGTATTCAACGACTTCGCTGAGTTCCCCTTGACTCAGCCTTCCCCTGTGTTCTCCGATCTCAGGATCCTTTTTCCAAGGAAACAGATCCTCGAAGTATATAGCGAAGTAGTTGTATCTCAGCAGGAAAAGCCATCTGAGCGTCCTCTTGAACGTGTCGACAGTGGGGACTCCCCCTCTGGCAATGTCCAGATGATATCCTCTGTATGAAAACTCAGGTCCTCCTTCAATCTTGACCTCGGGGAGGTAACCACTCCGCTGCCTCATCAGCTGCAGGATGGTGGCATAGCTGTAGTTCTCATCCCCCCAAATCCTGACTTCGCCTTCCGCGGTCTCCAGACCCGTCCCAGTTCGTGATACCTTTGAGATTTTCCATTTCCCTCTCGGTATGTTGAACTCCTTGGAGAGAAATTCCGGGAAGTTGGCAAAGCCATCGAACTTGAGCCATCTGCCAACGTTCTTCATCATGATGTTAAAGCCTTCGCTCCAGCAGATAAAAACATGTTGAGGATCTTGGAGACGGCTGGAGTTTATGACAGGGTCGCGTTTATATGGTCGACCTGTGGGTCAGCCGGCGTACGTGAATGAGAGTCGTTGTGCCTGTAGAAAGATGCGAAGGCTTGAAGTCGGTCATCGCGGAGCACTTCGGAAGGGCACCTTTCTTCGCCGTCGTAGAATTGGGTGACGATGGTGCAGTCAAGGACATCAGGATGACGGAAAACACGGGCGAACACCGCGGCGGGAGCATGTCGGTGGAGAGCCTCATTGGAGGGCTCAAGCCGGACGCGGTGATTGTGAAGGGAATGGGACCAAGAGGGTTAAGCGCCTTTCAGAGCCAAGGAGTAGCCGTCTTCACAGGTGAGGCTGCGACCGTTGAAGGATTGATACAAGCCCTCGCTCAAGGACAACTCAGGGGGCTGACAGAAGCCTGCAGAGAAGCGCGCCATAACTTGCCACAAGCCTGAGGTGAACGCGAGTGTTTAGCGCTCTTAGATGAAAGGGGTAGATGGTCATCATGAAAGAATTCGATGTATTGGTCGTGGGTGGAAGTGCCACAGGAGTGGTTGCTGGCATTGCCGCGAGAAAACACCATGAGCGCGCTCAGATCGGCCTCATACGAAGAGAAAAGCAAGTGCCTATTCCGTGTGGTCTTCCATACATCTTTGGGACAATCGGTGCTCCAGAGAAGAACCTGATTCCAGATGACTTACTCTCGAAGAATGGCATCGAACTCATCGTCGACGAGGTCGCCTCAGTAGACAGAAATCACAAGACTGTCAACACTCTAGGCAGTGGGACCATCGGGTACAAGAGACTGATATTGGGAACAGGTTCTTCGCCCATTGTCCCGCGAATACCCGGCGTTGACCTAGAGAACGTATTCACCGCGAAGAAGGATATCGAGTACCTGAGGCACCTGTCAAGGGCGCTGGAAACTGCTCGAAGTGTGGTTGTTATCGGCGGGGGATTCGTCGGAGTGGAGTTCGCTGACGAGTTTAGGAAAAGGGGTTTGGATGTGACCGTCGTTGAGATGCTACCACACTGCCTCCAAGTCGTCTATGAGGAAGAATTCTGCCTTCTTGCCGCGCAGAAACTGTCGGAAAGGGGTGTGAAGGTCAGGACTAACAGTCGCGTGGAAGGTATTCTAGGCGATGCCAAGGTTGAGCGGGTCCGATTGAGTACAGGCGAGGAGTTGGCGGCCGACTTGGTATTCGTTGGGATAGGAGTCATACCCGATACCAAACTGGCTGAGGAAGCCGGTCTCAAAATAGGGCCGCAGAGGGCTGTGTGGGTCGACGAATACATGAGGACCAGCGACGAGACCATCTTCGCAGCTGGGGACTGTGCGGAGAAGACATCGTTCTTCACGAAGAAACCGATAGCCCTAAGGCTTGCTTCCATTGCAGCGAGGGAAGCTAGGATCGCGGGCGCGAATCTATTCGAGCTGAAGAGCATAAACGAGGGAGTCATTGGTGCCTTCTCAACTGTCATCGGGAACCTTGCACTGTGTGCTGTGGGACTTACCGAAAAGGCAGCGAGAGACGCAATGCATGAACCCGTCATAGGTGTGGCAGCGGCGCCCGATAAACATCCTTCTTCGATGCCTGGCGCGTCAGAACTGAGAGTGAAACTCGTATTCGACAAAGCGACGGGTGAAATGCTGGGTGGGCAAATCTATGGAGGCCTGACTGTTGGTGAAGTGGGCAATGTCTTGGCGGCGATGATCCAGAAAAGGATGACCGTGGACGAGGTGGTCACGTTACAGATGGGAACCCACCCAATGCTCACGTGCTCACCCATTACCTACCAGATTGTACGCGCTGCCGAAGACGCGCAAGTCAAGCATCTGCGGGGATAAGCCCAAGGGTGAGGCTTCAGAGAGCGGATGCGCTCCCTGCAGCAGGACAGATGGTCAGATGAGCACAAAGAGAAAGACGCAACCGGGTTACCGATGCGCTCGTGACAGGAGAATCAGCTTCGATCGGACCGATGTTGCGCGGCTTTTATGGCCTCACTCACTGGTATGCCTGGCTTGACGGTGACTCTAGCTATCCCATAGTCCTCGATGACTGCCGAGGCACCAGGCCCGATCTCACCAGCCACTATGACATCTACTTCCATCTCTGCTAGGGTTTTGGTTGTGATGGGGCCCGAACCGAATCGACAGGACGCGCCCGGGTTCGGACTGGTCTGCACCCTCTTGATCTCCCCGTCCACCACATCAACGATCGTGATGATCTTGGCCTTTCCGAATACCTCCGCAACCTCGTCCTCCAGACCCTTTTCACCCTTGGTGAGAACAGCTATCCTGAGGCTCTTCAACAACATCACTCCTCGCGAGATGAAGAGCCCTTGAGTTCATCAAGCCTCTTCCTGATCTGGTCAAGTTGTTGCTGCAAGTAGCTCATCTGCACTTCAAGGGCCGAGATCTCTTGTGCGCCCGACATGGGCGCACCTGTTGTCCAAGGGTTGGTCATTGCCTGAGGTGAGGACGCCGCTGAGAATCGCCCCATGTCTCCCCCCCTGCCTGCGCCACCGCCCATGCCTGCCCTCATCCCACCTGCTCCGGTGGCCTCCCGGAGCAATCCTCTCTTGTAGCTCTCAACTGCCTCCTTTGCCGTGCCGGCCGCGCCGGTAATGATTCTGATTCCTGAGGAAGACAGCACTTGATACGCGTTAGGACCCACGTTTCCCGTTATCACTGCCTTGACCCCTCTTTCCACTATTGCCTGCGCTGCTTGAATACCTGCACCGCTCATCGCACCAACACCTGCGTTCTGCATTACCTCAAATGCCATTGTGTCCGTGTCGATGATCAAGAAGTATTGGCATCTGCCGAACCTGGGATCAACTTGGGATTCCAAGCTCTGGTCAGTCGCGGATACTGCCACCTTCATCCCGTTGGCTCACTTCCTAAGCTCTTCCAAGCGCCTCTTGATAAGGTTCGTCTCTTGCTCCAGCAGCTTCGCTTGTTCCTCTAGCATAGCTATCTCCTCTTCCTTCGAGGGTAGAGGCGCCCCGTACGGTGCCGTGGACGGCGTAATCTGTCCATACATGCCGGTCCACCACCAACGTGGAAGCCATGGATACCATCTGCATCTACCCAAAGGCCAGCACGAACCTGCATATGGATATGCGAGCCAACCCCATGGACCCATTCCGAAGGGCATTCCTCACCTTCACCTCTATTTCTGTTCCTTTTGTTCTTTGATGAGCTTCTTCAGCTCCTCGATCCTAGCCTGAACGCCTTTTGATTCCTCGTCAATGTGTCTCATGTAGTCTTCAAGCGAGACAAGTTCTTCTTCAGGTGATGGCGCAGAGTATGGCACGGACAGGGGTGAATGGACCAGTGAACCATAGGGAGCGAACGGGTAATAGGGCTGTGCTGCCTGTTCGGTCGTCGGTCTCTTCCTGACTGCTTCTATCCTTCTCTTCGTAGCTTCCAGTTGCGACTCGATTGCTTTTCCTTGTTCCTCAAGCATCTTGATCTCTTGGTCCTTCGTCAACGGAGTACCCGGAGGGTAGAGTGGAAATGCCGACTGCGCGACACCACTCCTCAGGTACTCTGTGAATTGCGGTGTCAGGCCACTCGATGTGATCCACTCGGCCGTTGGAGAGAGCCCCGTCTCGGATCTGCCTACCCATCCTGGCGAGTAGCCGAAACGAATCCACCCCGGAGTGCCCGTCAGGTAATACATCCTTCTCCACCTGTATCCCATCTTGCTTCACCACCACACACGCGGATAATGGTACTGGCTGACCCAAGGACTGGCACCGTATTGAGAATACGGACTGGCTCGATATTGATCGAGCAGCCACCAGCATGTGCCTCTTCCGAACCACCAGCTTGGCCTAGCAGGCGGCGGAAGATAGCCTAGAGGACCCCTGCCTGCCCACAAGCCTGCCCGTCCTCTACCAGACCATCCTCCTCTCCATCCCATGTCTTCTTTGCCACCGCCCATATTTGTGCAGAAGCACAATTTAAATATTTGCCAATGCACGTAATTGGACAGCATGGACTTGGTCTGCTCGTCCAGACGTGTCGAAACCGCCAAGGCGAGTCGCGGGGCTGTATAGGCGAAGGGCTCGCCACTTGTGAGGACTGGGCCCGAACCGACCTGCTCCGTGCAGTCAGACAGGCCCCTCTTCGCCTTCTATCACTAGAGGTTGTCCGTCAACGATCATCTTGGCGACCTTCTTCCTAGCGCTGTCCAGACACCTCCACACCGTCCCCCTCGAAACGCGCATCCGAGTGCTGGCCTCCTCTTGGAGCAATCCCTCGTGATCCACCAGGCGAAGGGCCTCGAATTCATCCAGTGTCATCACGATTGGTTCCCTCGGCCTACGCAGGGGGACCCCAGCATGCGAGGCAGGCAGGAAGTAACTCGCCCCAGGCAGACCCTTTATGGCTCTGGGCTTCATGGGACGCCCTACTCCGCCTCCGCGGTGCCAACGCCACATAGGACCAGGCATATTGACCGGGCTTTTCGTTCAACGACACATATATTCCTTGGCCCACCGGGCGACGGCCGGCTCGATCCTGCCAAGCTAGCCTTGGAATCGCCCTCTCAAGATCCCGAGAACCTATGCTCACCTGACAAGTGATATCTGTCGATAGTGTATCCAAAAGGAGTCCAACTTGTTCAAGTTTCAGAGGGAGCAGAGGATTCTTGAGATCGGAGGCGTCAGGATAGGGGGACAACCAGGTGAACTGCCCACCGTGCTCATCGGAAGCCTCTTCCATGTCGGGCACAAGATCGTCAAGGATCGAAAAACGGGGGCATTCGACAGGCGAAGAGCTGAAGACCTGATCAGGGTTGAAGAGGAGATGTCCGAGAAGACCGGGGTTCCGTGCATGCTTGACGTGGTAGGGGATAACGCCGAGTCGCTAATCAGGTACGTGGATTTCGTCTCGGACATGACCGATATGCCCTTTCTGGTGAACGGTCCGGAGATGTCAACCAGGATTGTTGCGATCGAGCACGCGATCAAGTCAGGCCTCGGAGACAGAGCAATTTACACCTCAATGAACTATACGATCAAAGACACGGAGATACAGGCGATCAAGCGAACCGGGGTGAAGGCAGCGATCATACAATCCTTCGGCCCAAGGAATCTCCGCCCAGAAGGCATGGTCTCGATGCTGAAGGAGCTCCTCCAAGCTGCCTCAGGGGCCGCGATAGAGAAGCCCTTGCTCCTCATATCAGTATTGGACGTGCCGAGCATAAGCGTCAGCGCCCGAGGTGTACATGTCGCAAAGCAGGAGTTCGGATTGCCGACCGGAACAGCACCCATGGGCGTTGTCGGGCAATGGAGCAGAGTCCAAGAGCTGGGGGAGCACGCGAAAGAATCCTGCAGGACAAGTGCAGCTGCGTTGGCTCAGGCTATGGGCGCGAACTTCCTAATCTACGGCTCAGTGGCCAAGGCTAGGGAGGTGTTCCCAGCCTGCGCAATGGTCGACGCGACGATAGCGTACAACGCAAGGGACTTCGGAGTCAAACCCCTGACAAAGGATCATCCACTGTACAAGATCTTCTGAATTGGCTCCCACCCGAGTCGCCTCACAGTGGGCCTAGAGTTGAATGGAATCCCCAACCTTCAGGGGACGACACCTCTCTCCCAGCGTTTCCATCATTTGAGAGATTGCCCTTGAACCTGTGCAATGGCAAGGACCAAGCAGCTCAATGTCCATCCCTAGGAGTTCTTGTACAGAAGCTCTGATCATCCCATCGTCTGCGTCTCTCAGGTGCAGTCCTCCCAAGACGGCGTGGAGCCTGTCCCTTCCCGTCATGTTCCCGACATGCCGTAAGGTGTTTACGACTCCCGAGTGACAACATCCTGTTATGACTGCTATGCCCTTACCATTGACATCTGCCAACAACGCTTGGTCGTCTGGTATGCCATCCCTGACGAACTCTCCGTTGTCGACCGTCCAGAAGCCCTCAGTCTCTCTAGATGACTCGGTCCTTTCTATTTCTCCTGTTGTAAAGACTCCCTCAGCAATGGTCAACGAATTCCTTATCAGCACCGGTACTCCTCCGGCAGCACTCACCTCAGAAGGGGCAAAGGCCGTGCCGATGAATCTCAGCTTGGGTCTTGTGCTGAACTTCGGGTAGAAGGCCCTTGGATGCGCGACGACTGGCACTTGTCTGTGGATTTCTCTCAAAACGTGTAACAAACCTCCGGTGTGATCGTAGTGACCATGACTCAGCACTATAGCGTCGATGTCATCCCAGCTCACTCCTAGGCGTCTCGCGTTCTGCACGATGGCATCGGAAGGTCCCGTGTCCATCAAGACGGAAACCTGACGGGCTCCAGTTTTGGCTTGGACTAGAACTGCCAACCCATGTCTGTTGAGCAGGCCAGGCTTGTTGGGGTTTTCCGAGTCATCAACTAGGACGGTGATTCTGACTCTGTCAACCAACCTGCGGTCCCGACGACTGATTCTCCGGTGGATATATGCTGTACTGCGGATATGAGCAGCGAGTCAGAAGGCAGTGCGCTGCCCCGTTGAATCCTAATAGGAGAGCTACACCTGTCGCACTCCTAGTTCCTCGCGTCCTCCAATCCTGCCCCAGATCCTAGTATGAGCGTTGAGTAGGAGACTCGGGCCATCAGGTGGCGTCCACAGCAAGTCCGCTGCTGGAACAGTGAACGAGATCCTGCGATGTCCACCCGTGTACACTCCCCGGTGTCGGGGAATCACGAGAGGGCGAAACGCTTCCGGTCCAATGGAGTCAAAGCCGAGTTCGAGTGGCCTCTATGATGCTCATTCTCGTTTTCCTTTCCCGACACCTGCTCCTTCCTCAGGTGCAGAAGAAGGCCCAGTCTGTTCCGTCGCGCCCAGTAGAAATTGTTCCACCTTATCTACGATGTCCATGAACGCCTTCGCAGCATCAGAATCCGGGTTCCTGAGGACAAAGGAGGCTCCTGAATCTGAGCTCTCAGATATCCTCCTATCGAGCGGTATTCTCCCAAGCAGACTTATGCCTAGATCCTTCGCTATCTTATCTCCTCCTCCGGCCATGAATATCTCCGTCAGAGTCCCACAGTTCGGACATACGAACCCACTCATGTTCTCCACCAAACCTATGATTCTCACATCGAGTTCGCGCGCGAACGTGACAGCCTTTTTCACCACGATTTGTGAGACCTCGGAGGGGATGGTCACGATGATGGCCCCATCTATGTGTGGTATGAACTGAATCACGCTCAGAGCCTCGTCCCCAGTTCCTGGGGGCAGGTCAATGATCAGATAGTCCAATTCGCCCCAAACCACATCAGCCAGGAACTGTCTTATCGCTGCCGACTTGAGAGGACCACGCCAGATTATTGGCGTTTCATCACTTGCAAGGAAGAAGTCCGTAGAGACTATTCTCATCCCCAGCGGACCAATCGCAGGGAAGATGCCTGGTGGGCCCGCATTCAGTTGTTGCTTTCTGGCGGACAGCATCTTGGGTATGCTTGGGCCAGTTATGTCTGCGTCCAGTATCCCCACTCTGTTAGGATGACCTCCTTGAGCCAACGCGAATGCCAAGTTGGCAGTGACCGTGCTCTTGCCGACGCCTCCCTTACCGCTGAGTATGATCACCTTGTACTTGATTTTGCTCATCGAAGCTCTTATCCTCTCTCCCTGCTGCTCGAACTCCTCCTTTCTTCGCCGCGTCTCCAGCTCGTCTTCTTCCTCTGGCCTATGCATTGAGTCTGCCTCGCTCTGCCCCACGGGACAGACGAGGATATATTTTTATGCGTACGCACAATAAAGCCGACAACAGGTGCAGGCGATTGCTAATGAACTTAATCAGATCAGCGGGAACGAGTCCTCTCGCTGTGGAAGAGGTCAACGACGACAAGCAGAGGGGCGACCTCTTGGCAGAGGGGTTAGCGATCCTTGTGCAGCTGCATGCGCTCCGCTTCCGAAGTGAATCCCTTGGCTGAAGTCAGTGCAGCTGTCACGGAACACAGGGAAGGAGAAGAGGGACAAGGAAGGTCCGGGCTTCGCGAGACACGATGCGACCGAGGATGCGGGTGATAGACTGTGATAGTCTCCATCGCTAGCGGCAAGGGCGGAACAGGGAAGACGACGGTGGCCGTCAACATGGCCCTGTCCCTAGGTGAAGGGGTTCAGCTCCTAGATTGTGATGTGGAAGAGCCGAACGCCCATATCTTTCTCCAACCTCGGATCCGTGAAGTGAGGCCGGTCTACGTACCAGTGCCCAAAGTCGATGAGCGACTTTGCACCCATTGCGGGAAGTGTGTAGGGTTCTGTCAGTTCAATGCCATCGCCGTAGCAGCCGGAAAGGTAATGGTGTTCCCTGAACTCTGTCATGGTTGTGGTGGATGCCGCCTCGTCTGCCCGACAGGCGCAATAGCTGAGGAGAACAGGGAGGTAGGCATGGTGAAGATAGGTGTTGGAGGAGGAATAGACTTCGCCTACGGAGAGCTCAACATAGGGGAGCCAATGCCCGGGCCAGTGATACATGAACTCAAGAGGAACATCAACCGCCTTGGAACTACCATCATCGACGCTCCTCCCGGAACGTCGTGCCCAGTGATCGAATCAGTGTACGGAAGTGATTGCTGTATTCTCGTAACGGAGCCTACGCCGTTTGGGCTCCATGGTCTTAGGCTTATGGTCGAGGTTCTAGGAGAAATCAAGATCCCCTTTGCGGTCGTCGTAAACCGCGCAGGAATCGGCGACAAGAAGGTGTATGAATACTGTGAGAAAGAGAGAATACCCGTCCTCCTTGAGATACCACACAGCAGGAGGATCGCGGAGCTTTACTCGCAGGGGATCCCCTTCATGCGTGAGTTCGGCGGGTGGAAGGACAGGTTCTCTTCGCTTTTCTCGGCCATCAAGGAGATTGCAGGCGGATGAAACAAGTAGTCGTGATCAGCGGGAAAGGCGGCACTGGAAAGACCACGATCGTGGCCTCCTTCGCCGCTCTGGCTGGCAGAGTTGTCATGGCCGATTGCGATGTGGACGCTGCGACCCTTCACCTTCTCTTGACCCCGAAGGTGATAAGGCAACAGGAGTTCAGGGGCTCGAAGCTCGCCTCCATTGATCGGGACAAATGCAACGGGTGCCTGCTGTGTGAGAAGAATTGCAGGTACGATGCGATAAGCGACTTGAAGGTCGATCCCGTCCTCTGCGAAGGATGTGGCGTTTGTGCCTTCGTTTGCCCGAACGGTGCGATAGACCTCCAGGATAGATCCTCTGGGTACGCGTACATCTCCGAAACAAGGTTCGGCCCGATGTCACACGCCAGGTTGGGCGCGGCCGAGGTGAACTCCGGCAAGTTGGTGACTCTTGTTAGGAACAACGCGAGGCTGATGGCTGAAACCGAGGGCTTGGACCCAATACTGATAGATGGTCCGCCTGGCATAGGTTGCCCCGTCATCGCCTCGCTTACTGGCGTGAACTTGGCAATAGTGATCACAGAGCCCACTCTCTCCGGGCTCCGAGACTTGGAGAGAATACTGGCCCTGACATCACACTTCGGCGTGACACCGTTGGTCGTCATCAACATGTACGATATCAACAAGGCGAACGCGGATAAGACAGCTGAGTTTTGCAAGGGGAAGAACGTAGGGGTTCTGGCCAAGATCTCCTTCGATCCGACCGTTACAGAGGCCATGGTTGCTGGGAAGACCGTAGTCGAGTACGCGCCAAGTTGTACAGCTTCTGGGGAGATACGCCGAGCATGGCGCGAGGTTCTGAATATTCTGAGCACCGATCCCGATGACCAGAGAGGAGCAATACCACATGAGACGACAAGGTAGACCGTCTACGACCTACGGCCCCGTTCTCTCGTGGCGTCTTGGTCGCTCCCTAGGCATAGATGTGGTACCAAGGCCCAAGACCTGCACATTCGACTGCGTCTACTGCCAGTTGGGCAGAACGGTTCGCAAGGTCGCCGCACCGACTGAGCCTCGGGTTTCAACAGAGGATGTGTTAGCAGATGTGAGGACGGCTCTTCAACATCTCGACGTTCGCTCCGTGGACTACGTCACGCTCTCGGGGAGCGGCGAACCGACACTCCACCCTGAGCTGGGCAGCATAATCGAGGGTCTGAGAGACCTGGTAAACAAGCCGATTGCCGTCCTCACGAACTCCTCTCTCGTTAGCAATGAAGAAGTGAGGAAAGGACTGGCCATGGCAGACCTAGTGGTCGCGAAGCTGGACGCCCCAAATCAACCGTTGCTCGAAGCGATCAACCGCCCTGCGAGAGGGGTCCTGCACGGCAGA
This sequence comes from uncultured Nitrososphaerota archaeon, assembly GCA_964639105.1. Lineage (GTDB taxonomy): Archaea > Thermoproteota > EX4484-205 > EX4484-205 > JAAOZO01 > JBGOYZ01. Next base: position 6,922 of record CAZXBW010000008.1, on the reverse strand, counting down.
ATCGTAGAAGGCCTAGCCATGCTCAGGGGAGAAACGCGAGGGGAACTCGCCTTGCAGATGATGTTTCTTGGCTTTAGAGAAGGAGGAAGAGGCAACACGGGAGAAGAAACCGTAGAGGCTCTCGTCCGCCTAGTTGGAGAGATCAAACCAGATGAAGTCCAGATCAACACCCCCACAAGGCCGCCTTCAGAGGGCTATGTCGTGACCCTCAAGCCCGATGAGATCAATGCCATCGCTGGGAAGTTCAGACTGTCGACTAGATATGCGAGGGTTGTTTCAAGATATGATAAGAAGCTTTGGGCAGCGCCAAAGAGGTTGGATCACGAACGAGTGGAGGAAGAAATCGTGGGACTAGTCCAGCGCAGACCGTGCTCCTGTGCGGATATTGCCACAGTCCTGAATCTTCCGACAGATGTTGTGAAGAATCACCTTCACGAACTGATGAAGCAGGATAGACTTTCCGTGGTGAGGTACGAAGGAGAGGACTACTACAAAGCGTCGTGAACAGAGCGCCGAATCAGGCGGCTCACACGAGCCGATGCCCCTGCGTCAAAGGCACGGAAAGAACGCATCCCGCCAGAAGAAGGCCACGATGACCGCTTGAGGTTGGAGGCCAAATCAAATGCAATTCTACACCCTCGGTACGCACACTGCTGCGGGCGACCACGAGATGAGAGCCCTCCTGTATCGCCTAGGATCCCACAACCCTGTTTTCTATGCGCCCCAGACCAGATATCTCCACCCTTACCGTGTCCCCCACATGAAGATACCTCGGCATGGGCTTCGCATAGAGGCCGACTCCGCTGGGTGTGCCTGTCATAATCAGGTCTCCAGCCTCGAACGTAATGTCTCGGCTGAGCAGTTCTATGATCTCCGCCACTCCGTAGATCATATCTCCTGTGATCCCATGTTGTCTTCTCTCTCCATTGACGTACGTATCGATCAACAGGTTTGATGGATCTCCGATCTCGTCAGCAGTCGTGAGCCACGGTCCCATAGGTGCAAATGTGTCCAGCGTCTTGCCCCTAGTCCACTGGCCATCTCCCATCTGTATGTCCCTGGAGGAAACATCGTTTCCCACCATGTAGCCAACAACGAAGCCCATAGCTTCCTTCCTGCTGATCCTCTTTCCCCTTCTGCCGATGATCACGACAAGTTCGCCCTCGTAGTCCAGCTCCTTGGTGATGCTAGGGTAGATGATAGGATCATAGGGGCCAGTGAGGGTGTTTCTCCCTTTCATGAAGATAATCGGGTTCCTAGGGGGCTCCTTGCCGGCCTCTCGTGCGTGATCCCTGTAGTTGAGTCCGATACAGATGATCTTCGTCGGCCGAGCTATCGGATGAAGGAGCCTGACCTCATTCAGCTGAATCGCTCGATCGCTGTGTTCGCGGAGGCTGCATCGCCCAAGAGAATGCATTGCTGATTCATCCATGATGAGTTCATCTACATCCTTCGGTATCCTGTCCTCGGGCAACAGCACGCTGACCGGAACAATCCGATCGTCGCCTATGAGGCCGTAGTCACAAGCCTTCTCGCGGATGAACCTCGCGATCTTCATCGCTACTGACTGTATGTGACGTTACGTATAAGGCTTGAAGACCCACCGTTCACAGCGTTCAATTCATATATATCAAAGGGTGATTCGCTGACATGTTGATACGATCTGCAGGCTACGACAAGAGCAGGGCCAAGGAGGTTCTAGCTGAGCATAAGCTAGACGCTTACGTGGTCGGGTCTCCAGAGAACGTCTTCTATGTAAGCGGGTACCCCATCAGACACTCCTCGCCAAATCCTGCCCCATATGTGTTGCAGAACCAGTACCCAGCCTTCTGTATCATCGATCCTGAGGGAGAGGTCACGTTGGTTGCGTGGATAGCTGCCCTCAGAGACAGAGAGTTCGACGTTAAGGAAACAGTCCCAGCAATCGACGCTGCGGGCGCAATCGAGGCGCTACTCTCAGCTGTGAGAGCTATCTCAGGCCCAAATGCAGTCATGGGAGTAGACAGGGGGCTCCCTGCTTTTGCGTACAGTCCTCTGGCCCAAGAACCGAAGATAGGGCGAGTCGCTGTTGATGAGACACCAATATTGAGGCTTAGGCTCAAGAAATCAGTAGAGGAGAAGAGAAGGATCCTGAAGGGTACGGACATTTCGGAACGTGCCATCGAGTTGACTGCAAAGGCCATCAAGGAGGGAGTTTCTGACTTGGACCTCGTGTCCGCCTCGAAGCGTGCCATGATGGAGCTTGGGGCGGACGCCTGTGATCATGCCACCATACCCATCGGTGACAGCAATGCTGAGATCCCCGATGGCCGCGTAGTCAGAAGAGGCGACATCGTAGGCCTTGACTTGGGTGCGATCTTCTCCGGCTACTCTTCGGATACGCACAGGAAGTTCGCAGTAGGCGACCTGAGCCGGGCATCGGTCGAGATGCAGACCAAGCTGATCGAACTCGTCACGAAATGTGGGCAAAGGCTCAGGCCAGGGCAGAAGTTCTCCGAAGTCTACGACTACGCGGCCGGTCTGTATGAGGAAGCGGGAGTTTCGTTCGTGTTTCCGAATGTGGGGCACAGTGTCGGTATCCAGACAGAGGAGGCTAACCTGTCCTATGATTCTCCGTTTGAGGTTCAAGATGACATGGTGGTCAATGTGGAGCTGTATGGTGCATCCGAAGGAGCTGGGTTCATGGGACTTGAAGACACCTTCCTGATCGAATCAGGTACGCCAAGGAGAGTGACAAAGCTGCCTCAGGAGATCACTGCGGTTTAGGCTGCTGGATCTTCTCCTTCACTTTCAGAACCAGCGCTATGCCGACAACGAAACAGAGGGCCGCGAACAGGAACACGGGCCTGTACCCCATCGCTGAGCCAGGGATATCCCGAGTCAATTGGAGTATCAACCCGGCTATTCCCGACGACACTGCCTGAGACCATCCCATTGCCAAGTTTGAGAGTCCCATCGTTGCTCCACCCATGCCAGGAGGAGAGAGATCGCTGGACAAGGCCAGACTGGTTGTCATGTATACACCCATGCAAGCTCCCAGCAGGGATCCCGCCGCTATCAGCCCAACGACTGACGAGACGAACGCCATCGCAACCATCGCGACTGCACCCAAAATACATGCCACAATCGCCAGCACCTTTCTGCCGATCCTGTCGGAAAACAGCCCCGCGGGTATTCCGGACAGCATCGCCACAACGAGCACGGCGGCCCCCAGTGCAGCTACGAGGAACTCAGGGTTCTGTGCGCCGAGAACATCTGAGACGTAGTACAGCGAGAAGAAGTTGAGGACGTTCGTGCCCAAGAGCGCAAAGAACCTCGACGACGTCAGCACGACCAAGTCCTTCGGGAGCTTCCTCAACGATTTCACTATTCCTTCACTCTCGGGAGCCTGGTCCTTTCGCTCCACTGGCTGCTCCTTGATGGCAAAGACTGTCAAGATCATCGATCCGAGTATCACAGCCATCGCAGACAACAAGGCCAGGTCTGTGCTTCCTGTCCCGACAAGATATCCTATTCCAACGAATCCTAGGAGGCTACCGATGAACTGGAACAGACTAATGACTCCAGAGGCCAGTCCGGTCTTCTCCGTCGGTACTAGGTCAGGAAGCAGGCCGAAGTAGGCTCCTGTCGCTATGTTCTCGGAGATCTGTAGCAGTACGAACCCTGTGAACAAAAGCGTGAAATCCTGAGCGTACCTCACCAACATCAGTGACGCTGCTGCCATGACCGCTCCGACGATCATGAACGGTCTTCTTCGGCCCATCTTGAATGTCGCCTTGTCACTGATTGTCCCGGAAATGATGCCCACCGTTGTGCCTATCATCACGCCTACGAACGCTGTCACACCCATGACGAGCGAGAGTTGATCGGCCGGGACCAACTCCTTGACTCCCTTCGGATAGATTATCGAATTGAACCCGTTCCACAAAAAGGAATCGGCCAGCATGTAGACGCTCAATGCAACTAGAAACCATTTCGTGATGTTAACACCCTGACTTGAGGAGTTCGCCCGTTTCACATCGCAGAAATCCTTCTGAAACTTATAAGAGTTCGAGGATGTATCGTGAACGAATGTCAGAGAGAAAGCTCAACGTTGGTTTCATCGGCGCAGGCATGATCTCAAGGGTCCACGCGCTGGGTTATATGAGGAACGACAGAGCCAAGATCGTCGCGGTCTGCGATATCGACGAACAGCTTGCGGCGCAGAGGGCAAGACAATGGGGTGTGAGAAAGACCTACTCAGACTACCATGAGATGTTGAGGGATCCAGAGGTAGAGGCTGTTGAGATTCTGCTACCTCATTACCTTCACGCACGCGTAGCCATAGAAGCCGCTGAGGCAGGGAAACACATCTCGATGCAGAAGCCCATCGCCATGACGCTAAATGATGCGGACAAGGTCATATCGGCTGTCAGAAAGAGCGGGGTCAAGTTCAACATAGCAGAGATCTACTCGTTCTACCCGCCTATCCTCAAGGCCTCAGAGCTGGTCGCGAACGATGAGGTCGGCACCCCAAGCATGATCAGAATACAGAGCCTGAACGGGATCGGTGCGGTCGAAGAATGGCAGGAACCCACCGAGGGTAAGGATGCCTGGCGGCTTGACAAAAGCCTGAGTGGGGGTCTAATATTCGATGACATACCGCATCACTACTTCGCCACTCAGAGACTGTTGCCTGGGAGGATCGAGACGGTCTTCTCTCTCATGTCGTACGTCGACTCCCCCATCGAATATCCTGCTGTCGTAGTGTGGAAGTATGCTGACAGGGACGTGTACTGCGTCCTCACGTATCCTTTCTTCACGATGCTGAAAATGAAGACGAAGTACTACTCACTAAACGAGTCTTACGAGGTGGTCGGCGATGAAGGCCTGCTCAGGATGAGTCACATTTCAGGTGAACTCTCACCGGAGCCGCCGCTCGCCTTGAGAAAGAGAGATGAGACGATTCAGTTCTTGGACGTTGTTGATGACTGGTCCGAGGGGTTCGTCAACGAGGTGGCTCAGTTCGTAGAGTGCGTGCTCGACGACAAGGAGCCCTACATAGGCCTAGATAGGGCCAAGGAGCAGCTCGCCTTCACTCTCTCAGCCTATAAGTCTGCCTCTGAAGGCAAAAGGATCTCGCCGGCCAGTATGTGAGACAGAACGACGACCCTCGTAGACCTGTGTACAGGCTGAGTGCGACTCCAAGTCTCCATCTCCCTGTACCTATCAATCGTCACAAATGACGAACCCTCGCTTTGCCAGTTGCCCCCTCTGCGCTGCCAGCGAGTCATGCCACAGACCGAGTTTGCGCGAGATGTGCTCAGTCCAGCTGTAGTCTTCGAACGTGTAGGTCTCCTTGCGCCTGCCCAGAAGGGAGATCTTCAGCTTGTCCTTCTTGTAGTAGTCCTGTGCAAGATAGCCGTCGTCCATGGTCTTCGTCGCCTTCGCGACCGTGGCGTCACTCAGCTTCGGGTACTCGTCCTCGAAGAGAACGAACTCCAAAGGATACCGTGGTCTCGTCGGAGGCTCCTTGGCGGGATATCCCATCGCGAGTTGTACAATGGGGTAGACCTGCTTCGGCAACTTGTACTGCTTGGCGACGCCAGCAGGATTCGTGAGGACTCCCCCCAGAAAGCAACTGCCCAGCCCGAGACTGCGGGCTGCGACGACCATGTTTTGTGCCATGTAGGAGGCATCTTCGATTCCGAACATCAAGACTGTCAGGTCATTGGTTACTCTCTTCCATCTTCGTTTGGCCATGATCCGCTCGAACTTGTGCACATCGACGCATATGGTGAAAAGCAGAGGTGCCTTGAAGGGGTTCTTCTCGCGCTTGCGGGACAGCAACACGCTGTAGACCTGGTAGGCGAACGGTGCCTGTTGCCCAACGCGCACTATGGTTTCGATGATCTCGTCGCTCGGAATCCTGTCCGAGTAGTCGCGTATGGATCGATGTTCAAGCATGGTTTTGATAACTGGATTTTCAATCAAGATACTACCACGGTGGTTCCAGCGCGGAATGCGCATAAATCATTTCCGCCACTTCTCCGGCCCATTCAGCCCGCGGACGGGGCACGAAAGCCTCCGATCTAAGCGATTGGCCGTCAGATGACCATCCCGAATCTCTTGCTCAGGAGAACTTTCACGAAGTCGTTCACCAGAAGACAGGTGAAAAACGAATAGACGAGGACAGCTAGCAACTGGATCGGGGCTATGGGGGAGACTCCGGGTATTCCGAAGGTGGTGATCAATATCACGATCACGGAGTTGATCAGAATAGATAGAGCGAGAGGGGTGCTCGGCTTCGATGCCCAAAAGTGTCCACGCTCCCTGACGACTAGTACCGTGAAGTATCCCGAAAAGACAAGAAAGCTGAAGATGAAAGTGCGCAGCTTCTCGATATCCTCCCCCAGTTTGAAGATAGAGAGCCCGCCGTACAACAGAATCATGGCCTCAACTATCAGAAGAAAACCGAGGTAGACTCCCAGCTTGACCAGACGATTCATGTCCCAAGTTTCAGGTCTGGCCGAAGGTCTGGTTCTGTCCGTGGATATGGACAGCGTCACGTAATCGCTCAGAAACATGAGTAGTATCATTTGGAACGTAGACACAACGTACTGTCCCGTCACAACCAGGGCTAGCACGATGAAGATCACCCGTTTGAAGCTCCTGATGACCTTGTTGATTATCCAGCTGGTTATCCTGCGGTGTATGATCCTTCCCTCTCTCACCAGCTCGGCTATTCCCCCCAGCCCCTCAGTTGTCAGCACGACGCTGGACGATTTCTTTGCGACATCCGTCGCACTGCTGACAGCAATTCCCACCTCGGCCTGCTTCAATGACGGCGCATCGTTTACGCCGTCTCCTGTCATACCCACCACGTGGCCCTCCCCCTGAAGTGCTCTCACGACGAGGTACTTGTCCTCGGGATAGATTTCAG
>CAZXBW010000007.1:0-21228 GCA_964639105.1 uncultured Nitrososphaerota archaeon | reverse complement strand
ATCTGCAACGGCTTCCTGTTCTGGCTGTCCTTGGGTTTGGGTTCGCTCAAGCTGACCGCCCAAGAGATGATTCATGGGGTAAAAAGACTTTCTAACGGCCTACTCAGTGGAAATGGGTGTCTCTCAACTGAGGGAATTCCTTTTATACCTTAGAAAAAGCCGCGTAGTCGTCAGACCATGTCAGAGAAAAAGGAAGACGTCCTGGTGCTTTGGTTTGATCAGATAGGAATAGAGGACGTCCCGCTTGTGGGTGGAAAGTCCGCAAGTCTGGGTGAGATGACGAGAAGGACGAAGGCTCCAGTACCGAACGGGTTTGCCACAACTGCCAAGGCGTTCCGACTGTTCGTCGACAGGAACAACCTGAAGGCTAGAGTGGAAAAGGCCCTTTCGGTCCTCAAGGACCCGAATGACACACAGACTTTGAGCAAGGTAGGGCACGACATCCGTGAGATGTTCATCCAGGCGAAGGTTCCGGATGAACTCAAGTCTGCGATAGTTGCGGCCTATCACCAGCTCGAACTCATGAAAGGCGTCGGGCAGAATCCTTCAGTTGCGATCAGGTCATCTGCGACAGCAGAGGACTTGCCTGATGCGAGCTTTGCTGGTCAGCAGGAGACCTACCTCAATGTCAACGGACCTGACGGAGTCGTGGACAGCGTCAAGATGTGCTACGCGAGCCTCTTCACGGACAGAGCGATCTTCTACAGAGTTCAGAAAGGCTTTGATCACATGGCCGTAGCACTCTCAGCTGCTGTTCAACTTATGGTTTATTCAAAGGCCTCGGGCGTTGCTTTCACGTTGGATGTCTCCACGGGAGATAGATCCGTCATTCTGATAGAAGGGAGCTGGGGTCTAGGCGAATATGTCGTTCAAGGCAAAGTGACCCCGGACGAGTTCGTCGTCAGAAAATCAGACCTTGCCATCGTGAAGAAGGAAATACCGGTGAAGAAGATAATGCTGGTTCGATCCAAGAAGGGTGGTACGGTCGAGGAACAGGTACCCTTGGAGAAACAGAAGTCTCCAGTTGCCAATGACAACCAAGTGAAGGAGTTGGCCAGGTATTGTGTGGCCATAGAGGAGCACTACAAGAAACCGATGGATATAGAGTGGGCTCTCGACGAGAGAGATGACAAGATATACATCCTCCAAGCCAGACCAGAAACCGTCTGGTCCACAAAGACAGTGGAGAGACCAGAGCAGAAGGAGATTGCGACCGCGACAGACAGGACAGTTCTGGTTCAGGGCCTTCCTGCTTCCCCGGGATTGGCGGTGGGCAAGGCACACATAATTCTGGATGTGGAGAAGCTGAGCGACTTCCAAAGCGGCGAGGTGTTGATCACAGAGATGACGGCCCCGGAGTGGGTGCCTGCCATGAGGAAGGCCGCGGCCATCGTGACGAACAGTGGTGGTATGACCTCTCACGCTGCGATAGTGAGCAGGGAACTTGCCATACCTTGCATAGTGGGGACCGCCAGCAAAGGGAAGTCCGCGACTGACTCGATTCCCAACGGCGAGGTCATAACAGTCGATTCCAAGCTAGGGGTAGTGTACAAGGGAGCCATAGAGGAGGCCGTCGTGAGGAAGAGTGCCACCGGCCCAGCGGGTCCAGTGGCTGTCGCTGCTGAATCCTATCCAGTCACGGGCACTAAGATCTACGTCAACCTTGGTGAACCAGAGCTAGCTGAGAAAACCGCGGCTCTCCCAGCGGATGGTGTTGGACTCATGAGAGAAGAGTTCATCTGGGCAGCAGACATCGGAGAGCATCCCCTTTACCTCCTTGAGACAGGACAACCCCAGAAGGTAATAGACAAGCTGGCGGACGGGATAGCCAAAATCTGCAGAGCTTTCTATCCAAGGCCTGTGGTGCTCAGGCTGACAGACTTCAAGAGCAACGAGTACAAGGATCTCAAGGGCGGAGACAAGTATGAGCCTACTGAACCGAGTTCACTTCTCGGATGGAGGGGAGCTTCAAGATACTATGACCCCAAGTACTTGCCGGCGTTCAAGCTAGAACTCGCAGCCGTGAAGAAGGTCAGGCAAGAGTACAGCCTAAGGAACCTGTGGGTAATGGTGCCATTCTGCAGGACCATCACTGAGATCAGGAAAGTCACCGAGATCATGAAAGAAGAAGGCCTCGAAAGGGGACCAGACTTCAAACTCTGGGTTATGGCCGAGATACCGAGCAACATATTCTTGGCAGACAAGTTCAATCAGTACGTAGACGGGTATTCGATTGGATCCAACGATCTCACGATGTTGATCCTGGGTGCGGACAGGGACAACGAGACAGTCGCTCACATTTTCGATGAAAGAGACTTAGCAGTCAAGAGGGCGATTGCCCACCTGATCAAGATAGCACACAGGGATGGCAAGACAGTAAGTATATGCGGTCAGTCGCCGAGCGTCTATCCGGAATTCAATGACTTCCTAGTGGGCGTGGGTATTGACTCGATAAGCGTGAGTCCTGATGCAGTCGTATCCGTGAGGAAGCGCGTTGCATCGGTGGAACAAAGGATCCTGCTCGATCGTTCGACTGGCAAGGGCTTGGCTCCGGATCCGAACATCGACCTTCCATAGTACCGGCTTCAGGAATTCACTGAACGGGTAGCCGTTCGGTCGGCGATCACTAGGTGCTGTTCTTCTCGGGTCGGACTGCTATCTCTTGATTCCTGGGTCAGTGAACAGATCAGCTTCGTCAATGCTCTTGGTGGAGAATTCCGACACGATGGCGCCATCCGGTCCAGCTTGGAACCAATGGAGGGTATTAGGCCACAGCGTACACTGGTCACCCGGCTTCAGTTCAACTTCGTGCCATGCTGTGTAGTAAGCTCTTCTAGATTCGGGGATCATAGCATGAGGGCTTGCCGTCTTCGGCCCTGGAACATAGAGATACACTCTGCCGTAGCGACAGCGGAAGGTCTCTTCTTTGCCGGGATAGTCTCGAATAGGCGGATGCCTATGCTCCGGGCAGATTTGACCTGGTAGCAGAATCAGTTCCTTGGCACAGCAACGCTCAGTGTTCACATAGACCACTATCTGCACGCCGAAGTGTTCGAGGTCCCCTAGCCCGAGGTCTGCCACCTCAAGGTTGGCGACCTCATCTGGCCTCAGTAGAATTCCCATTCGCTTCAGCAACGCCAAGCTCCTTTCCTTGGCCTCTTCTCGGTCCATGATCTTGACCATGTGCCCGCTCTGAGAGAATAAAGATGTCACGGGATCTCTCTCTAGCTCAGACCATTCGTCCAGTGCTTCGGATCAGATCGACCTGCCGCGAGAAAACCCTTTTTATGGAAGTACCGAAGCCCTTGGTGTGGCAATGATGGCGGATCCGCATGTTGCTTTGATCGTAGGCACTGGAATGTCGAAACTGTTCGATCTGCAGAAGTCCCGCATATTGTCGACAAAGTACGGCGAGACATTCATGGGAACGTGTGAGGTATCAGGAAAAGAAGTGCTGGTCGTGCCTAGACATGGACCCGAGTATTCCGTGCCTCCACACAAGGTGAACTACAGGGCCATCATCCGGTCGATCAAAGACGCTGGTGCATCAATCGTGATCGCCACGAACGCCGTTGGCTCAGTGAACAGGAAGATGAAGCCTGGGGGGTTCGTCGTACCCGATCAGATGCTCGACTTCACAAGGGGGCGGATCCAGACTTTCTATGAGGGCGACGGTGAGGTCGTCTTCACTGATGTCACTAACCCTTACTCGACCAGAGTGCGTGGCGCGCTGTGCGACGTTGCGAAGAGGCTACGCATCAAGGTTCAAAGGAAAGGCGTCTACGTGTGCACAGAAGGCCCGAGATTTGAGACTGCAGCTGAGATACGGATGTTCTCAAGGCTGGGTGGTGACATAGTGGGCATGACTGGAGCCCCCGAGGCCTTTCTTGCGAGAGAGGCGGGCATAGAGTACGCGACCCTGTGTATCGTGACTAACTGGGCAGCTGGGATCGCTCCTGAGGTGTCGCACGGAGAGGTGCTGGATGTGATGAAGAAATCAGGCCCAGTGGCCAGAGACGTAATCAAGTCCGCAGTTGAGCAGATTTATGGGGAGTCATGAACATGGGAGCCCTAATAGAAGGAGGGACGGTCCTTACCCCGCGTGGTCCGATTAGAAGCGGTGCCGTTGCGATAGACGGCAACAGGATCGAAGGCGTGGGACGAGCGGAGGATGTTAGGCGGAGCTTCAGCCACTTGGACAAATTAGATGCGAGAGGTTGTCTCGTAGTCCCAGGTCTGGTAAACTCGCACACCCATTGTGCCATGACTCTGATGAGAGGCTATGCTGAGGGCATGTCTCTCATGAACTGGCTGAACAGCATATGGAAGGTGGAGGCAAAGCTCACACCCCAGGACATTGAACTCGGGGCCCAGTTGGGCGCTTACGAAGCACTCCTCTCTGGAACGACGACTCTCAACTCGCAGTACTTCTACTCGGATGAGGCGAGCGAAGTACATGCGTTCGTCAGGACAGGCATAAGGGCCGTGGTAGGACACGGATTCTTCGAGAGGACGAGGGCCACGGGGCTAAAGCTCACTGAAAGAATGGCAAGAAAGTGGCACGGTGCCAATGGAGGGAGGATAAGAATCAGTGTCGACCCTCATGCTCCATATTCGACTGGACCGGATGCATACATTGAGGCAGTTCAATTGGCGAAGAAGCTCAACGAAGACTTGGGCGACAAAGGCAAAGTCATAGTGCACACTCATGTCGCCGAAGCACCAGATGAAGTCAAACAGGTCCAGAACAACTTCAACGTGGATGTCTCGCAAGGGATCGTCAAGTACTTGGATGGCCTTGGCGTTCTTTCCGATCTCATGGTTGCCGCTCACGTCATCCACCTGAGCGACGAGGAGGTGGGGATTCTCGGTGCGAGGGGAGTAGCGGTCGCTCTTTGCCCGGTCTCGAATCTGAAGCTGGCGATGGGTGTTGCACCATACGAGAAGTTCAAGGCGGCGAATCTGAGAGTTGGTCTCGGAACAGACGGTGCTGCATCTAACAACAGCCTAGATATGTTCGAGTCGGCGAAGGTCTTCTCGCTAGTAGAGAAACAGACGATAGGCGACCCCAGCGTAGTCGGATCGCATGAAGCGTTCTACCTCGCTACGATGGGCAGCGCAAGAGCCATCGGCTGGGGGGAGGAAATAGGAGCTTTGGAGAAGGGATACAAAGCAGATGTCGTAGTGCTGGACAATGAAAGGATGCATTCCATCCCGATGTATGACGAATACGATCACTTGGTCTACTCAGCGAGGTCTGGTGATGTCAGAGACGTCTTTGTGGACGGCAAACAACTTGTTGAGGGAGGGAAGATCGTTGGCTTGGAGTATGAAGGCTTCCGCAAGAAGGTCGAAAGCGCGAGAGACTCCCTCCTATCAAGGGTCAAGAGTTGAGTTCGACCTGCTGTCGTGTGGGGCCGCAATCCACGTGGCGCCCGCAGGTAATTGATGTATTGAACTTCGAAAGAGAAGAATGATGGAATAGGATTGCTCTGATCAGGGATGATCAGACTCATATCTACCCATACAGATATTGACGCAAGGATCTTAGCCGATGTTCTTCACGATGACTCGCTGATTTCAAGTATCAGCTAATTCGTGGTTGCGACCCGATAGATTTAAGAGCGTTCAGTTAACCTCATACACCAAATGCCGAAGAAGAAGGCAAAGAAGAAGAAGAAGAAGTAGTCCTTTCCTCGGCGAGCCGCCAACATGACCAACCCCAGCACAGGCGACTCTGCGCCGTTGGAACTGATTGCTCTTCTGAAGTCACCCGTCCTTGTGACGGGTTCGTAGGATCTTTTTTTCTATTTCATCTCTTCTTGCTTACCTTGATTCAACCAAGAGTTAAATCTCCTTAGGAGATTTCGGGTCTGACAACAATGGTCAAGTTGAGGCTGGGTTACTCGGCTCAGGCTTCGCAGCGACTTTCCACGCGATGGCGCTCAAGGAGATCTGCGATGCAGACATCGTAGCAGTGGGCTCCAAGACTCAGTCCCATGCGGAAAGGTTCGCGAAGAGATGGAACATACCAAAGGTGTTCTATGGAGATCAGGCGATCCAGAGGGTATCAAGCGATCCGGAAGTAGATGTAGTTGACATTGTGCTCCCGAACTTCCTTCACAAGGAGGCCGTCGTCGCAGCTGCCGAGAACGGCAAGCAAGTGATAGTGGAGAAGCCTCTGGCCAGAAGCGGAAAAGAAGCCAAAGACATGCTCGACTCTGTCGAGAGACACGCTGTCCTTCATGCATATGCCGAGGATCAGTTGTTCTCTCCGCACATGGAGAGATCCATGGGCATGATCCAGAAGGGGGCCGTGGGGAAGATACTATGGGTAAGAAGTAGAGAGGCTCACATAGGTCCTCACTCTGCATGGTTCTGGGATCCGGCTCTGGCAGGCGGTGGCGCCCTGATGGACATGGGTTGCCACAGCGTCGAGGTCGCCAGGAAGATAATGAACAAGGATCCAGTCGAGGTATTCTGTTGGGGTGCGACATTGCTTCACCAAACCAACGCTGAGGACAGCAGCTTGATCGTTGTGAAGTACGGCGGAGGAGAGATTGGGCAGTCCGAGAACAGCTGGACCGCGCACGGAGGTCTTGACATTAGGTATGAGGTGTACGGTTCGGACGGGACTATCTTCATTGACATCACTCGGGAAACAGGAGTCAAGATCTTCACAGTAGCACCAGAAGAGAAGATCGGGTATGTGGTCGAGAAGGCGGAGGCAAAGAAGGGTTGGATGTTCCCAACATGGAGAGAACACCAGACTTTCGGGTACCTTGGGGAGATGCAGCACTTCGTTGATTGTTTCAAGAGAGGCGAGCAACCCAGCGAGACGCTGAGGGACGGCTATATCGTCAATTCCATCCTCGACTCAGGCTACGCGTCGATGAAGAGCGGTGAATGGGTGAAGGTGGAGTTCTGAGGTGGTGAGCTTGCTACCTGCTGTGGAGAAGAAGCTGAAGGAAATATCGTCTGAACCTTGCCCAGCTGGAGGGAATCACGAGCCTGCCTTGGAGAAGACTGAGGAATATTCTGACGGGATCACCAAACACATAATTTCATGCAGGAAGTGCAAGGCCCATTTTGACCTCGAACTCTAAGTGAAGAACCAACTCTAACCTTTAAAGAGGTCGGGAGACCTTGTCTTCAGGTTTTGGTCAGGAAGATTCAGTTCTGGCTCATCGATGTGAATGACGGCGAGTTTGATGGCCAGCGGTCTATCTTCTTGTGGGGGGTAGACAGGGATGGACGCCGAATCCTCCTTCTGGACAAGGACTTCAGACCCTCGTTCTACCTGCTCCTGGCAGACCAAGCCAAGAGCGAGTCGATCCTGAGACAACTTGCGGACATCTCGGCCGAGATGGGTATTGTCGCAGACCTCTCCGTGGAAACGAAGAAGTTACTCGGGAGAGAGCGCAGTGCGATCCGGGTCAAGTACTCCGACACTTCAAAGGCCCAGAGGCTAGCCGCCAGGGCCCTGAGGCTGAAGGGTCTTGAGTCTGTATATGAGCTGGACATAAGGCCATCCCAACTCTATCTCCTAGGAGACGAGGCAGTTCCCTGCTCTTGGCATGAAGCTGAAGTCTCGGAAGTCACAAGCAGCCACGGGTATGCGGTGTCCCAAGTATACCGCCTAGAAGGTAGGCCCAGGCGTCAGGATAGCATCACCTACCCCAAGCTCAGAGTACTGGCGTTCTACATTGTGTGCGCAGCGTCAAAGGGGACGCCAGACCCAAGACGCGACTCAGTGTTGGCGATCTCGATCAAGACAGAGAAGGGCGTTCAGTCCTTCGTAGCCGACAGGGGAAATGATTCTGATCTATTGGCCGCGTTCACAAGTGCGATCAGGAGAGAAGATCCTGACATTGTCGTGGGGTTCCGCTCCAACTCAAGGGACTGGTCGTACTTGGCAAGTCGAGCCACTTTTCACGGGCTAAACCTGAACATCAGCAGGGCGATGACCAAACCACACCCAAGCATCTTCGGACATTTCTCGATAACGGGGCGGCTTGACGTTGATCTAGGTGATTTGATGCACGATCTGCCCGAAATCGAATCTGACACATTGGAGGCTCTGGCCACCTATTTCGGTGCATCGCCGGAGAAGGGGTTCCTCCCTCTGGATGAATTCACCGTTTCCAGCTCCTGGACAAGTGAACAACGAAGGGCGGAGGCAATCAAGGCAGCGGAACAGCGCGCGCATGCCTTGTATGATGTATGTTTGAACGCCATGGACTTCATCCTGCAGCTGTCTTCCCTGACCAGGTTGCCTGGAGATCACGTGCTCACCGCTGCGGTCGGCTTTAGAGTGGACACTTACCTGATGTCTGGAGCGAAGATAAGGGGAGAGCTGATTCCTCCAAGAGAAGACAGGCCCTATCTGCCGTACGCAGGTGGGCTTGTGATGAACCCCACACCTGGGATCCACAGGCAGATCGCAGTTGTGGACTTCCGATCCATGTACCCAAACATCATGATAACGTACAATGTCTCGCCTGAAACCCTTGTCCGGACAGGTCCTAGCGGCGACATCAATGTATCTCCAGAAGGGGGGCACAAGTTCGTCAAGAGACCCAGAGGATTCCTACCGTCAGCGCTACTGGACATCATAGCGGAGAGAAAAGAGGTCGAAAGACTGGCCGGCAAGGCCCGGTCGGAACCTGAGATCAAGTTCCTACAGGCTAGGGACAAGGCCCTGAAGGTAATCTCCAACGCAACATACGGATACACAGGATGGCTCGGCGCCAGATGGTACTCCAAGGAAGTGGCGGAGTCCACTACGGCTTGGGGTAGATCGCTGATAACGAGGGCGTCTGAAATCGCCAAGAAGATGGGGTTGCCGATCATTTACGGCGATACGGACAGTCTATTCGTATCTCATGATGAAAAGAGGACGAAGGAGTTGCTACAGAGGATCAAGAAAGAACTCGGTTTCGAGGTCAGAGTTGAGAGCATCTACTCCATGGTAGTGTTCACTGAGGCGAAGAAGAGATACGCTGGGATGACCGAGGAAGGCAAACTCGACATAGTCGGCCTTGAAGCAGTGAGGAGCGATTGGAGCGAAGTGGCAAGACGCGCGCAGAGGAAGGTCTTGGGTGTGCTTCTGTCTGGCGAGAGCAAGAAGGCAGCCCAAGATGCGCTCAACGAAATTGTATCAGATGTTCGTTCTGGAAGAGTTCCACTTGAGGACTTCGTACTCTGGAAGACGATAACAAAACCTCTCTCGGAGTACACAGTTCGTGTCCCTCACGTCGAGGCGGCCAGAATGCTGGAGGAAAAGGGATGGATCATCAAGCCCGGCGATAGAGTGGGATATCTAGTGACCAAGGCGTCGAAGGCCAGCGGCTCGAGGGTTTCTCCTTACAGGTTCACCTCCGTTGAACAAATCGACAAGGAATACTACATCGAAGAGCAGATCCTGCCGGCCTGCAATAGAGTCCTTGAGGTGGTTGGGATTGAAAGCTGACCAACGTAGTGATGAAGCTGGGTTTCTGAGCTTCGTCACGAGTACTCGAGATTCTCTGATGGGCTTGCCCAAGAGGACTGCGTTGCTAGTCCATCACGGCGATGCAGACGGTGTGTGCGCTGCAGCTATTGTGAGACTTGCCCTAGAAAGACAAGGATGGAAGGTGGGAAAGGTCTGCTTGGAGAAGCTGTTTCCCGAAGTCCTCGGCAAGATCCATTCAAAGGAAGTGGAAGTGATCATCTATGTCGACCTAGGTAGTCCTCACGTCGACGAGATATCAAAGGCTAATCACGGAAAGAAACTCGTGGTCATACTAGACCACCATGACCCGATAGCAACCCAAGACCCTTCGATAATGAACCTCAATCCTGAATTCTGGGGGGTGAGCGGGGAGTCCGACGCGTCAAGCTCTACGGTGGCATACTTGTTGGCGGCTAATCTGGACAAACTAAATGAAGACTCGGCACCGATGGCAATGGTTGGGTCGTCAGAGCTCCCGGGGAAGATCGTCGGACTCAATAGGATGCCTCTTGATACGGGTCTAAGGAACGGTGTCGCACAAGTGACTCGCACTGGCAAGAGCGAGACGGTGAAGGTCAGGATAGGCGATGAGTGGTGGAACAGGCAAAAGGCTTCCTCCTTGATAACTGCCTTGGGTTCTGTAGGGTACTACAGAGGAGGACCGGAGATAGCGATAGATGCGATTGCGAGTGGAATAGGGGAAAGAACAAGGAAGCTTGCAGAGCAGCTTGAGGGGGAGAGAAGGTCAAAGTTCGACGAACTCTTCTCGGATATTAGGAGGCACGGTCTGAAGAGCGCGGAGTCAGTCCAATGGATTGATCTAGAGAACAGACTAGCTGGAATGGGCACAAAGGTGGTTGGCACTTTCCTTTCGGTCCTACGGTTCAAGCGAATTATCGATCCAAAGAAGTACTTGCTGGGTTTCATGTGGCTTGAGCCCAAGATACCAGGACTCGGTTCGCTGACTGGAGACTGGACGAAGGTATCGGCTCGTGCACCGCCTCTTCTGAACAACAAGATAGTCTCCGGGAAGATGCCTCCTCTCTCCGAGCTGCTTCGAAATGCTTCGAGTGCAGTTGGCGGTTTCGCAGACGGGCATGCTTACGCCGCCTCTGGAGTGATACCTCGTGGGTCGGAAGCTTCATTTGCAGAACAAATCATCGAATCGGTCCGCGGACGAGAATGAATGACCCATAAAGCCTTAAAATGCCTAGCGAAGGTTCTGAAACGATGTCCGCAAGCATAGGTCAATCCAAGATGATCGGCAAGCAAGTCTACAATCCAGATGGCACGCTCGTTGGGTCAGTGGCTGACATCGGTCTCATTCCGGGACAGAAGGAAATCACGCTGCAGGTCAGGACCGCCGCAGGAGCCATCATGGATGTCAAATGGGAAGAGATAAGCGCCGTGGGAGACGTGGTCATTCTCAGCAAGACGAAAGAAGTGCCGAAGGTGGAAGTAAAGCCTACTCCCGCTGCCGGCGCCACTGCGACGCCCAACTGCCCGATTTGCGGCAAGCCGGCGACTTGGATCCCACAGTATCAGAGATGGTACTGCTACAACGACAAGAAATACCTATAGTTCTCTTCACCTCTTGGAAAGATAGACCTCGGCCTCTCTGAGGTCCTTAATCGTATCTATCGGAATCCACGGCTCTTCACTTTCGTATACAGCTGCTTCATTGGTCATGCCTGATAACACGTCAACTTCGAGCGAACCCTGTTCTGGCAAACGCGCTTGGATCCGTCTGTCGATGGCGTATATGCCTGCGTTTATCCAGTATGGTAGCTTTGGCTTCTCTCTAAACTCTTCAAGCAGGCCATTCGTAGCGTTGACCACGCCGTACGGAGAAGTAAATGGAACGACTGTTATGGTGGCCTCCTTGCCCATCTTGTGGTGCTGTCGCGCCAGTCCTTTCAGGTCAATATCCGTGATGATGTCGCCGTTCAGAACGTAGAATGCATCATCATGAAGCTTCTTGAGGGCCAAGTTCAACGCACCCCCGGTTCCAAGCTTCTTTGACTCCACGCTCAATTGCACATCAACTCCTAGGTTCCTTGATCTCACGTACTCCTCTATCTTCGAACTCAGATGCCCACATGAAATCACGACCTTCTCTACGCCATGTTTCCTGAGCCAAATAATCTGGTGGACCAGTATGGGAGCTCCCCCTACACTGATCAAGATCTTAGGAGTGTCCAGGGTCAGTGGTCTAAGCCTCTCCCCTAGGCCTCCGGCCAACACGAGCGCTTCAACGATTTCCGCCAAGGTCTACGCCACCTCCCTTGAGTTGCAGCGACAGCCGCTTTATGTCTACCCCAAGAGTGGCTCCCTTGAACTGATTATGTCCTCTATCTTCGAAAGCGTTTCCTGAAGCTCTTCTATGACTTTGGAGATCGACTCATAGTCTCCTCTCATCGTCAACTCTAGGAGCTCCTTGCCCTTCGTCTCTATTTCCTCGGCCAGGTTGATCATCGCAGAGTTGTTCCCTTCACCCTTGTCCAACTCTTCTTCCTGTAAGCACATGGAATCAGACAAACCTACGTGGCCTGTGAATTCCCGCAGGTATGTTGTATATGTGGTTCAACTGGAAGATTAGTTTATTGATAACTCTAGAATCGTCCGAGTGCGCCGACCCCCCAGCTTGCTAGACGATGTCTCTGCGACCTTCGAGTTGATCAGACCGCACATCCCTCACTTCACGCGTCCAAAGAGAAAAGGTACTTGCGTCTGCCGCCGCACGGTTGCGAAGGCTTATATTCACTTCCGCAGAAAAGCGAGTTTTAGGATGTACAACCCTCAGGTGGCAAAGGAAGCAAGGGACTTCATGAACTACACATACATCGCAATGATAGTCTGTGGCGCGCTCATGGTTCTGGGAGCACTATCTAGCCTTCTCACTGTTCTCAGCTGGGGATTTCTCATCGGCTTCGCTATGGGATATTTGATCGAGGGTCTGGTCTTGGGAGCAGTAGGCGCCTTCGGGATCTATACAGCCCTCTACACAGTCAAGCCAAAGATACTGGACAAGATTGATCAGGGCAAGTACCAGGAGGCCTATGCAGTGTCGTCCTCAGGGATGACTCTGATAGTGGCATTCATAACGGGCATCATTCCAGGAATACTGCTCATCCTCGGCAACCAGAAGCTCACGTCGATAACAGGTGGGGCCGGGGCAGCACCTCCGCCCCCTCCAGCGTAGTAAGAGACAGCTAGGTCACTTTCTGAAGCCTCGTACTCTGAATCTCGATCAGTTCCGCGGTGGTGGTAGCGTCTTCTGGGCTCTTGTCAGTCCTATACTTTCCAGTGAACCTCGGGAACCTGATAGCGAGACCCGCTCCTTCCTTCACCTTGTTCCACGCGGCCGTGTGAATTGGGCTGAGCGTTATCTCCGCCCCAATTATCTCCAGGACAAGTCCAGGGATGAACCAGACATCAGCGTCCATCTTGGAGTCTACCCTCGGAGGCTTGTCCTTGACCTTGTACTTGTCGAGAGTTGCACCAAGTTCTTGTAGGTTCTTGTCCGTGAAGCCAGTCCCAACCTTGCACACAGTCGGGAATGTGTCATTGTCTGGATCATACACGGACATGAGGAAGGATCCGTACCTGAATTGGGATCTCTTGCCCATTCCGGCATAGGCTCCGACCACAACTAGATCTATCGTGTCCCTGAGTTCACTACGATACTCACGCTTCAGCTTGACCCACTTGAACGATCTTGCCCCTGCCTCGTATTCGGCATTCAACGCCTTGACCATGATGCCCTCCATCCCCTCTGAGACAGATTCTTGAAAGAAGCGATCCATCTCATCACTAGTCTTTATCTTTCGCATCTCCGAGAGCTGTATCTGTTGATTCTCATCAATCAAATCCCGCAGAGCTTTTCTTCTCTCGGAGTAGGGCTTTCTCGTATAGTCTGTCCCGCCCACTAGTAGGACATCGAAGGCCTTCAGGACCACGGGAATCTCCTCGCTGATCTCCTCTATCTCGTGCTTTCGTCTCCTTCTCATCAACTCTTGAAATGGCCTGAGTTCACCAGTGTCAAGATCTGCGGCGACGCACTCCATCTCGAGTATCGCCTCTTTAGATCTCACCCTACCCCGCATCACATTCACAACATCTGGGTACTGGTATGTTATGTTCTCCAGTCTGCGTGAAAACAGTTGAACCTCTTCTCCCTTCTTGTGAGCCTGTATCCTCTCTCCGTCGTACTTGTACTCCGCAGCGCACGGAGAACCAACCTTCTCGAGGATCTCGGACGAAGAACCTAGCCTCTCAGCGAGCTCCATCCTGATGGGTATCCCGATTTGCACCCTAACATCTCGTAGCCCTCTCAGCCCTTCCTTCTTGAGCTGTGTCGCGATGTAGCCTATGTCAGGCCTTATGTTGTACGCCCTCTCCACTGGTTCGCGGTTCTTCTTTCCGCCTAGGAACGCCTCGGACAGAGCGTCCAAAAGCGTCATGTCAGCAATGCCCAGTCTCAAATTGCCCGTGACGTACCTGATGAGATACTTGCTTTCCTTTGGTGAGGAATCTATCAGCAACCTTGCGAGGCTGGCCACTCTATTGGATATCGATCCTTTTCCGCTCAACCTAGATAGAGTGAGCGCTCCTTTGTAGGTCTCCAGCACAGTCAATTCGGTGGTCACGAGCTTGCGCATCTTCTTGGATGAGAGCAGCTGAGCGGCTGCCTCTCCTATGTCGCCTGTCTTCTTCAGTCTCCTCTCCACTTCAAGTTCCCCTATCCCTGCGACTTTTGCTATGCTTCTCATCACTAGTTTATCGGCCATGCCTATCTCCACGCCCTCATAGTCCGGGGCAAGACCGCCCAACAGCATGAAGCAAATCGGGCCTATCTCTTCTTCACTGGCATCCAAGAACAGTTCTCTGAGTATGTCGATCATCTCCAGCCTCTTCGAGGTTGCCTCTATTCGCTCCATGAAATCAGCAAGTTTAGCAAACTTCATCTGGACCACCCTCTCCCGCAGTTCTCAGATCGCAGCATCTCAGCGAACGGAGGAGGAGGTTTGTGCTTGTCTCCTCCTGATGGCCAACCAAGTGTGATGATGCTAACGGCCCTCCAACCAGGAGGTGCCTTCAGTAACCTACCCACTGCCTGTTCGTCAAAAGCGCCAACCCAACAGGTCCCCAGACCCATATCAACAGCAGAGAGCATGAGGTTTTCGACTGCAGCCCCAACATCCAGAAGCGAATACAGCTTGGCTCCCCTCTCGCCGTAATGCCGTTGGGCAGAATCAAGGTCGACGAAAAAGACCAGGGAAACCGGCGCCTCAGCGACGAATTCCTGCTCCTGTGACGCCTTTGCAAGGGCCTTTCTCTTTGAGCTGTTTCTAACCACTACTACCCTGTAGGGATGGATGTCCCCAGCTGAGGGCGCCTTGTACGACGTCTTCACCAGAGCTTCTACTGCGTCAGCGGACACCTCCTTCGGGGTGTACGACCTAACACTTCTCCTTCGCTCCACCGCCTCTCTGATCTCCATCTCGCTCAGATAGGGTGCTGGCCAATTCGATTTTAAGGATTGGCAGCGGAACCTTCTACACTATCGTGAAGATGCTCTTGGAGAAGCCGTTTTTCTTCAGGAAATCGATTGACTTCTGACGCTGGTCTCCTTGGAGGAAGATCTTGCCGTCTTTCGCGGTCCCCCCGCACGCGCAGTATGTTTTCAGGCTCTTTGCAAGCGCGTTCAGTTCATTGTTTTTGACGTCAATTCCTTCCAGTATGGTCATGGGTTTGTTGAATTTCCTTATCTCAAGCCTTGCGGTTACCTTCTGTTCTTCTCTGAAAGCCTCTTCAAGAGCCTCGTCAGTCCCGAAGATGTCCGCTCCTTCTCTTCCTAGGCCCTTTGGCATTAACTACCTCTTGTTGGGAACTTGCCCTCTAGAGTATTTAAGGGTACCCAACGCCCAATTTGTACTTGCTCGGAAAGAACGTCGGACAAGAGATATAACCGACTCAGTTCACGAATTGCCGAAGGATTTTGCAGGAGAGTTACCAGCTTGACGAACTGACACACTACATCAGAGACATAGCTGCGAGGAAGATCATAGGGGATGTCATACTCAGCGAGGAATCCGGCAAGGCATTCAAGAAATGGAGGATGATCTTCCAAGTCGCCCAGAAAGATCTCTCTGAGAGAATGGGCGTTTCGCCGTCTGTCTTGAGCGACTATGAGAGGGGCCGTAGAAAGAACCCTGGCACCAAATTCATGAGAACTTTCGTGGAGTCGCTATTGAACATCGACATAGAGAGAGGAGGGGCAAAACTGGCAGAACTCTCAAGAATGGAGCTCCCGCCGCCTGGGGTCATCTTGTCCATGAGAGAGCTGTCCATTCCAGTGAAAATAGGCACACTATTCCAAGTGACGAACTCCCTGCAGTTGATAACACCACCAAACCCGGAGGACTCCATCTTCGGATATACAGCGGTCGACAGCGTCAAAGCGATATTATACTTCAAGGGTGACGAGTTCATCAGGCTCTTCGGAGCAACCGCCAAGCGCGCCTTGATCTTCACGAACGTGACGCACGGAAGATCTCCGCTCGTTGCGATCAGAGTGTTCCCGTTCAAGCCAAGTGCAGTGATCATACATGGACCGACCGAACTTGATCCAATCGCACTGGAGATAGCACAACGAGAGAACATACCACTAGGACTGTCAAGAATGCCCAGTTCAGAGGATCTCCTCAAGACTCTGAGCGACCTTGAGATAGTTGAGAGAGCAAGTCCTGAACTCAAGCCAACAGCCGATAAGGGTTAAAAGTGACGCGCCCGGAACCGGGGCACCGACCTTGTCGCAGCTACCAGTGTTGTCTGCGGACATCATCCTGAAAGCGGCGGTCCTGATTATACTTGGCGTTGCTTCCCTTCTACTCAGAACGGTCTCACTTTCGGGTTTCATCGCAGGGATGGCATTAGGTGTGCTGGTCTTGGCCTATGGTGACTGGAATGCATTCTTGGTTGTCGCCTTCTTCCATGTCGTGGCAGCTCTATTCACGAGGTTCAAGTACGAGAAGAAGAGGAAGATGGGTGTTGCGCAAGAAAAGGGTGGTGCGAGAGAATGGGGGAACGTGGTCGCGAATGGGCTGTGGGCATCCCTCGCCGCGACATGTGAAGGGCTCATTGGAGGCAAGGGCTTTGTCGGGGCATACCTAGCGTCAGTATCAACAGGTCTTGCGGACACGCTCGCGACAGAGATAGGACTACTCAGCAAACAAGAACCTAGGCTGATAACGGATCCTAGGAAGGTCGTGGAGAGAGGAGCGTCCGGAGGCGTGACCCTACTGGGCACTTCGGTCGCTCTATTGGCATCATTGACCATTGGGATATTGTCAGTCATCGGAACGAACTGGCTCGGTTTGAGCGGAATGCTTCGAGCCGTCCCGATATCAACGATGCTCGTAGCATCCACGATCGGGGGATTCAGCGGAGCCATGGTGGACAGCCTCATGGGTGCAACCATCCAGGGGATCTACGTGTGCGACTCATGTGGCAAGATGACGGAGAAGAGGATACATTGCGGGAAGCCAGCTAGGAGAATAAGGGGTTATGACATCATAGACAACAACATGGTCAACTTCGCATCGATCTTCGTGAGTTGCGTGATCGGCTTCATCTTGGCCTCCTTGCTCTGACCGTGAAAAGAAGTCTGTACCTAGCGATTCACAAGACTACGCAAGTTGACATACTATTTCTTCTTCTTGGTCTTCTTCTTTCCACACCGAGGCATTGTTGTGTCGTGAGACCGACCCGAGCTATTTAACTTGATGCGGCGCACCGACCCTACTAGCCTGTGGCCCCTCGCGGTCACGCATCTCGGCGAGATGTCGGTGGCCTCGCTAAACATCTCCCATGCCTTCACAAGAGGACAATACGTGGCCCAGAAGTGATATATCCAATCTATCTATGCGTTTATCCGTACATGGAACTGCGTTGGAATCCGGTGACTGCAGAATGGGTTGTGGTCTCAGCAAAGAGAAAGGAGAGGCCTATACTGAAGCGGGAGAGCTGTCCCTTCTGTCCCGGCTCCACCGAGGTTCCGAGCGGAGGTTGGGACGTCCTCGTTCTTGAGAACAAGTTCCCTTCGCTTACAATGGAACCTCCCGAGCCAGACCAAGGAACAATACCGCCATATAGGGTAAAGCCATCCTACGGAGCGTGCCTCGTCGTAATCTACAGTCCCGACCATTCACTTCAACTGGGTCGAATGGCAATATCTCACATTGAGAAGATAGTAGATGTTTGGTCCGGGTTGATGGAGAGATTCTCCTCGGATGCGAAGGTGAAGTATGTTCTGATCTTTGAGAACAGAGGAAAAGAGATGGGAGTAACGATAGAACACCCTCACGGTCAAGTCTATGCGTTTCCTTTCGTTCCGCCGATCGTGAGAAGAGAGATGGACGTGTCAAGACGATACTTCATCAAACGGAAGCATTGCCTCTTCTGCGATGTAGTCAAAGCCGAGATGTCCGCGCGCAGTCGCTTGGTCTACCAGAACAGAAACTTCATCTCCTTCATACCGTTTGCACCCAAGATGCCATATGGAGTTTCGATCTATCCGAAACGTCACGTGGCTGATCTTCTTGGTCTGAATGCTGATGAGAGACATGGCTTATCTGATTCGATCAAGCAAGTGGTTGCAAGACTTGATGGTCTGTTCAACAGGGAAATGGCTTACTCGATGGTCCTGCATCAACAACCCAAGGGCCGCGCATCGTCAGCCTTCTACCACTTCCACATAGAGTTCTTCCCGAAGTACCGTGAGCGGGATAAGTTGAAATTCCTAGCTGGCGTCGAGCTGGGCGCAGGAACGGTGACCTACGACTATCTTCCAGAGGAGAAAGCAGCCGAGCTGCGTGAGGTGAGGTGAAACGAGTCAACATGTCCCCGAATCTTTCCTTGAATCCGCCACTAAATTCTTCGGTAGACCACCCGAATTCATCTCCTCTTCTCCAGGAAGGGCAGATCTTCTGAACACTCACCAAGACTACAAGCAGTTGCCTGTAGTGCCGTTGGCTTTGAACCGGAGACTGTACGCTTTTGCGGTTCCTCTTTCTGGATCGAAGATACATATCAGGTCTGAGGAGCTAGCCCATTCCGCTGGAGAAGGGGACATTGAATTTGACACCTCGAACCTGCCAACGACACACGAAGGGACGAGTGGTTACTTCTCTTCCGTCGTCAGTACGCTGCGGAAGTTCGTCAAGTCGGATAACATCAGTGGGCTCAATGTCTACTTGAGAAGCGAAATCCCGATAGCATCAGGCATGGGGAGCAGCGGTGCGGTGGAGGTGGCGTTCTTGGCTCTCCTGAACGGCGCCTTCTCACTTGGCCTAAACACGAGGGATATTGCAGAGTATGCCTACTTCTCAGAGAATGTCATCATGGGAATCCCATGCGGAAGGCTGGATCAGTACTCTTCAGCTTACGGCGGGGTGATCGTTCTCAGACAAAGACCCACGGTGAGCGTGGACTACCTAAATCTGCCCGACCTAGATTTCGTGGTTATAGATTCAGGTGAAAGACACAAGACCGAGTCCATTCACACCGCGAGACAGTCCGAGATAGATCAAGGATTAAGGATCCTTTCGGACTCGTCAGCAGTCCCAAAGGGGCTAAAGTCTAGGCTCGGCCGGAACTGTCAGGAGACGGATTGGGAATCCGTGAAGTGGGAGGAAGTCAGCAGGTATCTGTTTCTTGTGCCGAAGAAGTCTGCCGATAGGATGCTATTCACTTTTCAGATGAACAGCTCCACGAGTCTGGCCCTGTCTGTCATCAACAGGCAGAAGATCGACTCAACATTGGCGAGCAACATCTTGGGAAAGGACAGGGCCCTGGCATTGTCGAATAGCCAATGGCCGGTCAAGGAGACATTGGGAGAGATTATGAACGTGCAGCATGAGTTGCTCAGGGATCTCTACGGAGTCTCCACTCCTCTGATTGAGAGGATCAGAGATTCGGTCCTATACCTAGGGGGAGCAATCGGTGTGAAGATAAGCGGTGCTGGCATGGGCGGGAGTTTGGTCGCGCTAACCAAAGATGGTGGAGCCGGTGAGAGGGTGATAAAGGAAGCGAGAGAGGCTGGAGCTGCGGATGCATGGCTCGTGAAGAAAGACATCGGCTGCTGGTTCAAGGGAGCGCAGTGAAATGCCGCGAGTGTTAGTAATCGGAGGACTGACGCTTGACATCGTCAGGGCCAAAGAGAGGAGAGAATCTCGCGTTGGTGGTGGAGCGTACTACTGCTCGATAACCGGGGCCAGGCTGGGGGCTAATGTGGAACTGAAGACTGTCATTGGATCCGACATGCCGAAGTCATACCTGAGCGAAATTGAATCTGAAGGGGTGGGCATCACTGCTCAGAAATCCAAAAGCTCCATAGGGTTTGTCAATGAGCTGATGGGAGACGGAAGGAGAATACAACAGGTCGTGTCAATCGGAGGGCCACCTATGGCAGTGGACGCCGATACGGTGAGTGGGTTCGATGCGGTTCAGGTGACCCCCGTCTTGGGTGAAATCGATCCTGCGACGGTCAGCATCAACTTTCCACGCGCTACGGGCATTGAAGCCCAAGGGTTTGTGCGCGAGAGAAAGACTGGGAACCTGATGATGAAACAGTGGAAGGATCGCGACAGGTGGACAGCAAACAAGCTACTGCTTCACCTATCTGATGAAGAAATTCTCTACTCGTGTAGCAGAAGCCTCAACGGAATTCTTGCGCCGGAGGGACCAGCTACCGTGGCACTCACGAGATCATCGGAGGGTTCTTTCATTCTGACCAGGAGTGGAGTACACTTCGTGCCTTCCCTTTCCGCCGACGTCGTAGATGACGTCGGTTGTGGAGACGTATATGCGATGACCATGCTACTGTCCTTGCTCGGAGGAAAAGACCCGATTGAATCAGCCTTTTCGGCCACTGCCGCCGCCACTCTGGCAGCAGAGGGGCATGGCCTTGAGAAGTTGCATCTTGGCAGAGACTTCCGAGACAAAGAGAGGATGGTTTCGGAGAGGTTCAGGGAGTTCGGATTAGAGAACGGGAGCTGCCGTTCCTCTCGTGACTAGCCCTCCGGCCTTGACTACAAGTGTTCTCAACATCCGCGTCGCATCCCTAATTTTCGACTTCGATCTTCTGCCCCTGCAACTCAGAAAGACCTCGATGGGTGAGAGCCCTTTCTCGGAGTATTTCACATGGGACTTGATGTAGATTCCAGCAACGCTCGCTCTGACTCTATCCACCATGGGAGCAAGGTCAGCTTCAGGGATGTCTTTGACAACGATTCTTCCTGTTGCCCGTTTTTCACCCTTGAAATTCCGCTTGATGATCTTCAATACTTCCCTATCGAACAATCCTTTCATCTCTTCAGGCACGCCCGGCAATGCCACGATCCTTGTGTCTCCTTTTGCATAGTAAACACCGGGTGCTGTACCTCTCGTATTCGTAAGAGGCTTCGATCCCTCGGGGAGGAATGCCATCTTCTTCCTCTCAGGAGTAAGTCTACCTCTGATGCGTGCTCTGATCATAGCTAGGGCTACCTCGTTGACCTTCAGTTGCACTCCAAGGGCACAGGCTATGCTCTGGAGCGTGACGTCATCCCATGTCGGGCCCAGACCTCCCGTCACCAAGATCATGTCCGGCCGTTCCCTGATGATTTGTGTGAGGTGCTTGCACGCCTCTTGCACGTCATCCCGCAGGATGACAGCCCTGGATATCGAGAATC
>CAZXBW010000006.1:6320-24824 GCA_964639105.1 uncultured Nitrososphaerota archaeon | reverse complement strand
AGACAGGTCTTGAACGTGTTCATGCTGTTGGCTTTGGCCGCGCTCGTGTTCGTGAGATTGACGAAAGACAGGAACCTGAACCAAGCACTAGTCACGGTGGGCTTCGTGTTCCTTGCCTGCGCACATCTCTCGAACGTGCTAGGTTACAGAGAGCCCTTTCTGCTGGCAGTAGAGAATCTCCTCAGGCTCGCGGGATATCTGTCGCTGTTGGCCATGCTGGTGAGGCTGAAGAAGGAGACTTGAGCAAGCTCGCGAGAAAGTATCGATCCAGCATATCGATAATCGCAGACATACTGAATTCAATAAGGGAGGAGGAAAGGATCGGAAAGACGAGGTTGATGCAGAAGGCGAACCTCCCGACCGATAGGATGCAGGAGAAGCTGGATGAACTGATCTCGCTCGGCTTGGTCGTCGAAGAATCAGAGGATGACAGGAAGTATTTCAGGCTTACGGAGAAAGCATATGACTTCCTAGGAGAGTATGAGAGAACGAAACAATTCCTGAGTGCCTTTGGGATCTATCTCTAGTTCCTTTGTTGAAGGCTCCCTCATAAGGAGGTTTGACCCTTGGCACAGCGACCTTTGCACATGCCCTGCAAAGTACTCTCTCTCGCCGTATACTGGCTGCGGTCATTCATGTGTGTACTGCTACATCACCGCATACGTGCCTTCGGCCTTCAAGCCAAGGGCCAAGCGTGATGTGTTGAAGCGCATCAGCAGAGATGTTGATGTTATCGACAAGAGTGTTCCGATCTTGCTGAGCGCAAGTTCGGATCCGTACACACCAATGGAGGGAACGCTTAGCATCACGCGAGAGGTCCTCCGGATCTTGGCTCGAGCAGGAACTCGGTTCATGATCCAGACGAAGTCCGACCTCGTCCTGAGGGATGCCGATATCATCTCCTCCGCCGGGGCAGTCGTAGGCATGACCGTGACAAGCCTCGGCGCAGTAGCCAAGAAGATTGAGCCGAATGCGCCTGACCCCAAGTCGAGACTTAAGGCGCTGAAGGAGTTGAACGAAATGGACATTCCCACTGTCATCAGAATCGACCCAATAGTACCAGGCGTAAGTGACATCGGGCTTTCCGAACTCGTGCAGAAGATCGCGTCGAACGGTGTCGATCATGTGGTTGCATCGACATACAAGGCTAGACCCGACAGCCTTAGGAGGATCAGCGGCGTGGTGCCGAATGCCTCCGTTCAACTGGATCGTCTGTACAGAAAGGAAGGGACAAGGGTGTCGAACTGCCTCTACCTGGATGAAGGAATCAGGCGGGTGACTCTCACCGAGCTCAGGGCACTCGTGCTCAAGCACGGTATGACATTCTCCACCTGCAGAGAGGGATTTGATGAGCTCAGGACATCAAAGTCGTGCGATGGCACCCATCTAATCAAGTGAAGAACTCTTGACCTTTGGTCCGAGGGCCAATGGTGTCCCGAGCCCTACGGAGGCATAGACTTGACCTCTTCATAGAGATCCGACAACATCTTTTGATAGTTTTCCTTGCCATCTTCTACTTGTTGCATCTTGTCGCCCAGCATTCTTGTCGTCTCATCCGAGACATACTTGCCGAAATTGGTCCGCAGATAGTCGGAGACTTGCATACCCAAGTTGGTGGCAATAATCCTGCCGTGAACTTCGAAGGCATATCTCCTTCTCATTATGGTATCGGCCAGCTTCGCGTAAGTGCTGGGCCTGCCTATTCCCTTCCTCTTCATCTCCGACACTAGCTCTCCTACTGTGAATAATCTGACCTTGGGCAATGTCTTCAGTGATGTTGATTTCACCTTCTGTTGGCCCGACGTGACCCTGGCATCCAATCTGAGTGGGACGATCGAGGTGAATCCCTTCTTCATGACCTCGACCCTTCTCTGCTGCTCCACCTTGAAGTCTAGGACTCTGACTTCGAAGCGTTGGGTCTTGACCATCGCGCTCTCCATCTGAGAAGCGATGAACCTTCTGAAGATCATTCCATAAAGCCCCTCGTGGTATCCTGTGAAAGACTTGCTCAGCTTGAGTTCACCTTTCCTCACTGCCTCTGACAGGGTCTCAGCATCCAACGACCTTGTGGTTCTGATCGCTTCATGGGCGCCCTGTTCTCCCCATGAGCGGGCCCTGAACTCTCCAGGGAACCTGCTCTCTATGTAGTCCTTGGCTGTGCCGATGCCGTAGCTGGAGATTCTGGTCGAGTCTGTCCTGTGGTACGTCGTCAAACCAGTTTCGAACAGATCTTGCGCCAACCTCATGGCACTCCCAGGCCCTATGTGAAGGAACGAGTACGAATCAGCCAAGAGTGAGTCTGTAGTGTAGGGTGGTCGTGGTCTCACCTCAATTGTCTCCTCTGCCAGAACCTTGAGGTCAGCCGTGGCCTCTTTGATAGATTTGGCGAGATCCCTTCTGTCTTCTCTTCCTGTAACGTCCAGCCAGACCGACAACCCTGACTCCAACTCCACGACGATGTAGTTCTTCTTCTGCCTGCTCTCCCTGAAGCGATCAACGACCCAACCCAAGATCGGGCTCTGTGCTCTGCCCGCTGAAAGACGACGATTCCCAAACTTGTCCCAAAGCCTTCTGCTCAACTCAAAACCAAGCCATCTGTCCTCAACCCGTCTCAGTATCTGAGACTGGACGAAACTCGGGAGGACTGATCTGGGCGAACGCAATGCTTCGTCTAGCCCTCTTCTCGTGACCTCATGGAATTCGGATCTGACTATGCTCTCTGTCACAGGTGATATGTAGGCCATCACGTCGAATGCTATTTTCTCACCTTCGGAATCCGGGTCAGTGGCCAGTATCACCGAGCCGCAACCTTCTGCCAGTTCTCTCAGGACGTCCATGGTCTCCTTCTTGGAAGAAAGGTCACTGCTTCCGCAATAGTTGCAGACGTCCTTTGATACGACTTGACTTGAGCACCTCCTGCACCTCTTGATGAATCCATACCTCGGGACGAAGGAGTCCTTCCTCTTCAGCACTCCATGGAACCCACCCTCCAGAGAAAGGTCCATGACATGCCCCTGAGTGGCCACTACTTGCATGAGTTTGTTCCCCATGAGCGTCCATTGTGCTGTCAATGGCCCCACCTTCTGACTACTGACCCTTGAGAAGAGACCTGAAATCGTCCGCGCCTTAGTCGGAGATTCCACTATGAGAAGGACCGGTTCGATGTGTTCTATTCTTTCGCGAGGATCAGCTGATTTGGCATTTCCGACGAGAACATCCTTGTAGTCCGCCACCATGTCGCTGGACTCAACACGGTGAGCTTCATCGAGTTGCTTGAGGAAGGCATCCACCTTGGGCTTGCTGTCCACCAAGACCGCAACGGGTAACGAGATACCTTGTTCGTCTATTTTCGTGGCATAGCCCATCCATCTACAGAATATGTCCACTGCATCCTCCTGATCATCGTTTGAGTCTGCTTCGGTGGTCGTCGTCCTGATCGGCAGCCCCGCGAACACGATGTGACTTGCACTCTTGAGCTTGGTGATCTCGCTGGAACTGGGCCTGTTGCGATACATGTACGCATCGACATTGTTCTGGATGGCCTTCCGCGTGCTTGCGTTCGCGACCACCGCCGCACTTCCATGCAGGATTTCGCTGATGTCCGTGATGGTTTGAGGGGACTTGTCAGGCGCAACGAGGATAGAGTAGTGAAACGGACCATCGATCCGCCTGTCGAGGGTTCTGTCAATCTCCGTCACTGACCCCGGGCTCCTTCTAGTGATGTGCGTCGGCGGGCTGCTCTTGAGCCAGAGCAGCGCGGATGGAGGATTTTCCTTCAACCTTAGCAGTCGCTTTGCCAATTCCTCGTCGGCGTCATCGATGATCACAACATCATAGCCAGGCCAACTTGACTCATCGATGGAGATCTGGTCTGCCACGATGGAAACCACAGGACCGTCCTCGGAACTTGGAGAATCCGTCAGTCCTGGGGATCGAATCCTTTTGGCGCGGGTGGAGAGAATCTCCTGCACCTCTGCCTCCTCGGTCTCGCCCTTCGTGACCAGAAGACATTTTTCTGAACGCCTTTGATGAACAAGGCAGATCGACAGGGCGAGAGCCGTCTTTCCTTGTCCGTGCGGAATGACCGCCATTGCTGAGCGGCGCAGGAAAGACAGACGGGCGAGCCATCTCTGGGTTGGAGTGGGCTTCGACCCGACCAGCTCGCTGAACGCCTGATCGAAGTCCCGCAGCAATACTGACAGAACTAGGTGTGATGAATAAGGTTCGCCGAAATGAGTGGCCATCTTCTCCAGCTCGGCTCGACTCACTGAGGGATCTGGCAGACACTTCTCGCAAGGAAGGCCATCGAGCAGTCTTTCGGTGGATATGGGGCCCGCACAGCTCGGGCAAGCTTCTTCAAAGATGGCCTCCACCGACAAAACTGCGGACTCCTCTGAGGTTTGGTCGCGGTGAGCAATACCCTTTAAATCCTTTGCCGAGCTTGACAGTGTGGCGATCGGGCTGGTTTCAAATCCACCTACTGGTAATTATGACTTCGTACTATCATCCTCAAAGGCGAAAGTAGTTCGCAATACGCTGAAGATCAAGACAACTAAGATGAGAGATATCGTTGACCTGACCGGTCAAGCACAGGACTTTGTCACAAGAGCAGGTGTCAATGAAGGTACCTTGTCATGTTTCAGCAGGCACACGACATCAGCTATCATGCTGGTGAACAGAAGAGAGGGAATCGCGGAGCTGGTCCCAGAGATTCTGCACGAAATCCTTGAGGAGACGGTTGAGAAACGAGGTGCGTCGACGTCGAGAGATCCTGAAACAGTCAACGCCTACGTGTCATCAACGCTGCTCGGAGCCTCAGTCAACATTCCCATTGAATCTGGCAAGCTGAAGATTGGCGACTGGCAAGGCCTCTACCTCGTGGAGATGCTAGGGCCTAGGGAGCGAGAGATAGTTCTGACAGCTGTGGGGATCTGACCCTACTTCACGATGTCTCCGGTCTTGATGTACCAGAGGTACAGATCAAGTTCCCCGGGTGCCATCGATGTTTCTTCTGCAAGCTCCAACATCGCTTGCTCCTTCCGAAGGTAGTCATCTCGACCTGAGGGCGACTCTGGTGATGGCAGATACCCTGCCTCGAAGAGCGTTCTGACGATATGTCTGTCTAAGATAGCTACGTCCGGAAATCCAACGTTCCTCAAGAAATGCGAGGCTTCTTTGTAGCCTATCCCAGACACGTTGCCAACCAGCCAATCTCTAGCCTCGTGAACACTGCTCGCTGACAGCACAGCTGGCCTGAAGTCGCCCAGCTTCCTGGCCCTGACTATGTAACGAGCTCTGTTGTGGAACCTTATTCCCGTGGACTTGAGCGCACGCTGAAGCCGACCTTCTTCCATCGAAACGAAGGCTCTTGGTCCGAGACGGATTTGGGCTCTGAGACCAGACCTAGCGGTACTGGCAGCTACCAATATGCAGAACGAAAGCTCCGAGAACCAGATCTCGTAAACAGAGTCGTGATTCCGCTTGAAGGTCTCCATTCTTGAATTGACGAGTTCCGAGAGTGGAGAACCGCTCAGCCTTCTCACTATCTGCAGCAGATCTCCCCTTGGGAGCGCAGGTCTGCTCGTGGGGACCAGACCTCCTTTCTCGACGGCCATTCGCCTCGTTCCTGTGCGTTCCGATCTGCCGGGCATAGATAGATAACCTGAAGTGATCAACGCTGCGAAATTGGACCGATGGTGACCACGCATGTCTACCTGTAGCCTGAAAAACCGTGCTTCAACACATGCGAACCTGCCTACTCTTCCTCTTCATCCTGGTATGGCCAAACCGAAGATGGATCCTTTCGGGCAGTGCGAACCTTGTTCCAGAACCTCTGGACTTCTCTGTCGTGCCTCAGCTTATTGGACACGAATACTCCCACTACGCTCAGAATGAGCGCGAGAACATAGAGCACCCAGAAGACTGTGCTACTGAGGTCTGTCTGGTTCACCAGAGGCAACAGGGGAGAGGACATCGAAAGTCAAATCGGGATAGCGTTATTTAAGCGTATCCACCCGAGCAGTCCGGCTACAAGGTTAAAAACGCCCACCCACAGCGCCACACAGGAGATTGGTGGTAGCACAGATTCTCGTGGTTGTTGAGATAGGAAGAGAGCATGAGATTGCAGATCAGATCCGGAACCTGCCGGGTATCACCGAGATAGCGGTCACTTATGGCCAGTATGACATAGTTGCCAAGCTCACAGCAGAGACGATGGCGGACCTGGACCGTGTTGTCACGCTAATCAGAAAGATACCCGGGGTGCTGAGGACCTCCACCTTGGTGTGGTCTATCTAGAAGACTGAACCCAACTTTATGTTTGCGAGCGCCGATTTCCAGACTTCAGGATTCGGCACTTGGAAGCTCGGCTGTTCGACCTGTCCGCGACTGGACTTGTAAACCACGGTAACGACCGGCTTGCTAAATGAGGACAGCTGCCCCACCTTCACCTCCATTGTATTGTTGAGAGTGTTCTCAAAGCCTAGCTCCGGTCTCTTGTCGCGGAGTCCTCCGACCGTGACCTCGAAGTAGATCCTCTTGTTTGTGAGCACAAGTCTGCCATTCGCAGACCCGGTCCACTTTGACAGCCCACCTATGTATCTGGCCTCGCCTTCCAGGATTACTTCCTCATCGGGCGGCGTGACACGGTGCATTGATGACAGCAAATACGATTTGTTGAGCTTTGATAAGTCTATCCGAGGTGACTTGTTCTCCCTTGCCCGCACGCGACCCTAGGGTAGGCGAGCTCACCTGTCGCGAGAATCCCTCAAATACACAACATGCGAATGCCAGGCCCATGCGCGAGGTGCAGAGCAATAGAAGCGCCGAACTCAAACACAGTCTCCAGGTGGCGCTCGACATGCCGAATCTCGGCCAAGCGTTGAAAGTCTGCAGGGCATTGCCGATCTCCGGAGTGATCTTGGAGGTGGGTACGCCGTTGCTGAAGGCCCGCGGAGCTGGAGCGATAAGGGCGGTCAAGAAAGAATCTAGGGGCAGGACAGTGATAGCTGACATGAAGACGATGGACGCTGCAGAACTCGAGGTCCAGATCGCGAAGAAAGGCGGAGCGGATGGGGTCACCGTATCAGCCATCGCTCCTCAAGCCACGCTGGACAAGTTCGCATCCGCTTGTCGAGCGTGTGGAATGATCTGTGTGGCTGATCTCTTGGGATATTCCGGCCGCTTTGAGGAGCTGAGCAAGCTGCCCCGGGAGGTCAATATTCTCGTCTGTCACTCTGGCATCGACCAAGGTCTGGACCCTGAGACTCTTGGGCCAAGGGTGCAGGAACTGAGGAAGGTATTCCCTGAAAAGATCATGGCGGTCGCAGGTGGCGTAACGCTTGATACTGCGAGTGTCCTTCTGGGCGCGGGAGCAGACATTCTCATAGTTGGCAGGCACATAACTTCGTCCACGAATCCTCGGCAAAGGGCAGTTGAGCTGCTCAGGCTCCTGAAGGAACATTGACGGGGTGTTCCCATCATTCAGGGTAGATGGCGGTAGGCTTCGAGAAGGGTCGGCTCAGACACATCCTCCCAGAACTTGGGCTGAGCCGGTCTGATCATCCCTGAGCATGCCTTCTTGATCGCGTCCGAGAACGCGTCAACTTCCTCCCTGACCAACTCATACTGCGACGAAGGTGCTAAGTTCGTGGCCACTATTGGTTTTTCCAGAGCAGCATATTCTGTTATCTTCCAGACATCCTGATCGTTGCTCACAACATCTGCTTGGTA
This sequence comes from uncultured Nitrososphaerota archaeon, assembly GCA_964639105.1. Taxonomy (GTDB): domain Archaea; phylum Thermoproteota; class EX4484-205; order EX4484-205; family JAAOZO01; genus JBGOYZ01. Next base: position 17,093 of record CAZXBW010000006.1, on the reverse strand, counting down.
CGCGCGGATCGGCGCAAGACAGACATCAGCAGCAGCGATGAAATCCGGGACCGCGGCGTGGGGAACCTTCCCAATGAATTTCACGTTGCTTGGACTCTTCTCCTTCAACCGGGTCTCGTTCTTGCCCGAGCCGACTATCCAGAACTCTGTTCCCGTCAGCTTCCGAGCCGATGCCAGCAAAAGATCAAGGTCGTATGTGTCTGTCAAGTTGCCCACGAACAGGGCCAAGCTTTCACCTGAGAATCCGTGAACTGCTCTGACCTCGCTCGGTTCTTTAGTGGACCTGAACTCTCTCGTAGGGTAATTCGGCACAACCACCGCGGCCTTTCCCACTCGCTTGCTAAATCGAGCGGCAAGGATATCATTCACGGTCAGGACCAAGTTAGCTCTCTTCGCTAGCATTTCCTCCAGCCTAGCCGCTACGCCAGCCAACGAGGGGTAGGACAACCTCAGCTTGTCAGAGTAGTTGCTCCTGTAGTCATAGACGACATCGCACCTTTTCACTAAGGCCGGTAGATGAATGAAGTCCGGGGAGTTCACCAGATGAAGTACATCGGTTGACGATAGCAACTCCTGGAATGCGAAACCCGCGTACCGTAGTGCAGCGGAAACAAACCGTGGTCGGAACCTTGCCCTGAGCTTGGGCAGGAGGACGCTCACCTTGTGCTCCTTCGATAGGCTGGCTTCGGTAAGGGACAACCTCGTTGTGGATTCTGGTTCTTGTGCTGCAAGCAGAACCTTGTCTCGCATCTGTGGCCACGATCGTCTCCGGATATTTATCCTTGAGATGCGCATAGCGAAGGAAACTCACTACCGAACGTATTGACACATATTCCCAAGCTGGCTGACTCTGATTTGGTCTATCTACGTTTAAATAGAATGAGAACAAACCGCATAGTCCTGGGCTTGTGTGGAATCGCTGGCTTCCTAGGCTTGAATGACGCCGAGCTGCTGAGAGATATGGGGAAGATACTCAGCCACAGAGGTCCAGACGACAGTGGAGAGTACCTCGACGACGGGATCGGCTTGGTCAATGCGAGGCTGAGCATAATAGACGTAGTCGGCAGCAAGCAGCCCGTGCACAACGAGGACGGATCCATATGGGCAGTTCACAACGGGGAGATCTACAACTTCAGAGAACTGCGTGGAATGCTGGAGAGAATGGGCCACAAGTTCTATACGAACGGCGATGCAGAGGTCATCATACACCTTTACGAGGAGAGAGGTCTGGACTTCGCAAGCGACATGAATGGCATATTCGCAACGGCGATATGGGACTCAAAAAAGCACAGGCTTGTGCTGGTACGTGATCCGATCGGGATCAAACCCATCTACTACACGATCCAAGACGAAAAGATCGTCTTTGCTTCTGAACCCAAAGCTATCCTCCTCTGGAGCGGGTTCAGGCGGGAGCTTGACGATTTTGCCCTGCATCTCCTGTTGAATCTGCTGTATGTCCCTGGTGAGATGACCATGTTCCGGGGGATAAAGAAACTCCTGCCAGGACACACATTGGTAGCTGAGAAAGGAAAGCCGGTTGAGATCAGCAGGTATTGGAAGCTGCCAACGACAAGAATTGAAGGTCCTGACTATGCTATCGCAAAGATGCTGAGAAAGACGCTTGACGACGCTGTCAAAAGACAAATGGTCAGCGATGTCCCGATAGGGTCGTTTCTCTCTGGAGGTCTGGACACTAGCATCGTGGTCGCCATTATGTCGAAGGTCTCCAAGGAGCCGATACAGACTTTCACAATGGGTTTCGGCGAGGCTACGGACGAACTCGAAGACGCGAGGTTGATATCTGAGGAGTTCTCGACTGACCACCATGACATCACGATCTCGCCGAAGGAATTGGATGTCTATCCGAAGGCTATCTGGTTCGCAGACATGCCCAAGATGAACCTGTATCCGTACTTCATAGCGGAGTATGTGAGGCAATATCTGAAGGTCATATTGAGTGGGATGGGTGGTGACGAACTCTTCGGCGGCTACGTCAGCAGGTACAGATACATCAAGCAGTTTGAGTTCATTGAACATACGGGGTCATTGGGCATCGGTGCCCTGAAGATCGCAGGAAGGGCCGGGCTCAGAATGGCCGGAGACTCTCCCGAGATGCACAGGTTGACCAACAGATTTCAGGTCCTAGCATTCAGTGGAGACAGGCCGTCTCTGTACGCGATACTGGCTGGTGCTTTCAAGAACGGAGAACTGAAGAACCTGTACGGCGATAGGATGAAGCAACACAGTTTCTCTGAGGTCAGGGATGTCTTCGCGCCGCACTTCACAGACAAGGGCGAACTGACCGATCAGGTGATGAGGGCCGAGTTTGAGACGAAATTGCCGGATGACTTCCTCTTGGTTGATGATGCCATGACAATGGCTCATTCCCTTGAGGAAAGGGTTCCGCTCTTGGATCTTGAACTCGTGGACTTCGCGTTCAAACTGCCTTCGAGTCTGAAGTACAGGGGGCCTCAAGGGAAGTACATACTGCGGCTCGCTGTGAAAGATCTACTCCCCAAGAGAACCCTCCAGAAGCCAAAGTGGGGGTTCTCGGTGAACGTATTCTCTTGGTTCAAGGGAGAGATGGGAGAAGTGGCCAGACAGGTTCTTCCGAGTGGATATCTGGTGAAGGAAGGATACCTCAAGGAGGAGCTTCTGAGAGAAGTTCTTCAATCTAGGCCGGATCCCTCCATGAACAGGTACTACAACCTGCTCTGGATAGGGCTTCTCTTCGAATTGTGGAGGAAGATATACTTCGAATCGGAAGACCTGATGAAACCGACGCTGGACATCGAGAGGCTGATCGCCCAGTAGTGACGGATCCAAATTCTGAAGATGAAGCTCGCGATATCAAGCTCACCATGGCAAGTGAAGGTTCGGAGGCGCCAAGACATTTAATAGATAGAAGCCAGACACGGTCATGGCAGGCGGGAAGGTGAAAATGACGAGGGTCGGCCTGTTCAGCGAATCTTACAAGCCGTGTGTTGATGGAGTCTCGAGGTTCCTTCAAGATTTCAGTGTGGAGTTGTCGAAGGCCGGTATTGACTGGAAGGCGTACACTTCGATACCTGGAAAAAGAGAACCAAATGTGAGAAGAATCCGTTCGCTGCCCTTCCCACTGTACAACAACTACTGGATATCTTATTTCTGGGTCAGTGACTTCGTCAAGAGGGCAAAAGAAGACGACTTGGACATTGTTCACATCAACACGCCGTTCTTCGCTGGGCTCGGTGGCCTGATGGCTGCCAAAGAGCTTGGGGTTCCAGCGGTCGGAACGTTCCACACGAATGTCCGCGACATGGCTCCAGCTGTCGGCAGCTCACCTGCGACATCAGCGGTCGCTAGCGTGCTCAACAAACTCACCATTCACATCTACGATGGATGTGATGTAGTCACCGCGCCGACGGAGTCCATGAAGCAGTTCCTACGGGATGAAGGTCTTAAGACAAAAATCGAGATCATACCTGTCGGCTCCAGACTCAAGGAACTCATCTCTGAGGCGGGGCGTCACGATTTCAGGAAGGAACTCAACATACCGAAGGACGCAAAGGTAGTTCTCTACTTCGGCAGGATAACTCTGGACAAAGGAGTGCATCTGCTGCTGGATGCGTTCGGAGATGTAACTGATCTAGGAAACGTGTACTTGGTGTACGGGGGAAGTGGGCCCGAGCTCAAAGCGCTGAGAAACAGAGCGAAGGGCAAGAGCTATTCAGATCACGTGAGAGTGTTGGGGCATGTGGATGAGAAGTTGAAGGCTTCGCTGATCTCTCAATCCGACGTTATGGTGTTGCCCTCCATAGGGGACACCTTCGGATTGAGCTTGGCAGAAGGAATGGCCTTCAAGAAGATCGTCATAGCCTCAAACCTGGGCGGGCTGAAGGATTGGGTCTCCGATGGGTTCAATGGGATAGTCTTTGACTACGAGAAGAAGAACCTGCCGGACAAGTTGCGATACGCCCTTACTGAAGATTTGACTGACATGGGCCGGAGGGCCTCAAAGTGGGCTCTTGAGAATGTCGACATAGGGGTCGTGGCCAAGAGGTTCATCCATCTCTACGATAGCCTCATTCAGAAGCAAACCCCAGTCATCGTCGACTGACGCAGCGATGTCTAGTCTTGGATCCTCGGTGCTCTCCTGATCAGCACGCTTGACCCAATTGGCATTGAAATCGTTGCACCTATCGGCCTACACTTCACTTTGAAGAGGAAATACACGGGCTTCCTCGTTGGGGACCAGTTCAGCGATTCGAAGTTGCTCTGACCCTTTGATATTATCATGTCTGATTCCGAAAGAAGCCGCACTGTGTCCCTAGGAGAATCGTCGAGCGCAATCCCGAACGCTTTTCTTCCAGTAGTCGTGATCGAGTCCACTTCATTTTTCAAGCCGGTCTCCACTGCATCCTCCAATGTCGCGTCGTTGGCAATGGGACCCCCTCTCACCACATAGTATACTTTCACTCCTTTCTCTTTGATCACTCTTATGAGAGGTATGTCCAGAGCGATCTCGCCAGCATTGTCTCCTATCATCAACACTGAGTGGGCTCTCCGAAGCTCATCTGAGAGAAGATGCGTGTGATCCACTCCAAATCCGGTGTCGACGGTGCCCAACACACGGTGCCAGAGTCCTTCCAGCGAGAAGTCGTAGGAACCCGTCGAGATGTCCAACTCATTGCCAGCGGCTGAGATAAGTGCAGCAACCTTAAGCCTAGATAGTCCTCTCTTCGACTGGACCGTGTGCCATGCCTTGGGTAGCAATGATAAGGCTGCCTTGTTGCTCGCTTTCTTGATCCTTCTGAACGGATCTGCCGTCTTGGTTGTCCTGTAGAGTATTGAGAATATTCTGTTCGAGAAGTCGACCGGAGCAGTCCCTCTTTCCATCTCCTGCGCAAGCACGCGTATTGCCTTGGTCATTGCGACTATCTTTGTTCTGTCGCTAGCACCAGTACTCTCTACTACTCTCATGAAGACCCGCACCGAACACTCGGCGCACTCAATCTCCGGCTTCAAAGTCAGAGCACTTCAGGGAGCCTTCCAAGCAACATGCCCTCGACGGTCATCGGCTTCAGCCGTTGAGCCAAGTCGAGTGACTCGGTCAACTTGACCGGATGCTCTGAGAATATCTCCAACAAGGGGTCTCCCTTCTTGACGCTATATCCGACCTTGGCATGGAGTAGCACGCCAGCGCCTTTGTCCACCGGTGAACCGGCGGCCTTCGTTATCGAATTGATCGCGGAGTTGTTCACTTCAACCACGTATCCGTCGGCGGGTGACTCAATCACGGCCCTCTCAGTCCCGATCGTTATGTCTCCCGGCTTCACGTTCGGATTGCCACCCTGTGCTTCGATGATCTCCCTCATCTTCTTGAGCGCTTTTCCCGTCTGTAGTATCTTCGTTGCCATGTCCTTTCCCAGTCCCCTGCCTGCCAAGCCCGAGGCCTCAAGCAGGAGTCCTGCTAGCGATGTGGATTTTTCGATCAGGCTCGTCGGTCCCTTGCCTGCTAGCGTTTCAAGCGCTTCCTTGGCCTCCAGCGCACATCCCACGGCATGGCCGACTGGCTGCGACCCATATGTCATGCCGCAGGTCACGTAGACTCCAAGCCTTCTGCCCAACTCGATGAACCTTGCGGCAAGATCTCTGACCATGTCCTCGGTCTCGAGCTTGGTCCCCAACCCAAGTGGCAGATCGACGACCAGATAGTTGGCGCCAACGGCCAGCTTCTTCGACATCACGCTGGCAAGCAGTTGGCTGGCGGGATCTAGCGAAAGAGGGTGTTCGACTCTCTTGATGAAGATGTCATCCGCCGGCGCCAGACCTAGCCTGCCTCCCCAGACTATCGCACCTCCGGCCTTCAGGGCAGCCTGCTTGAACTCCGTCGGATCGAGATCAACAGGCGCAAGCACCTCCATCGTATCTGCGGTTCCACTTGGGCTGGTGATGGATCGGCTTGAGGTCTTTGGGATCAGCAGCCCAGCTGCGGCCACGATGGGGACAATCAGGAGGCTGACTTTGTTACCGGGTACTCCTCCTATCGAGTGCTTGTCATACACTGTCCTGCCGAATGAGAGCTTCTGCCCGGAGTCAGCCATGGCCCTGGTCAGGTTCTCCACCTCGTCCATTGAAACGGTCCTGTAGGCCTGAGAGACTATGAACGCGGAGAGCTCGGCATCGCTCAGGACACCGGCCACAGCATCATTGACTACTGCATAGCTCATGTCCTTGCTGAGCGGCTTCCCTTGGACGGCCGAACGGACCGCCTGTACGGAGAGCGGCGGGGGAGAGTAGACGACATCTACTGCCACACCGTCAGCTGCTTCCAAGCTGTCGGCCACTTTCTTGCTCAGCAGAACCATGCCTGACTGAACTCCATCAGTTGGTGTGGTCGCCAAAGCGATCGAGGATTTCTCACCATAGGTGACCCTCACTCTTTCGCCTTCGTCCACTCCGATCTTCGCGGCTTCGTCCGATCTCAAAGTCGCGACCATCTGTTCCACGGAGAAGGATAGAACTCTCACTTTGAATGATGTCATGGATTTTTTGGGTTGAGCGTCTGCTCCCTTATAACCGTTTCAAAACTCGGAACGCGCCAATTCCTGCGGTCATCTCGGGCCCCTTTTTGCCATCATCCAAGCTTTGGTTTCAGTGCTTCGAAGCGTCTATCTCCTATTGTTCAAGTCTGCGAGCCAGTTCAGGGGAGACGCGTTCTAGGAGCCCGGTGGAGTACAAGAGAAATTCTACGAAAAGGGGTTCAGGGAGGAGCCCGTTCACCGCATACTTGTCGTTCACGACGGTCCTCGGGACTGCCAGCACGTCATGCTTCGTGGCTAACTCTGGAAACTCAAGCGCCTCGACCATGTCGGCGTGAACCTTTTCGTTCGCCATAGCGAACTCATGCGCCATCAGAACCATCTGGGGGCAATAGGGACATGTTGGCGTCACGAAGACTCGGATTCTCGTATCCACGTTAATCCTCTTGATGCCTTCCAAGGTCTGCTGACTCAGCCCGGGATCGCCGCGTGACACATTGATGATGTCCTGGACATAGGTCGAGAACTCATGGCCAGCCGGTGTGCCGTAGAAACGAATGTGGTAATCGGTGCTCCCCATGACAACCGTGGCTGGAACTCCAATGATTCCGAGTTGGGTAACCCTGTCGGGGTTCTCGTCTATGTCGAAGACCTCGGATCTAATTCTAGGATCCAGCTCCGACAGCTCCTGTGCTACCTGAGCGACCTCTTTGCAGAACCTGCAGTCCAGATTCTTGGTGAAAATGATCAGACTCACACGACCAGTAAGTCTGCTCTCGAACTGTTCTCTCAAGGCCGTTCTATCCTCCTCGCCTATCAGAGGCATGTGGCTGATTGCGAGGAGGGCGTTATAATCATGATTGACTTCTCAGCGGACGGACTTCCTCAAGAGGGCGCTAGCTACGAGGCTGTCGTCCTCTGATTTGTCGGATGATACTTGAGTAGTACGGACAGAGCCTTTGAACCGGACATATCTGGCACTTCGGTCTCCTTGCCAAGCACACTTCCCTGCCAAAGTTGATCAGTGCTAGATGGCCTACGAGTCTCTGTTCTTCCGGGATGATCCTCTCGAGCCCTTCTTTGATCTGGTCATACTTGGCTCCAGGCTCGACAACACCAAGGCGACCTGAAATCCTGGCTATGTGAGTGTCCACAGGTACAGTGGGAACACGAGCGCAGAATGCGAGTATTATGTCGGCTGTCTTAGGACCGACCCCTCTGATCGTGATGAGTTCCTTTCTCAACGACTCAGGATCCCGACGCAGCATCTTGCGCATGTCTCCGCCGTGCATCCTCTGGACGTGGTCAGCCGCCGCCTTTATCGACTTGGCTTTGGACTCATACAAACCGGATACTCGTATTCTCGACCCCACCGTGCGCATGGGCATCTGCATGATCCTTCTAGGCGACAGAGGTCTGCCCCCTCTCAAGTTTGCTAGCGCATGCCGAGCGTTCTTTGCGTTGGTATTCTGTGAGAGTATGGTCGCCACCAGCACCTCAAACGGATCCCTCGCGCGGAAGTCTGGAGGGCGATTGCCATAGGAGCGGACTATCGTCATCACGGCATCAGCTGCACGCCTCGGGCTCAACAAGGGTCGGGGCGTGGAACAGATTTATGAGCGTTTGTCGCGAATCGGTGACAGGGAGAGAGGAATGCCCAGGGAAATGAAGCAGGAGAGCCATAGAAAGTTGGATCGTATGTTGATTGCCACTGAACCAGAGATCAGACAGGGCAGGACAACGGATGTCTATTTTCTCTTCACTGAGGATATCTTGAGGAAGAAAGGAATCAACACGAAGGTCGTGATGGAGTTCTATGCCAGGGCTGTCCCAGAGGGGGATTGGGGCATCGTGAGCGGCATCTACGAAGTCATGAAACTGTTCGAAGGGATGAAGGTGGATGCACGGGCAATGGAGGAGGGAACCCTGTTTCTGACCAATAGGAACTCGCCGGTGTATGAACCCGTGCTGCAGGTCGAAGGCCCTTATGTGGAGTTCGCCAAGTTCGAGAATCCGGCGTTGGGCTTTCTGTGCACGATGTCTGGTGTCGCTACGAGAGCAGCCAGGCTGAGGATCGCCGCGCAGGACAGGACGCTGCTTAGCTTCGGATCCAGAAGAGTTCACCCTGCCCTCGCTCCAGCGGTGGAATGGAGCGCGTTCATAGGAGGAGCAGATGGAGTGTCGAACGTCATGGGCGCAGAGATGATCGGCGAAAAACCCGTGGGCACAATGCCTCACTCACTCGTCCTGATACTTGGCGATCAGAAGAAGGCCTGGGAGTCGTTCGACGAGGTGATTCCCAAAGACGTTTCGAGAATCGCTCTGATAGACACGCTGTATGACGAGAAGACAGAGGCGTTGATGGCCGCTGACACCTTGAGAGAGAGGCTGCAGGGAGTCAGGATAGATACGCCGAGCTCAAGGAAGGGCAACCTCAAGAAGATAGTCGAAGAAGTGAGGTGGGAGCTGAACATCAGAGGCAGGCATGACGTGAAGATATTTGTCTCAGGTGGATTGGGAGAGGCAGATATCGCAGGGCTAAGCGACATGGCAGATGGATTCGGTGTGGGTACGTACATCAGCGACGCCCCGTCTGTGGACTTCAGTGGGAAGGTCGTCGAAATCGTAGGGACTGACGGAGAGAGAATCCCAAGGGCGAAGCGGGGGGACATATCCGGAAGGAAGCAAGTCTACAGGGACTGGAAGACCCTTGCGGATGTCGTGCAACCTGAGGGCACACTAGGTCCTAAGAACTGTGAAGCGCTGCTCACGCCGATCATGCGAAACGGAGAGGTCGTGCGCGAATTCCTGAGTCCGAGGGAGATCAGAGAGAGAACAAAGAAGCAACTGGAGATGCTCCGCGATCATCAACCCTCGTTGAGCTGGGTCGTTCCTAGGTAGGTCGTGCCTGCTTGCGGTCTAGGTAATGTACAGCGGAGATCGCTGCCTTGGCCCCCTCACCAGCTGATACGATCAGCTGATTCCATTTGGGCGAAGTGCACTCGCCGGCCGCGAACACGCCTTCAGAGGATGTCATCATGTTCTCGTCCACGACGAGGTAGCCAGCCGGATCCTTGGCAAGCTGAAGGAAACTCGTGTTCGGCACTCGTCCTATGTACTCGAACGCTCCCTCGACCTTCAGTTCCCTTTCCCTTTGAGTTAGGCTGTCCCGCACCACCAGTCCTTCCAACTGCTTATCGCCAAGGAACTTGACCACGTTGCTGTTCATTACTCTCTCGATTCTCGGGTTCCCCCCGATCGACTGCACATTGGCGCTCTCCGCTCTGAACCTCTCCCTCCTGTGTATGAGATACACCTTCGATACTATCCGAGAGAGGTATGATGCTTCTTTCAGTGCACTGTCTCCTCCACCAATGACTGCCACGTCTCTGTCCCTGAAGAATTCGGCGTCACAGAATGCGCAAAAGGACAACCCCCTTCCTATGAACTTGGATTCGCCCTCAATCCCTAGCCTCTTTGGCGAGGACCCAGATGCGATTACCGCGCATTTCGTCCCTAGGCTTCTGGAATATGTTCCCACCGTTATGATGTCCCCCGCTTTTACATTGGTCACTTCTTCTTCTAACACTGTGACCTTCCACTTCTCAAGCTGTTTCGTGAAGTTGGCCGCGAGGTCAGGTCCTCTGATGCTCAGGATGCCCGCGTAGTTCTCAACGATGTCCGTCACGGCGATCTGCCCTCCAATCGCTCCTTTTTCGAGAAGTGCAACTGCGTATCCAGCACGACTGAGGTAGACGGTGGCAGAAATTCCCGCTGCACCGCCTCCGACGACTACGGCATCGAAATCCACTTGCTCCAATCCGACGAGACTGAAAGGGATCCCTTTAATTGTGTTCGCTCATTCAGGCGGAATCCGGACAACCCTTATCTTCGTTGGACCCGCTCGTCTTCTCGATGAGTCAGACAGAGATCAAGGTTGTCGATCTATCACCACCTGAAGGCGTGCAACTGATAGTCGGGCAGGCGCATTTCATAAAGACCGTGGAAGATCTCTATGAGGCTCTGGTCACGTCATCGCCCTCGGCCAAGTTCGGAATCGCCTTTTGTGAATCGAGTGGGCCTGCGCTCGTAAGGTTCGATGGAAACGATGAGGAGTTGACCAAGATGGCGTCTGAGATGGGAATGAAACTGTCGGCCGGTCACGCGTTCATCATCCTTCTGCGTGGGATTTTCCCACTCAGCGTACTCAATAGGGTGAAAGCGGTCGAGGAAGTAGTCACGGTTTATT
>CAZXBW010000006.1:0-6310 GCA_964639105.1 uncultured Nitrososphaerota archaeon | reverse complement strand
GGAATCCCATCAGAGTGCTGGTTGCCGATGTCGGGAACGGCAGAGCAGTGCTCGGGGTGGCCGACGGGGTCAGGTCCAAGGGGCTCGAGAGCAATGACGAAAAACAGAAACGTAAGGAGTTCCTCCGTAAAATCGGCTACAAGAGATAGCGCGAATTCTTATATAGATGCAAAAGAACTCGCCCGCTGATTGAACACAGGCGACAAGATCGCAAGCTGGATATCAGCGCTTCTGTCTAACCCTGTCGTCGGAGTCGTGTTCGGGTACGGAATGGGCATCAGCGAGACACGGTCCGCTTGGGGTTTCCCGGATCAGGGAATAGCCGTGATGTCTGCCCTCTTCCTAGGGGTCTTTCCGTACTTGGGTGCCCTCGTGTCCTTTGCCATGGGGAAGACGGACATCTACGTGTCAAAGAGGGAGCAGAGGCCCGCCCTGTTCCTGGTAGCTGTTCCTCCCATGATGTTAGGTGCTCTGTACTTCTACGCAAGAGGTCTTCCGGTCCTTTCATCCCTACTGCTCCTGATGCTCGGTGAGAGTGTGATACTTCTGGCGATAACCACCAAGTGGAAGATCAGCATCCATGTGTCTGGTCTGGCGTTTCCGCTCACAGTAATCTGGGTCAGAGACGGTGTGACCGCCTTGGCGGGGTTCCTGTTGCTGCCTGTGCTTATGTGGGCGAGAGTGCGTACGGGAGCCCACACTTGGGCCCAAGTGTTCGCCAGTGCTGTCTTAAGCGGGGTGATGACCTATTGTGGGGCATTCGTCTTCCTTCCTTCGATCAAGTAGCCATTGTTCATCCGAGCTTAGAAAGCGAGGCCGATTTCTTTGCCACTGTCGCGTTTGCCTTCTGCAACACTTCCTCTGTTACCTCGCGTGTTTCTAGAGCGTCTGCTACTTGATCTAGGATTTCCTCGCCAGCTTCAGTCCGCACTATGACAATGACGGACCCGTCGGGAGCTCCCATCTCCCCAATCGACAGATCTGCGTTGATATTCTCCACATTCAGACAGAAGGAGCAACATCGGCGCTTGGCAACATCCAGTTCGGAGAGGCTGACGGTCAATTCTCCTCCGGTCTCCTTGGCGATGCGAGCACGACCTCCCTTGATGTTGATCGAAGCCACTTGGTTGACGGGGAATCCCCGACCCTCCAGCAGTTCCAGCGTCCTGTCTCTGTCCAATTGAGCGCTGCAGAAGACACCGATGTTGTACTTTGCTGATTTCGAATATGCTCTGGATTTCGACATCACGTGATGAAGCCCTTCAATGCAGCACCCCACGCCCACTACAGCGACTATCTTGCCTTCCTTCGTGGGCTGCTTCAGGGCGTGGATGTGACCGAACGAGAAGTAGTTCGCCCCACCAGCTGCCTTCACCTCACTAGTAGTACTGGCTAGGTATGAATGAGGGATGGCCCCGGTCTCCATTCTGGAAACCAACACGGCGTCAACAACGCCTCGCGAGAGGAGCTGCGACAGGATAGTCGTGGTTGTCCCACACGTCTTGAACTTGGGAGGGCTCTCTTTCGGCTTGGCTAACACTATCCTCCTCGGCTTGAGGACAGACGTTTCGTTGATGACAGGACAAACCGCTGAACACAGGCCACATGATATGCACTCACCGACCAGTTCTGCCTTGGCCGGCGAGACACGGATGACATCGACTGGACATATCAAGGCGCAAGCTCCACAGACCCTGCACAACCCCCTTGAGATTACTGAGTCGGCGAGATCCGAGAAGGCCTTGCCCGGCATAGTGCCTGCCGTCACAGCTCCCTGAAAAGCTTTGCCACGTTGGCGGTCGTGATTCTAGCAACTTCATTTGCCGCAACCTGCTTCAACTCGGCTATGGCCTGCGCCGAAACCCACACGTTCCTGGGTTCGTTCCTCTCTCTGCCCGTAGGACCCAGCACTGGAGAATCGGTCTCTAGCAGCATGGCCTCAAGGGGCAAAGCCCTGACCATCTTCCGCTTCTGTGGCGATCTTGAAACGGATGGCGGTATGCTGAAGAAGTATCCAGCCTTGACACCTTCTAGTGCAGATGAGGCTCTGCCGTCAAAGGCATGGAGCACCGCCTTCTTCACTCCCCATGTCAGCAGCAACGATATCGCTTCCTTGCCCGCACTGCGTGAGTGCACTACCACTGGCAAATCAATGTCGCGAGCGAGCTCTGCCTGACATCGGAAAATAGCCCTCATGTTCTCTTTCTCTTGCTCGGTCTTCTCAGGATAGTAGTCCAAGCCGACCTCCCCAACTGCGACTATGTCCCGTGCATGAGCACTGATGAATTCCAACATCGGAGCGACATCTTCAGTTCGGACGAAAGACGGATGGATGCCAGCACTCGCGCGCCAGAACTCAGTCCTTTCTGACAGCATCCTCTTCGACTCTTCCAGGTTCTGAGTTCCCTCGATGGCTGCAACGACTGATTTGGTCTTGGCCCGGCTGATCACGTCATCTCTGTCATCATCGAAGGACTTGTCCAGAAGATGACAGTGCACGTCCACTACTGGTGAAGAGGAGAAAGGGCCCAGTTGCTCTGGTCGTTGGATCGCAGTTGTGTTCAGCCTGAGTTCTCCGGTCTTCGATTCATCAGTCTCGCTTGTCCTCATAATTCGTTCAGGCGTGCTCGCTTTCTGACGCCAAAGGCAAGGATTCTATTTATCCGTTTGTCGCGTGCTTTCATCAAGAATCTTTATAGAGGAGAAATTGGCCCCCTGAGGCCAAGCGTTGGTACGGAAAGCAGTCAGTAAGTTGTACGTACTGAAACGGAGGATGGGCAGAACGAAGATCTATGCCACTTATTTCCTGTACTTGCCCAGCAAACTTGTCAGTGACTCCACCTTCCCAATGAAGGAGGGGGAAAAGATCTCAATCACCATCAAGGGTGACTCGTTGGTCGCCGAGCCGACAAAGAGGAAGAAGGGGAGAGCGAGATGAGTGCGGACAAGCCACCTGATGAGGCGGAAAAGGAGGAGAAGACCGAGACGAGCACAGTCACTGTGCCCGAGGATGTAGAGGCTGAGTCCAAGATTTCTTACCCCGTGAGGACCGTCAGAAGGCTAATCCTGACGGTGATCAACCCGCTAAAGGCCACGAAATACATCGCGCATGATCCTGACCTGCTTATTCTTCCGCTCATGTTCATAGTCTTCGCAGTCTTCGCATTGGTGCAGCCAGTCGTATTGATGTCGAAGATAGTGATTCCCGACCAGGTAGCACTGTACAGTCCTGACAACGCAACCATCACGACGTATGGGCAACCGTACATCACAGCCTCTCAGATGAAGACGGAGGCTCTCAAGATCTACTGGGGAGGGACTCTGACCTACTACGCGCTTCTTGTTCTCATGACCTTCTCTCTCCTCTACATAGCCTCTAGGATAGTCCTCGGACAAGTGGGCTACAAGCCCATACTGTCTGGCGTCGCTTACAGCAGTATAGCCTTGGTCATAGTGGGAGTTGTGTGGCTTGGCATATCTATGTTCAATCCCGGCGTAGTCGTCCCGTACACTACGAGGGGCAACCTGACCTATATCCCGTGGACAGGGGCCACTGCTGATCTCTCGCAGGTCAAGAGCGTGGCTACGCTCACCAATTTCACTTCATCCGACGATTCAAATGTGGCTGAGCTGTGGAAGCTGGACCTGTCCACTGTCCTCGTCCAGTCGGGCACGACGGTAGTCGTAGACGAGTCCAACATAACTGGAAGTGTTCGACAGGGGACATTGACTGTCACCTTGCCGAACAGCACGACGGTATCACTGCAGCCGGGCATGTCTCTGCCCGTCTCGCTTTCGGGGATCGAGTTCCAAGTGCAGGGAGGCAAGGTATACCTAGTACGCTCCGATAGTTCACTGCTGGAGATCCAGCAAGGCGCGATCTTGGAGTTCAACTTGCACCAACGATCCAACTTGGACAGGACCGACATCTGCGCCGTAAACTCATCCACGTCTGGATCTGAAATACTCCTTGTCAGGCCTGTGGATATTACACTGACGAGCAATGCCTCGAGCATTACAAGCATAACGAGCAATGCAACGTTCACCTATTGGAGGGTGCTGGCCGTGGCTGGAGACAATGGAACCATCGAGTTGTTCTCAAACCTGACGATCGCACACACCGATAAGGCAGACAGCAGCAGGTTCACGTGGCAGGCCGATTCCGTCGTGGCACAGCCCAGTTCTTTGATGATGTACTACAACTACATTGTAGCATCTCAGCCTTCCACCATCATGGACACAATACTCGAGTCGGTACTCCCTGCCTTGTCAAAAGCCTGGGAGGCGGTTATACTGATCTGCCTTGTCAAGGCTTCCTACGAGGACGCACCCTGGTTCCGAGCCGCTCTGGCCGTGGCTGCGCAAGAAATCGTCATGGTCGTGTTGGGTTTCTAGTCCACGGCACTAGGTGCGGGTAGATGATCGGAGAATCTCCTAGAGGTAGTGTTCGTACTCCACTCCAACGGTTGGTAGCCCGCCAGTTCTGGATTGCCTGAACCTCCAGATGAGAGCGAGCGCTATTGCGAGTGCAAGAGCAACCCCGACCAACGACAGGATCACGTAGAGCTGACTTGCTGTCAGCGGGAAGGTTGCAGTGCCGGTGTTGTCGAACTCGTCAGACGCTCTGACTATGATCGAGTACTCTCCTCCAGAGTCGAAAAAGCCTGTCGGCATCGAGGCAGTCCAGACGCCTTCGGTTAACTGCTGCATGTCAATCACCTTGCGGTTCGCACCCACGCCTACTTCCACTGTGACCGAACCGTTTTTCATCACCGAGCCATCAGGATAGAGAACGCTGCCATTGAACTTCACTGTGTCAAATCCGACTTGAAACTCTCTCCTGTCCGCCCCTATGTCGACTATGAGAACTGCCTTCACAACGTTGATCACCGCTGAGATATTTCCACGGTTCCCGCTCGGGTCCATTGCTTGGACTACTACGTCGTACATGCCCTCGGGAGCATCTGCTGGGACTCTCAAGTATCCTTTCCAGGCTTGCGCGGCCGCATTGAACACTAGCGACGACACGTAGGAATTCATCCCGCCGAGGAGACTGATGGTCGCGTTGACAGTCCCCGTGGTCAACCTCTGTGTGGAAGGATACCTGACCACTACTTGGAAGAATATGCTGGTCGTCCTCTGATAGGAGAGGTTGAGGTCGACCTGATTCTCCACGCTCATGACTGCAGACCCTACCGTGAAGGGAAGGGTGATGTTCAGGGTGTTTCCTATCGTGTCAGCACCGACGAGATTGAGTGACCACACCCCAAGCGGATCGCTCGGCAAAACAGTCACGGATGCCTCCCATTTGTCCTTCACCGCGGAGTACCGCATGCTGGCCACGTGCGATGTTGTCCCAAACTTGACAACCAAGTTGAAAGTGCCTTGGTACACAGGGGTGAGGTCAGGGTATGTCAACATCGCTGAGATGTTGATGGTCTGGCTTCTCTGGATGTTCTGTTCAAAGTCGAACTGGGCCTGTATCGCAGCAGCTGTCACGGTGAAGTTCCCTGCTCCGGATCCCATGTTTGCTGATGGATCAGTCACGCTGACCGAAATCACGTTGAGTCCTATTGGGGAACTGTTTGGTAACGTCAGATCGTAAACCCACAGACCCAGCGCTGGGGCGTAGACCATGGGAGTATTGGCGACCACCACTTGGGTTCCCATGCGAATGTTGAGCAGGACAGTGGATGCTGACGGAACCGTTGTGTTGTTACGGTACTTCGCCACCGCAGTAAGCCTCACGGTCTGGGTTCTCATGTATCTTCTCGCATCGGTCTGAACCAGGATAGTCAACGGAGCCGGACCAAGGTTGAAAGCGAGGCTATCGGAAAACGAGTACGAGGCGTAGTCTATGGTCCCTTGCCCCACAATGGTCGCAGTGTATTGCCCGAGCGGCTGAACAGATTACAGCACCACGTTGGAGGAGATGAAGCGACCATCAGTGGAACCAGCGACAGGATAATCTGTTAGAACATGAAGTGTTGGCGGTGCGACCTTGTCGATGTTGACTGTGACTACACTGTTGGGCTTCAATCCGTAGCCAGTAACGTTGAAGGGAACCGTTCTGTTCACTGCTGATGAACTCAGGCTCCAAATTCCGAGGTTGAACAGGAGCTCACCGGAGTAAAGCGACGACTGTCTGGCGGTCACATAGTACAGGCCTGTGGCCATTGTGCTCGGCAGCACAATGCTTTGAGAAAAGGTGCCATCAGACTGTGTAGGGACGGTGGGATTCGAGTAGACCACCTGCCCTGTGGTGGAGCGGATCGTCAGGTTCACCTGGCCTACGACCTTATTGAACTGC
>CAZXBW010000005.1:0-25224 GCA_964639105.1 uncultured Nitrososphaerota archaeon | reverse complement strand
GACATAGAGAGTTTCATCCTGTGCAAATCCGAGTTGGGCAAGTTCGAGAACTTCAATATCTCAGTCATGGTCAAAGAGAACTTCTGGGACTTCCTAGCGAAGAATGAACCCTACCCGTTGGTCAACCCGAGGAGCGGAAAGACAGTTGAGAGGATCGACTCTGCCAGACTCTTCGAGATGATAGCAAAACAGGCATGGAAGAACGGCGATCCAGGGGTTGTGTTCTTCGACAACATAAACAAGAGGAACGTCATGAAGAGCGCCCTTGGGCCCATAACAAGTACCAATCCCTGTGTGGTCGGGGACAGCAGAGTGTCGACCGATAGAGGAATGATCAGAATCGCGGATCTGTATGATCACCAAGTGTCCGTCAAAGCGATCACCGATGTGAGAGTTGGGCCGGCTCCAGTCATGGTCTACCCTTACGGCATGAAACACAAAAGCAGGGCGTATCAGGCCTCGGGGACGGAGCTGAAGGACGTTGCTGAAATTGTGTGTAGTGGCACGAAGCTTGTCTATGAAGTAAGAACCCGGCACGGATATCGGATCAAAGCCACATCGGATCACATGTTCCGCACTGAGGACGGTTGGAAGCCTCTCTGTGAACTGACGCGTGACGACGTCTTGTATCTGCAATCTGGAGTTGGTGGCTTTGGTGAGTTTGGCACACGAGAAGCTGGTAGAGTGGTTGGCTGGACTGTCGGAGACGGCGACATTAGCGGTCAAAGGGTGTACTTGAGGTTCTACGGCGAGGACAAGGAGGTCGTCCCCGTCGTGGCGGAAGCTGTGGCCAAGTTGACAGGCAGTCCTGTGAGGATTAACAACAACCCTAGACAGAACTGCCTTTACATCATATCTAGGAAACTGCACAGGGAGCTGAAGCCAGCGTTCCCTGATGGGAACAAGCTTCAGGTTCCGGAGTTGGTGTTTCGCGGCTCCAAGGAATTGCAGAGGGGCTTTCTCCAAGGGCTGTTCACAGCTGACGGGCACGTCAACATCACCAAGAACAGGAGCTGCTCCGTTCGTCTGACCAGCGTGTCAAGACAACTCTTGGAACAGGTTCAACTGCTCCTGTTGAACTTTGGCATTGTGTCGATGATCTACCTCAACAGGAGAGACAAACAAATGCGCTCCCTGCCGGATGGCCACGGTGGAAGAAAGAGGTACGAGTGCAGGGCCTATCATGAGCTATCGATAGATGGACAAAGCAGGGATGCGTTCGCTCACGAGATCGGGTTCATGATCCAAAAGAAGCAGAACAAGCTCACGCAGTGGATAGATGGCAAAAGAAGGAACTCAAACAGGCAGGAATATGTCACCAATGTGAAGGAAATAAGGAAAGTTGGTTACGAGACCGTCTTCGACCTCAAAGAACCCGAGACTCACAGCTTCGTGGCAAATGGGCTGGTCGTTCACAACTGCGGAGAGGAACCCTTGTACCCTTACGAATCATGCAATCTCGGATCCTTGAACCTGCATGCTTTCATCAAGGAAGATGAGGAAGGAGGGAAGAGTTTCGAATGGGATCGCCTCAAAGAGAGCATTTTTGTGGCGCTGAGGTTTCTGGACAATGTCATCGACGTAAATAGATTTCCGTTCCCAGCGATAGAGAGATCGACCAAACGTACGCGTAAGGTCGGTCTTGGCGCTATGGGTCTAGCAGATGTCCTCTTTGCCTTGAACGTCCCGTACAACAGTGAAGCCGGGTTCGAGTTCATGCAGAAGGTGGCTGAGTTCCTGTCATATTGGGCCATGTGGGAGTCAGCTGAGATCTCAGGACGCAGAGGCCCATTCCCTCTCTTCTCAAGTTCAGCCTATCGGAATGGGGATCTCCCGGTCGATGGGTACTACCACAGAGAGGAATGGAAGATGGGCTGGGAGGTCCTCGCCAAGAAGATAAGAGAGGAGGGAGTGAGGAACGCAGAATGCACAACGATCGCTCCAACTGGCTCCATATCTATGATCGCTGATACCTCGTCAGGCGTAGAGCCCGCATACGCATTGGCGTACGAGAAGCGTGTGACCGTTGGCAACTTCTACTACACAGACGAGGAATTCGAGAAGAAGCTGAAGCTAACTGAGACGTACTCAGAGAAGCTGCTCAAGGGCATCAGCGACAACGGAGGTTCACTCGAAGGAATCGAGGGTGTGCCGGATGATTTCAGGGCGGTCTTCCAGACTGCGCTCGACATACCTTGGTGGGATCACCTCAGGGCGCAGGCAGCATTCGCGAAGTGGATGGCCGCTGCCGTCAGCAAGACAATAAACATGCCTTCGTGGGTAGGAGTTCCGGACGTCCTCAAGGCTTACCTGTTCGCGCACAGCCTTGGAATCAAGGGAGTGACTGTCTACCGCGATGGATCGAGACCTGGGCAGGTCTTGGTGTCTCCATCCTCGAAGAGAGGAGGATATGTCGTGATGGTCAAGAACAATACCATCAACTTGATGAAGAAGGCCGGCATAGAGCCGGGAATGGCAGCGGAAACTCGGTCTGCGAACGCCGCGCCAATTGACGCGAGAACTGGTCAACCCCCAGTCAACGAGAACAACGGTGCCCCGCCGTCAGGTGAGAACCATGACAGGTGTCCATCGTGTGGAAGCACTAGGATATCCATGGAAGGAGGGTGCGGGGTCTGCATGGACTGCGGCTGGAGTTTTTGCCCGGTAGCGTGACGGACAATGGGGAAAGTGTTCCTGTACACCGGTTCAGGTGCTGGCAAGACCACGAATGCGATAGGCCTAGCCATGAGGACGGTCGGGCATGGGAAGAAGGCCGTAGTCATCTTCTTCATGAAAGGATGGGATCAGATCGGTGAACACCTGATAGCCAAGCAGCTCGCTCCTCTGTACGAATCCTACCTGTTTGGGTCGCCGAACTGGGTGGATCTGAAAAACCCGAGCGAAGCTGACAAGAGGAAGGCAAGGGAGGGACTCGAATTCGCCAGGAAGAAACTAGCCGAGAAGCCTCACTTGCTCGTGCTGGACGAGGTGAACTTGGCCGCAGCTGCAGGACTCGTTGATGTGAGTGAAGTGATATCGCTGCTCGACGATTCGCCCGAAGACACTGACATAGTGATCACCGGGAGGTACGCACCTCCTGCGCTTATCAACAGGGCGGATTTCGTGAACCTAGTCTCCGATGTGAAGTCTCCGAAGGAGATGTATAGCAGAGTGGGGATAACCTACTGAAGGACCTGAACGATCACGTGATGAAGTTGTCAAGGCCCGCAGCCTTTGCCATGTGAAGTGACCGTACCATCTCGGATTTGGTAAGTCTTCTGTTCAGATCCTCTCGGTCGAAGGCTTTCCATTCAGGTCTGTACTGCCACATCAGATTCACCCTAGTCGACCTTCCCAAGTGTTGTGATATCCACTCCAGTATTCCCCTCAAGCAGCAGTCCAGATGGTTGGGAAGCACTAGAACTCTGACTATCACTTCGCCTGCCACCTTCGCTCTCATGTGATTCCTAGTCACTGCATCGAGGTAGTGTTCAACACCAGAGATGTCCCTTGCACAGTCATCGTTGCCGTACTTGAAATCCAACAGATAGACGTCCACCACCCCATCCAACAGATCGGCCTGACCTTCAGAGTAGTAAGCGTTCGAATTCCAGACAACTGGGATGCTCTCGGTCAGCAATCCGAAGACCTTGAGCCACGACCAGAGGTATTGGTCAGGGTTCCCTCCCACACAGTTGAGATTTCTGGAGCCATTTCTCCTGGCATTGTCCACTTCAGCTGCAACGTCTTGGGGACGCATCTCCTCGCCCTTCTCCAACCACTGAGAGATCGTGTAGTTTTGACAATGCAGGCAATGGAAGGAACAACCCATTGTGAACACCGTGAAGCTGGGGACCAATTCTGGTTCCTCGCCGTAGTGATTGAACATTGAAGAAATGATCAGATCGGTGCCAACCCCACACACACCACGCTGGCCGATGAGTCTGTTCACTCGACATTCTCGTTCGCAAAGCGTGCACTCCTCCATGAGCTTTCCAGCTATCGCCATCTTCAGATCCAACAGGTTGGGGTGGCATACCGAGCCTAGGTCTTTTTGCCCGCCGAGGGACTTCTCGACTTCCCTGAAGCCCTCCATGGCCTTGGAGTGTTCGGAGCACATCTTGACAAGATCTTCAGTGGGATTGAAGTCAACACCGACAGTCCGCGCGATCGTGAACTTGGCTGGGAGTCTCCGATCGGCAACTTCAAAGTACCTTTCGAGAGATTTCCTGACTCTATCATCACGTGCGACGCTGATCGCGTCGGGGCGGGTCAGTCTCCACAAGCGTTGTCGACCACACCTCACTTGCGCTTAATCCTTTCGCCCTGCGGAGAGTCAGATTCGCTTTAAATCCCCCTCTGGTATTCCATCCCAGGCTTTGATCGAAGCCTCTCTCTACAAACACTTGGATGGGGACGTGGAATGTCAAGTGTGCTTCAGAAGATGTCGCATCAGACCTGGAGGCCTTGGCTTCTGCTACGTCAGGAAGAACATGGACGGGAAACTCTACAGCCTCAACTATGGCAGACTCATCGCAGAAAACCTAGATCCGATAGAGAAGAAGCCCCTCTTTCATTTCTATCCCGGGTCGACAGCGTATTCCATCGCGACAGTAGGATGCAACTATCGATGCTGTTTCTGCTGCAACAGCGACATATCACAAAGCAAAGAGATCTCGGGGAGAGATAGGACGCCCGAACAGGTCATCAGAGATGCAACGAGGCTGGGTGCGACATCGATAAGCTATACCTACACTGAACCGACCATGAACATCGAGTTCGTAGCAGAGACAGCCAAGTTGGCTCACAAGAGAGGCCTGAAGAACACGATGGTGACGAACGGTTCGATGACGGCCGAAGCGCTCGATTTTGTTCACCCACATCTGGATGCTGCCACAGTTGATTTCAAGGGGAACGGGAACAGACAGTTCTACGCACAGAAAATGGGGGTACCCACAACCGACCACATCTTCCAGACCCTGAAGGGGATGAAGGAGAAAGGCATCCATGTGGAGGTGACGGACTTGATAGTGCCCAAGTACGGCGAGTCCACGCAGGATCTTGTCAAGCTTGTAGACTGGGTGAGGGATGAGTTGGGTCCGTTCGTGCCCTTTCATCTGCTTAGGTTCTTTCCATCTTACGAGATGTTTGATGTCCCGGCGACACCTCTGAAGCTCATAGAGGAAGGCTTGGAGATCGCAAAGAAGGAAGGGTTACGATATGTCTACGCGGGCAACGTGCCCGGCCATAGGACGGAAAGCACGTTTTGCCCCAACTGTGGTAAGTTGCTGGTCTCGAGACACGGGATGTTCGTCGATGCCGTCGACCTCACTGAGGGCAACTCATGTCCCAGCTGCGGAACTACCATACCAATTGTTGGCAATGCGACCATATCCTCAGTGTCAGCGTTGTATTGACGTACAGACGGCCAATAGGGTTAATACGAGAAAACCACCGAATGTGGGCGGATGGCAGTGAAGCTGGCAGCGGGTCCATCCTCAGCCTCGCTGGGTGTATCGGTCGCTCAGAAGCTCCGTGTGGAGACGATAGGAGTCACCTACAAGCGCTTTCCTGATGGTGAGACCTACGTAAGACTAGAGGGGGTAACGAAGGGCGACGAGTTGATCCTCGTGCAGTCTTTCTGTTCTCCTCAAGCCGAGAACCTGATGGTTCTGCTTCAGATGGCTTCCGCGGCCGTGGGCCTGGGCGTGAGCAGCTTGGCTGCAGTTGTGCCTTATCTGGCCTACTCGAGACAAGACAAGAGGTTCCTGCCAGGAGAGGCACTTAGCGCAGAGCTGGTCGCGCGGAATCTTGAGGCGTGTGGGATAACCAAGATCTTCATCATCGAGCCCCACAGTGAGGAATCACTCTCCTTCTTCAGCATACCTTGCTACACCGTGTCTCCTGTGGAGGATACCGCCGAGTTCTTGAGGAGTCGAGGAGACTGTGTCGTCGTGGCTCCCGACGAGAAGAGGATACCGGATGCAAAGAACTTGGCGGCCAGACTCTCGGCAGACTTCGGCTGGATCCAGAAATCCAGAGACCGATCTACCGGAAGCGTGAAGGCCGAGATCGGAAACGTGCCGAAGACCAGCCGGGTCGCTGTCCTCTTCGATGACATGATAAGCTCCGGAGGTACTGTCGTGAAGGCCGCAGAGCTGCTGAGGTCGGCTGGGTTTGAGAGGATCGAAGCAGGCTGCGTACACGGTCTGTTTGCACATGAAGCCGAGCAGAGAATGACGGAGGCTGGAGTGAGTTTCATTTTCGCCTCGGATACGATTGAAAGCAAGTTCACGAGATACTCGGTCGCGCGATCGGTCGCCGAATCGGTGAAGAAGGAGCTTCTATGAGGGAATCTCTCTTCGTCCCCTTTGCGCAGGGCTACAAGAGGTTACCGGCCAGTGAGTTGCAGGGTGCGATGGAAGCGGAAGGAGCGTCCTTCGAGCTGAGACCGGGAATTCAGGGAGTCCTCAGGTTTGATGCCGACAGCGACTCAGCCTCGCGTGCAGCAAGCAGGCTTTCGCTGTCCCAGTTCATGTGTAGAGAGTTGGTCTTCTCCAGAGGTGGTGTAACGGACATCTCGAAGGAGATAGCGAGAGGTATCTCCATACCGAAGACCCTGTCGTTCAAATTGATCGTGAAGAGAATAGGTTCAGCTGTGCCAGCCGAGTCAGTGAACTCACTCACAGATGAAATCGGCGGACTGTTGGCTGAAGCGATGCGGGCCAAAGTCAGGCTAGTGAATCCTGAAAGAACGTTTGTGATGCTGATTGCGCCTGACGGAGCTGCATTGGGCGTCAGGATCGCCTCCAGTGCTCGCAGGACGCTTCCGTCCCGCAGGAATGAGGTGAAACCGTTCTCGCATCATTCCACACTCCAACCCGAGTTCTGCAGGTTGCTGACCAACCTGGCGAGGGTCAGGCGAGGAGATACCGTGTTGGATCCGTTCTGTGGGGCTGGCGGCATACTGATTGAGGCCTGTGAATTGGGTGCGAGCGGTCTTGGCTTGGACTTCAAGATCTCGATGATCAAAGGCGCTCGTGCCAACCTGAGCAAGTTCGGGTACAGTGATTTCCATCTTGCGGTCGGCGATGCGCAGAAGTGTCCATTCGTGAGAGCAGATAGCATCGTGACAGACCCACCATACGGCATACTGTCTCCAATGGTTAAGGATCGACTTGTAAGCGAGACGTATCAAGACCTTGTAGAATTGTCAAGGAACGTATTGCCAGCTGACCACTACCTGTCGCTGGTCTATCCGTCCGGAGAGCCAGTGGCCGACATGATCAGCAACGCGGGGCTCAGACTTATCAGCAAGGACGAAATGAAAGTGCACGACTCGCTCACTAGGGTGTTCGCAGTCGCGCAGAGATGATAGACATGAGGGGTAAACTCGTGTTCCTAGGCACATCTGCCGGGGTTCCCACTGGAGACAGGGGACTCGCCTCGATCGCCCTGCAGTGGAAAGGAGAAGTGATGTTGTTGGATGTCGGCGAGGGGGCTCAGAGTAACATGATCAAAGCAGGAATAAGCCCGATGAAGGTGACTAAGGTGTTCATCACACATCTTCATGGAGATCATGTCCTTGGCCTGCCCGGTCTGCTAATGACCATGGACCTGCTCGGCCGGGAGGATCCCCTGTCAGTATATGGCCCTCGTGGACTGAATGCCTTCTTGAATTGCCTGTTGCCCACGATATACGAGAACAACGTCGATTTCCCAGTGAGTTCAACGGAGATAGTGAGGCCCGGTCTGGTTGCGGAAGGAAAGGACTACCGCGTCTTAGCCACTAGGTCACGACATACGATAGAATCCTGGGCGTTCAGGTTTGAGGAGAAAGACAGGCCTGGCAAGTTCGATGAGGAGGTTGCGAAGGGACTGGGGGTACCTCCTGGCCCGCTGAGAACAACTCTCACCAAGGGGCAGTCAGTCACAGTCAGAGGTAGGACCGTAAAACCCGAAGATGTCGTCGGACCACCGCGGCCTGGGTTCAAGATCGTCTACACTGGGGACACCGCGTTCTCTGAGGAAGTGGCTGAGTTCTCAAAGGGAGCTGACATACTGATTCACGAGGCCACGTTTGAGTCATCAAAGATCGAATCTGCAGAGAAAGTGTTGCATGCTCTGGCAGCGGATGCGGCCAAGGTGGCCTCGTTGGCTGGAGCAAAGCGGTTGATACTGACTCACATCAGCGCAAGATACCGAAATGCCGAACCTTTGCTTGAGGAAGCCAAGAAGACCTTCAAGAACACCGAAGTTGCGCATGACCTAGCCGAATACGTGATAGACTGACCCCTGCTTTTCCAGCAGTTCGATGGTCTTCTTCCTGAGGGCCTCCACATTCCCCTCGTTTGTGATCTTGACGCCCTCTCTGGACATCAATTTCTCTAGACCCACTGTCAGTTCGGTCTCATCTCTCCTTCTGAGATCTTCCACCTTCTTCGGGTCATCAGGCCTGCCCCGCATCGAAAGTCTCTGAAACCTATGCTGAAGATCCGAGACGACCAGAATCAGCAATACTCTGTCCGCCACTTGTCTGAGGGCCTCAAGCTCTTCCTCAGATCTGAGACCGTCGATGACGACGAGCGGAGCGTTGACTCCTCTCAGCTTCTCGATGGTGAGCCTTGCCACGACAGCCTCCCCTCTTTCCTTCCTCAGTTGCACCATGAAACGCCTCATGGAGTCGATGCCATCAGGTTGACCACGTCGCCTTGCTTCCTCTCTCATCACGTCGCCCATAGAAAGCACTGGCAGCCCCCCTTCGGCCAAGATCTTCGCAACGGTCGTCTTGCCTGCACCGGGGAGTCCCGCGATCAGGATTAGGGAGGCTATCTTCCTGCTTGTCTTCCCTGAGGGCTTTGACAATGGTCCGTGAACCTTGGGCTTTCCTGTTCTGAGATAAGCTTGTCGGGGATGAACAAACGATTTAAAGCGGCATGACTGAACCGATAACGAGCCACTTGAGAGCGTTCCTATCCTTGGACCTGATGGACGAGACGGTCAGAGCTAAGATCAAGGGGATTCAGGATGTTTTGATGACTGCGGGGGCAGACTTGAAGCTCGTAGAACCTAGGAATTTGCACTTCACGATGGCCTTCCTTGGCGAGATTGATGAAAATCAGAAGAGCTTCTTGTGCCGCCGGCTGGCTTCTGCCAAGTTGCCGCCTCTGACCATATCTCTGCGTGGGGTCGGGGCCTTTCCAGGCCCGAGAAAGCCGAGGGTAGTCTGGGTGGGAGTCACGAAGGGCAAGGAAGATCTAGAAAGATACGCAAGTGCCGCCCTGAAGATGGGTATTGAATCAGGAGTGGAAGTGGACCAGAGCGAATCGTTCAAGCCTCACCTGACAGTGGCTAGGGCGAGGTCGCTCTTCGGAAAGGAGAATCTGAGCGCGAAGCTCGAGTCATTGGTTGACGCTGAGGTTGGAGAGTCACTGACCAGTCCCGTGAGGTTGAAGAGGAGCACGCTGACCCCAAGAGGTCCGGTGTACGAAACACTCTGCGAGTCCTCAGGATAGGTTGGGTGTGCCCTTTTGGAGAATCACGATGAAATCCTGAGGAGAGTCCTGCTCAAGATCAAGCCGACCCCTAGGGACAGAGAGCGAATCACGAGCATTGTGAATGAGGCCATTAACCTGATGAAGCGGGACTTGTCGAATGTTGACCCCTCACTTGAGGTCGCACTTCAGGGATCGCTGCAGAAGGACACTTGGATCAAGTCGGATGTGGACGCCGATGTGTTCATCCTGTTTCCGCCGAACTATGACAAGCAGCGTATGGGCGAAATCGTCATAGGACAGACAAGAAGGACTTTCGGGGAGAGAAGAGTCACGCTTCGCTATGCGGAGCATCCGTATGCTACGGTCAGGTTCAAGGGAATCGACGTAGACTTTGTGCCGTGTTACAGGACCATACCACCGGACTGGCTATCGGCGACGGACAGAACGGTGTACCACACACAATATGTGAACGAGAACTTCAGCCCAGCAATGAAGGATCAGGCGAGGATACTCAAGGCATTTCTGAAGGGCATCGGCGTCTACGGAGCCGAGATAAGAGTCGAAGGGTTCAGCGGGTTCCTAAGCGAGTTGCTGACCTTCTGGGCCGGCGGATTCATGAACTTGCTCAATAAATTCGCCGAACTGAAGTTACCGCTCGTGGTAGACCCCAAGAGTTTGACCGCAGGCCAAGAGTCCGAACAGATCGCGGGCGCATTCAGGTCCAACTTCGTCGTGATTGACCCCGTCGACAGAGAGAGGAACGTGGCCTCGTCTGTCTCAATTGATCACTTGGCCGACCTAGTTTGGGCCTCAAGGGCTTTTGTCACTCACCCTTCGGAATCCTTCTTCTCTCAATCGAAAGCCACGTCCAGGTTCAGATCTGCCCTAGGGTCTGGCCTTGACGTGATATGCGTCAGGGTATCGCCTTGGAACACACCACCCGATGTGCTATGGGGGCAGGTCCACAGGATCAGGAGGAAGATCGAAGTGGAGCTGTCCAGAACGGGCTTCAACGTGATTAGATCAGGAGACTGGACAGATGAATCAAAGGAGGTCTTGATCTTCTTTGCTCTTGAGGACGACGTGCTGCCCGCATCAATCATCCACAACGGGCCCAGCGCGTTCGACTATGACAACTCGGAGGCATTCTTGGCAAGGCAACGTTCGAACTCGGAGATTGTATCTGGGCCGTTTATCAAGAACGGTAGATGGGCGGTCGTAGTCAAGAGAGGAGTCACAGGCGCTGAGGATGTGCTTCGAAGCTACATTGGCTCAGAGAAGTTCAGCGCCGGCTTGTCGGATGATATCGTGAAGGAGTTCGGGAAAGCGAGAGTACTAGGCAAGAAGGAGATTTCATCGAGGACCATCACGAGTAGCGGGTATAGAGAAATAGGCGAATTCGCCTCCGGGAGGAAGAAGTGGGTTCGATAGATACGGAGCCCGGCTAACCGGAGGAACCGGGCGGAGCTTCATCCAAGAGGTCCAGAAACCTGTCGGCGATGCTCCTCATTTCGACAACGTTGAACATTACGTAGGTTGGACCTGACTTCGATCTTTCCTCCGCCAGTTCAGCCAGCTTGCACAGGTCATCATCGGTGTAGTCGGACTTGTAGGTGAGCTGCCTCCCTCGGCCATGAAGCCTGAAGTACGAGAGAGGGAGGTCCGAGAGAGGAGTATCCCAAAATGGGTCGACGATGTGCACTACGTTCAGCCTTGAGAAGATCCTGCGTAGCCTTGCTTGATCGTCAGACCAAGTTCCTCTGGGTTCCCAGCCGATCGTCAGTCCTCCTCTCTCTATCGATGTGAAGAAGCTCTCAAGATTTACTTCGTTCTGAGCGCTCATTCCAAAAGAGCGAGGGGATTGAATTACGATGAATGAAGCGCCCAGTTCCTTCGCGAATCTTCTCGTCGCATCCCAGGCAGCGAAGACCTCATCAGTCGGCTTGAAGTGCCCGAACCTGCTCAAGTCGGATCCGGGGGGCATCTTTGCCTTCTTCCACGTCGGGCTTGAGGCGTCATGAGTTAGGCCCTGCCATGCCTTCATCGTGAAGACGAATCCTTCCGGGGCAGCCATCGCCCACCTAGAAGCAGTGCCTATCCTTGGCAATGAGTAGAAGGTTTGCTGTATCTCCACCGCACCAAAACGCTTGAAGTATGAACCCATCGAACCGGCGAACCCACAGGTTCCGACGTAGATGGAGTGAGCCGGTCTCATGATAGGTCGGACCCCTTCCTCTCTGCAATATCGGACTTGACCGTTTTCGGATCCCGAGTTCTTGCCATCTTGACGCCTCTAGGAACCTGGAGATAGAGCAACTTAAAGCTAGGTCAGGCCCGGGCTCGTGATTCCCGACCATCAGGCGACTGTAGAGCACAGGTTCAACTCAACGTGAACAGCCAAGAATGACAGCCGGAAGTCACATGTGTTCCGCGGCCTTCTGTGGATAGCGTGAAACCGAGTGATACGAGACTAGACTCGCCTTACATGCAACGGGCCTGACACGTCTTCAGCCAAGCCCATCGGTGTCTCCGAGGAGAATCCTGGAACGGTGCCCGAACTCTGTTCCTGTTGAACGGGCGCTTCTTGGATTGGCCTGTAAGAAGTCGGCTCCAAGTAGAACTCTGTCTGTTGCTGCTTCTGCTCGAAGTTCACATCCAAGAAGTTGAGTTCTCTCTCCAGGTCGTCAAGTTCCTTTGTTGATCTATCTATGGCCGATTTTATCTCGCTCAACGCCATCCTGTAGATGTTCTCGTCTATCTCACCGGACATCGCCTGCACCTCTACGGTAGCCCTGACTTTTTCCAGTGCCATGAGCCTCTTTGCGACCTCGTCTCTTCTCGAATCCGCCAACCCCGCTAACGCCGTCTTCTTCTCGTTGAGGGAAGCCAACTCCTTGCCGAAGTCCGCCTTCAGTTCATCGTACACCCTTTGGTGCATCTTGCTGTTCTTCTTGAGTTCCTCAAGTGCCTGTACTCTCCTGAAGTTGACCTCAGTCTCCTTTCGCAGCGCCCTAGCAGAGAAGATGAGATCATCCCTCACGACAACTTCGGACGAACTGACCTCCAATTCCTTCCTGTCGTACTCCTGAATGTTACCATCAGACTTGGACACAATGACATTCTTGATGTCACCAGTGCCATCGTGCGAGCAACAGATGACCTTTCCTATCTCCCTGCCAAAGTAGTCCTTGGCTGGAACCCCTATCAACTTGCCTAACGCATCAAATTCACTCAACTGGTCCCTACACCGGCTGTTACATTGACGGGAGGGAGACTTCGAATAAAAGAGGAACGCTAAACATCCCTGTATTGAACACTCTAGTCATCGGGCGCTAACCAGATCGGAAGAGCTTCTTCTGTTCAAAGTTGCCGGACCTGAGGTCCTTGTCCTTGATGAGTCCACCGACCTGCTTCTTGAGGGACAAGGCCAGCCTGGATCCGATTCCAGGGACGAGGGACAGCCGCTCCACTGAGGCTTTGGCCAAATCTGACCTGTTCTTGAACCCCGCGCTGAACAAGCTCCTAGCTCTTGCCCTACCGATCCCAGTGAGAGACACCAAATCCAACAGCTCACGCTTTATTCCAAACTTCACTCTCTTGCTCATCAGGGCAGCCATTGCCGAAACCTCCTTTGATCCGGTGAAGCCAGTGAGTTCTGAGGCCGCGTAAAGCAACCAAGTCGCCTTCTCGTTCACAACATGTAGGTCTCCCGGCTCTACACCCAGTCTTTCATATATGGCATCGAAGGAGGCCTCTTCAGCCCACATCTTGAGTGCCATCACTGTCTTCGCCTCATCGAAGGCCGATGACTCCGAGTCCGGCGAGAACATTTCCCTGGCGTGTTGCTCGAGGAATTCACCCACTATCTCCATGTCCCGTTGCGTTGATATCAGAGTTGGGTTCATGTCAGGTGTTCCTACTACCAAGTGCATGACCGTCACGTCAGTAAAGTCCGGAGGAGGCCTTGCTGCGCGGTCCATTATTGAAGCCGCTGTCTCAGGAAGGATGTAGAGTTCAGAAACCCTTCTCCCGAGCTTTGTCGCCTTCAGTTCATCTCCTTCTAGCTCAGCGGCTCCTATGTCCACCAGATATTTGACCATCTGCTTGATCCTCCAGTCAACGTACTTTGTACCCCTCTGCCTAGCCAAGAGTGTTTTTGAGAAGAGAGTCTGAACGTCACCTATTCCCGCTGCAACACCTGATGCTATCGAAGACAGAGTCGCCGATGAGAAGAAGTCGCTCTGGCCCAGCATCGACTTGATGGGTTCAACAGGTGCACTGATGTAATTCCCTTCCAAGATCTCGGCGTCCCTTTCGCTTCCCGCCCTTATCAGAGCAACGCCGTACTTGTCAAACTGGGGCCGCCCGGCTCTGCCTGCCATCTGTTTGTACTCCATCGTGGAGATCTCTCTGGAGCCGAAGCTTGAACTGTACCTGTGAACGGAGGTAACGCAGACGTACCTTGCAGGGAGGTTGACTCCTGCTGCAAGTGTGGGGGTAGCAGCTATTGCCCCGATGGTTCCATTTCTGAAACCTTCCTCGACCAACCTTCTCTGAGAGGTCGGGAGGCCTGCATGGTGGAAGGCCACCCCTCTCCTTACCAAGCCTGAGAGTTGAGCACCGACCGGGCTGCTTTCCTCAACCTGCAGCATGAGATTGGCGAGTTTTTCTAGTTCCTTGACCTGTGATGGGCGACGTGACAGTGAGGTCACCGGTGCTAGCTTGTTGGCCAGTGACACAGCCTGCTTTCTTGTAGGTGTGAAGAAGAGAATCTGTCCTCCGTCCGACATCGCATGATCGGCCAGATCCATCATCTCATCGCCGAACTTGCTCTCCACATCTTCTTGCTTGTCGTGGAATGAGATCGTGTTGTTGTAATAGATGCCCTCACGCAGCGGCACGGGTCGCCAGTCGCTCCTCACCAGCTTGCATCCCATCCAAGAGGCTATTTCCTCGTCGTTGGAGACAGTGGCGCTGAGAGCCAACTTCTGCGCTTCTGGCAGTAACTTGCCAGCCGATGCCACAAGCATCTCGACAACAGGGCCCCTATCAGCAGAGTGGATCAGATGGATCTCATCAAATACAACGGTTGATATGTCGCGCAGCCAACTCGGCCTGTGTCGCAGCATCGAGTCCATCTTCTCGAAGGTGCATATGACCACGTCGTAGTACTTCAGTCCCTCAGCAGGTGAATCATAGTCGCCTGTGCTTATGCCCACCCTCGGATTCCTGCCGCTCGGTCTAGTCAGCTTCGAGATGACGCCGAATTCTGTGAACTTCTCATACGCGAGCGCCCTGAGCGGAACCATATACACAATCTTGCTGGGATTCCTTTCCATTTCCTGCAGCGTCAGGATCAGTGGGACGAGAGTTTTTCCGGAAGCAGTCGGAGCGGATAGCAGAACATCCACTCCATCCAGTACCCCAGCCTTTACAGCTTGTTCCTGAATAGGGTAGAGAGAATCCATACCGCAGGAGACGGAGAGCACTGACTTAGCGGACTCGCTTATCGGCAGGTCCTGTACTCTCACTGGTTCCCTTTCACCGCGTCTTCTTCAGCGACACATCATCAGGAGTGTAGAAGTACCCGTTCCTCAGCAGATCGTTCACTATGCGTCTGCCATCTGCCCTGTCAACCCCCTTACCCTCGGCTCTCTTCAGTACCTCCTCTATGTTGGCCGAGCCGAACTCCTTCTCGAGGTCCTCTGCTATCTTGACTATGACATTGTGTTTCTCCCACGAGGACCTAGCCTTTCCCGTCATGAGGATGTCTATGTCCGTCTTGCCAGTTTCGACATCAAGTCCGGCTTGCGAGAGCGATGATCTGAACAGCGCTATCACCACCTCGACGTCCTCCTTAGTTACGATGTCCCTGAGCATTAGCTTAGCCCTAGCTTCGCTCTCTCGTATCAGTGATTCAAGCTGTCGCGGGGTGATCTGGATCGAGCCGTCCGCTCCTGCCTTTCTGAGTTCCAAGAAGAACGCGGATATGGATTGAGCGGATTCATCAGAGAGCCTAGGTGCCAGTGTCTTCGCATATGCTACGTACCTCTTCAGATACATCGTGTCGTATGTTGCCTCCGCTGCGCGCTCGATCTTGCGGTGCTGGGCGATTATGTGTTCGGTCAGCAGAGCATCTCTTGTCTCTTCAGGCACATCACGCAGGACAAAGTACAAGTCAAACCTAGACAATATGACAGGAGAAAGGTTGACGTTCTCAGCGAAGTTCCTGTTAAGATCGTATCTTCCGAACTGCGGGTTGGCCGCAGCAAGGATTGAAGTCCTCGCATTCAGCGTCGCCACTATCCCTCCCTTGGCGATAGAACAGGTGTTGTGAAGGAGAACCCCTTGACTTATGAAGTTGTGTGTGGGTTCCACTGTGACATCGTACACCCAACTAGCTCTGTGCTTTCCCTCGTTTGGAACGAATCGCACTTTTCTTATCCTCAGGACTCTGAAGTTCGACCTCAGTGTTCCGTCCAGCTCGGCGACATCGCCACGGGCTTCGGACAAGCATGACTGAACCGCATCCTTTGCTCTCTGAGCTAATCTCAGTCTTGCGCTTTCGCTGTATCCGCCTCGTTCACAGTAGTCGACAGTACCGCGCTTGACGAGCATAGCATCCGCCAGATGTTGCTGAGACCAGCCAGTAGCTGACCTCACATCCCGCACTGAGGAGATCGCGCTCCAACCGCATTCGATCTCATCTATGCGGTTATGCATTCGAAGGGTGATATCCTTGGCCACGTCAACCGTTATTCCATACCCCCCGTCAAGGTTGAGGTTGAAGCGTCCGTCGTTCGCTATCCCTAGCTTTTTGTATGTGTCACAGAACAAGTGGGCGAAGTCGGTGGGGATCACGTCGTGACTGCGGTTGGCGCCTTGACTTCTCTCGACCAAAGTGCACACGTTGCTGATTCTGTCGTCGCCCCCATCGATGACCTCCTCCCTGAAGAGGGGTAGTGAGTCGCCCGTAACATATGTCTTGAAGCTGTCACTGCTGCTGTCCCTGGTTACGCGGGAGGCAACGCCCAGCATGAGCAGGAGGTCTTGATAGTCCTCTGCCAATCCTCTTGAAGCAGTGCGATAGCAGACGGCCTCTGACTCAACGCTGCCATCACCAAGAAAGGCCGACCTCATGAAGGCTCTTACGATGTCGCTGGTGGTGTGGAAGAGTCTTGATGGGGCTCTCTTGTTCCTGGCTTTTTCGACCATCTCAGGGAAGTTCAGCTCAAACCACCTGTACAGTCTGGATGAGATGTATCTCTGCGAAGGAACGCCGAACGAGCTTAGGCTGTCTAGGTGACGTATGCTGAAAGCACGTCTCATTAGGCTTTCCATCTCTTTGAGAATCCGCGGGTTCTTGTTCGTGAATGAGATCTCGCAGCTCGAACCCCGGTAGAAGCATCCCTCAGTCACAAGGTAGCCGAGTATCGTCGCAACGTCGGCAGTGAGCGTGTCCGGCAAAGTGACGTCTTTCTCGCGCGGATCCGTCCTTGGTGCGAGCAATTGCCTAGATACCGGCAACTCTCCGACTGCGATGGTCCTAGGCGCAGGTGCGAAGTCGCCGTCCCTGAGCTCGGCCGCTGGAACAGTCACCATGTGTCTTCCTCTGTAGACGAAGACGGGATGCTCGGGCGTTACCAGTATTTCCCTCCCGTTGGAGTAGGTGATGTTTACGAACTTGTCAGGCGGGGTATGCCTGCTCACTCTATCTATCCGAATTCCCTTGATAGAGCCAGTTTGTGTGTCTGCTGAAAGGATCTCGTCCGGCACCGGAGATGGCAAGATCTCACAGTTGACGCCCTGAATCTTGTTACGCTCGTATTTCTCGAACAGAGCATCGACGTACTCTCCAATCTTCGTCCGCCTTCCATCCGCAAGCATGATCTCCACGGAGGGATGATAGGACTGCTGCTCCATGGCTTCATGTATCGCAACCCTGTCCTCCTCTCGCATCTTCTCGAACTCATCGATCGCTGCTAGTCCTTTGTCGGCGAGCACCAACGCACCAGCCTCCAACGAGAATGCGCCGGTCTCATCTCTTATTGCGGCAGCTGTATTGTGGACTATGAAGCCGTTGGCGAGGAAGGAGTGGGAGTCGTTTATTGTCAAGTCATACACTCTGCTGGCCTTTTCCCGACGGATACGCTTGATCTTGAGGAGGATACAGTCGCCTCTCATCCTGTAGTTTGCATGAGTTCCCTTCTTTGCGTCTATCAACGCATTCAGTTTCTCGCTCTTGACAGGATCGCCAAAGCCGATGGACCGCTTGTAGCTCAGCAGAGACCGCCTGTCGTATATGCTCAACTGATACCTGGGACCTTGGTGTATTGACTTTCCTCTGAATGGTATCTCTCGAGCTGGTTTCACAGATGTCGACGACACGATGTTGAACCTCCCCAGCGAAATCTCCATCTGTCTACAGAAGCCCGCGCTTGACGTGTCGAACTCAATGCACTTGTTTCTGAGTACGCAACCATCATTGGTGAAGACCTGCCTTGTGAACGGAGCCATGAGCCTGGTGGGAAGAGTGGAAATAGCTTGTGGTAGTCTGATGGTTCTGGCCTTTCTGCCGGGGGTCACACCATAGGCCATCAAGAGTTGTGCTATGATCTTGTTCTGGAACTTGACACCGTAGCATTTCTCCCTTGGATCCTTTCTTGGTTTCAGAGAAACCCCAAATAGCTCGTTGACTCTGCCACAAAAGGCGCGCACATATCTGATGTTACCGTCGAAATAACCAATGGTGTACCCTTCCTTCTTTCTCTTGTCACGTGACAATTCACCGTTGGAGTAAATGTCCCCCAAGAACTCCATGAACTGGGGCGTCGGGAACTTAGGCAACCTTATCCTCTCGGTCCCGCGGTAGCTCCTGTACAAGAATGCCGAGCACTGCTCAGCAAGCTCCTCCTCGTCCTTGCCTATGGCCTTGAAGATTGCCTTCAGCTCGCCAAGAGTAGGGTACATTCTCTTTGTTCTCCACCAGTAGTAGAGGTCATCCTCATCAAGCCCCAAGGCCCTAGACGCGCCCCTTAGAGTTCCGAATTTCCGCTTGAGCGAACTTCTGATCAACTCGAACAGAGATAAGGGACACTCGACGAGACAGCCGTCATCTATGTGTGAAATCAACGGGCTTGGTTTTGTGATGAAATCACACCCCTTTAGGGAGCGGGCGTGGACAAGGTACCAATCTGTCTTGAGATCCTTCGCTTGCTTCCAGGCGATCTCGCGACCGTCTTCGGAGCACAACAGAGGCGTTTCAGGGGTGACACCAATGCTCTTGCCAAGTCTTGTGCTGATGCGAACGACATCCTCAGCAGCGAGTCTGTAATAGCGAACAGCCTTATGCCTCTCCACGCCGTCTAGCGCGGGAGAAGGTGCCGCTATTCCGACAGTGGTGGGCGACTTGGCCGTCTCAATGCCATCCTCGACAACCTCAATCCCTTTCGCGAGCTCTGGCTCAACGAGGTCCTCGATTGGCACGATCCCCTTCTCAGTGTAAACCATTGTATCGCTGGCCACGCAAAGGCCCGCTGCCGTCGCACCCCTGCCCGAAGTGTAAAGACCGCGAGGTGCTATCTTCTGAATGTACTTCAGAAGTTGCGACTTGGCTGTGTTGTGCCCGATGACCCCGTTCACTATCAGAGAATTCGTCTTGGGCACTTCCAAGTCATAGACCGTCTCAGAACCTCTCCTTTCAATCCTCACGACCTGATCCATGACACTGCGCTTAGGGAGTTTACGACCGGTCGAGTAACTCTGCAGAAGACCGCACAGCTGTGCCCTCTTTCTCTCCGATACAAGACCGATGTAGCGCGCAAACAGCCTCAGACTCCTTTCATCCCGTATTCGTAACACGAAGACATCTTCGTCCTTTGACTTGGTGTAGATGTGACTCTCGATTCCAAACCGCAGCAGAAGAAGCTGAACATCTCGCAGCAGCTCCATGCTCTTGGAAGAAAGGGCCACGTATCGGTCGCGTATGATAGGCTGACTTCTAACATTTCCGTCACCCTCAAAGAGCCATCTGAGGTAGCTCGCCACGACATTGTCAGGAGACATGAATATGCTACTCGGGACCCTCTTCTCTCTGACGACTGGGTTGAGCCACTTGACGATGTGTGGGTTCGTTACTTTCAGCCTGATAAGATCCATGGTGCGCCCGTTTTTGCCCTTCCTTCTCAGCACGGATCTACCCGGCTCGTAGCCGAATAGATCTCTGACTGTTTGAGCCGTTGATACAGCCAATTGTTCCTCATGCTGATTCACCGCCAAAGCGATGCTGTACGGCCCGTCAACGTAGCCTTCTGCTGTGAGAATGCCTGTCAGCGCGGCGAGCCTTTCGTCCACAACCTCAGGTACGGAGACGACGTGATTGTGCGAGCGGTCATGCGAGACCAGTTCCCAGGCAGTCGGGTGGTATTCCTTGATGTCAGAGTGGATCCGTCTTCGCATCCGGATGCGCGTCCCGACTCTGAGCTGATCGGCGCGTCTCCACCCCTTGCTTGTGAAGAACGGATTGTTGGGGGTGGCTGTGATACTCCGTCCGCTGGCGAGAGTGATCTCTATTACCGGTTGACCCTCGTAGATATGCAGCGCGGTGGCCTGCTCTTTCCCTCTGTTCTTGACCTTGAGCGATATTGGGTAGATTCCTGGAACCTCCACGCCGAGTTCTTCTGCGAGTTCCTTGAACGTGGGCATCGATCCATTCCCAAGTGCTAGCCTAGTGTCACCTGAATAGCAGCCCGGATCACCAACCAGCAAAACATTGACATCGCCCCTGACCTTGATTCCGTCCTTGAACTCCTTCGGATTCCCTCCAGCCAACTGAAGGAGGACCGCCTCTTTGATGTTCTCCAGCCCGTAGATCGAAGGTGCGACCGAGGAGATCAACTTCTTGTAGTGCCACGGCTGAGAGGCATCTGCCCTGAAAGATCTGATGGACTCTTCGTCGAGTTCCATCTCCAATTGCTCCTCTGTCTCCACCGCTATGTGGTTCGTGTCCAACGAGAGTTCGAACACCCTAGATCTCGTTCTTCCGAACCCAGCTGGCCTTTGCTTCACAGTCACTATCCCTGTGACGACCACCCTGTCCCCAGGTCTGGCAGAACTCACCAGATCATCTGTCAACGCCAAGTCAAGCGTCTGGGGCATCTGGCCTGCTGGCAGATCCTCGGGCCTTTCCTGAAGTGAGATTGACTGGAAGTCTTCAAACGTAGACTGTGATGGCTCCAGCTCGAAAGTGCCAGGCCCGGATCGGTTGCAGACGGGACAGGCCCTCGGCGTCGTGTACAGAGAACCGACCTGATCGGCAGGGGTTACCGTCTGACAACTTGTGCATCGGAACGCGCCTGTCTTCAGCTGAGTCATGACTTCCGAACTCCTTACTATGACACCCGAGATTGACACCATTCTGCCTATGTATGACGAGTTGAGGCTCCTGATTGAGGCCTTCCTCTGGTAGTTGGATATCCTGACGTTGAACCTCTGGACCTTTCTGGCGAACTCCATGTCCAGCTCGGTCAACATCAGCAGTCCAGACTCGGAGAACAGCTTGAGCGTGTCAGGTGGGCTCTGCTCAAGAGCGCTAGCTAGGGCCCCCTCGTATTGAACTAGGTGCTGGAAGTCCACGACAAGGGAATGACCCCCCCTGATCGGTAGATCCCTGAGTTGGTCTAGGTAAGTGAGTTGCCCCTCCTCGCCCCTGAAGCCTCTGACGAAGGATGCGAAGTCCTCACTCATCCTGTCTTTGCTCTCTTCCAATTCCTAACACCTCCTTTCTCCAAGAAGACATGACGAGCCTCATTAACTCCAGCACATATGATTCTTCAGGCGTGAGATTGCTCACGACCTCCTTCGGAAGCGAAGGTATCAACGAGTAAGTCAAGATCTTCTTCAATCTGGCTTCCATGACTTCGATGGCTGAGGCCTCCAGCACCCTCTTCGTCTTCTCTGCCACGTTATCGGACGAGATTAGCGTCGATAACTGGCGATAGAACGAATCAGGTACCTTCGATATCTGGTTTGTCCGGTGCCTTTCCTCCCAAGCTATCATTGACAAAGCTTTGCTGTCTAGGGCTTTCTCCACCGGATCTGCTATCCCATCCTCGAACAGCTGCTCGGCCACGTAAAGCGGAACCTCAGTTTCCACTGAATTCTCGAGTTTCATTTCCACTCCAAGCAAAGACGAGTACTTGAAATCCTCCCTCGGAACCACCCTCGTCTGCTGCAACTGTTGGTCCACTCCTAGACGCTTCATCTCCCTCTGAATCATCTCCGTGAGGAGAATGGACTCTGCCTTGAGCATTCCTCGGTCTTGGACAGAGAATCTGATTTAACTCTATACCTACAGAACCTTCCAGTTTGATTACTAGTCCGCTGCGTGGAGACTGAAACTCCGCGATATATGCCTCAAACAAGGCCTCACGTTGTAGAGGTAGCGCTACTTCGACCTGAGATGTGGTCTTTCCCCTTCTTCCACTCCAAGGACGATCGCTTGGACACAGGCGGCAGTTTCAGCAACCTCCCGGGGTCTTTTTCTCGCCGTAACGGTTAAAACCGTAGTGGGCTCCACGCTTGCTCGTCCGGGTGGATTTTGTGAGCATACGCGACCTCGTTTGGACCGAGAAGTACAGGCCCAAGACTCTCGGGGAGATATTGGATAGGGAGGAGATAGTGACGAAGTTGAAGACCTTCGCGTCGACGAAGAACATGCCTCATCTTCTTTTCGTGGGGCCTCCCGGAACATCCAAGACGACCGCGGCGCTGGCGCTCGTGAACGACATCTACGACGGAAACGCTTCTGGTAACTACATCGAGCTGAACGCCAGTGTGACTCCAGAGACGCCCATTATGGTCAGGAAAAAGGGTGAGGTCAAGAGGACGAACTTCGCCAAGCTCGCAACGGAGTGTTTTCAGAAAGATGCTTCCGATTACGCCAAGATCGATGGGCTCGATATTCTGTCTCTTGATCAGGAATTCAAGGCCGGGTTCTTGCCTGTGAGTATGATATCGCGACATCGGGTTGGCAAAGTACTGAGAATAGCGTACGAAGGAGGGAACGTCAGGACGAGCTTCGACCACTCGGTAATAGTCATTGACGAGTTCGGTGTGCTGCAACCCAGAAGAGCCTCCGAGCTGAGGAAAGGCGACCTCTTAGTGACATTTCAGCAAGAGCTTGGCGGGAGGAATGAGCTCCTGAGTTTTGGGGAATTCGCCCCGAAACAATACGTTATGCGGGGTCACAGACACATTAGGAACCCGAAGGTGAAGACGATCATCAGCGATCAGGAAGTGGACGAGGATCTTGGGTGGCTATTCGGCCTATACCTAGCTGAGGGGTGTGCAGTGTTGAACCGCAAAGGAACAAGCGGACAAGTTATCTTCACCCTTTCATATCCCGAGGAACTTGATATCCTCGAAAGGCTCGAAGGTGTGGTCGAACGCAAACTCGGACTGGAGGGGAAAGCACTGCTTGCGCCCTCCGGTTTCAAGCCGGGGAGCATGAGCGCCGTGCATCACAGGATCATGAGCACGCAGCTCGCCAAATTCCTCCGAAGTGATTTCTACGATGGTTCAGAACTGAAGGACGCTACAACAAAGAGGGTGCCTAGCTTCATCTATTCATCGAGTCCGGAAGTCAGGAGCATGTTCCTGAGAGGATACATGGGTGATGGGTCTGGGAATTGGAATGAATGCGTGAGATACAGCTCCAGTTCTAGAGAAAACCTGATTGACATTGCTTGGCTGGGTAAGATAACTGGCCTGAACACGTCTTCCTTCAAGCAAGAGACCAGGATAGTGTGGAAAATGCCAAGGTACTCCTACATCAAGAGCGAGTTCGTCCCGGCTGAGTTACTTAGGAATCTCGCAGCAAAGCTCGGAGTGCAATACACCCATGACCTAAGGCACTCGCTATACTCCGGAAAGAAAAGAATCTCCAAGTCCATCTCCAAAAGACTCCTCCAGAAATGGTCAGAATCAAGAGACAGAACTCCTGCTTTCTATGACAACGTGAAGAAACTCGTGGAATCCAATCTGTCGGTTGTACTGATAAGGGAGGTAGTAGAGCAGGATTACGACGGATATGTTTACGATGTCACCGTCCCAGGCTCAGAGATGTTCTTCGGCGGCACAACGCCGATACTTTTGCACAACAGCGATGAGAGAGGCATAGACACTGTTAGGGTCAGGATCAAAGAGTTCGCGAAATCAATACCGATGGCCGAAGTGCCCTTCAGAGTGGTCATCTTGGACGAATCGGACAGCATGACCGCGGAGGCCTTTCAGGCTCTGAGGAGAACGTTGGAGAAATACTCCGATAACACGCGATTCATATTGATCGCGAATGAACTGTACAAAATAATCGAGCCGATTCAGTCCAGGTGTTCCGTGTTTCGGTTCGGTCCCTTGAGAGACGAGATCATTCTACAGAGGCTGAAGCACATCGCTGAAAAGGAAGGCGTGCGCTGCGACGAAGACGCACTCAAAATGATAGTGGAGAGAGCTGATGGTGACATGAGGATGGCGATCAACCTGACGCAGGGAATAGCCGCATCTCAGAAGAAGATCGACGTGAAGATGGCCAAGGAGTTCTTGGGTTCCTACGGTGTCGACAAGGTGGATGAACTCATAGATCTTGGAATTTCGGGGAACTTCTCCGCGGCGCTCGATCTGCTTGGGAAGATCATTCACGAATCCGGAGTGCAACCTAAGGATGTGGTGAGGAAACTCCACAGGAGGATCTCAAGCATGGATATATCGCCTGAATCCAAGATGTCGCTCCTCTCGCTCTTGGCGGAGATAGAGTACCGACTGATAGTGGGGGCAGATCCAGAGATTCAGTTCACACTGGTGCTTGCTAAGTTGGCCCAGCTGAAGGGTTCACGTTGAGATGCGCTGGACCGAACAGTTCAAGCCTGACGATTGGTCTCAGATAGTCGGGAATGAAGAAAGCCGCGAACAGTTCATCCAGTGGCTGGACAAGTGGAGCCCGGAACGCGGCAAGAGAGCTGCACTGCTTTATGGGCCACCGGGGACTGGGAAGACCATCACCGTGGAGATTGCTGCGAGGAAACTAGGATACAACCTCATTGAGCTGAACGCGAGCGATGTCAGGACGAAGGACGTCCTGATGAATGAGATCTATCCAGCCTCACGCTCCTTCTCACTGTACGGCCAGAAAAACCTGATACTTCTGGACGAGATAGATGGGCTTCACCAAAGACAAGACACAGGAGGTGCGGCTGCGGTCTTGAAGCTGATCGAGGGGACCAACAGCCCGGTGGTGCTGACCGCGAACGATCCGTGGAAACCCTCGCTACGTGAGATACGCTTGAAGAGCCAGACTTTCGAACTCAAGAGACTGAGAAGAGACTCTGTGGCAAAGAGGCTTCGTGCGATAGCCAAGTCTCAGGCACTGACTGTGAATGATAGTGCTCTTGATAGGATCGCCGAGAAGTCGCATGGGGACATGAGAAGCGCTATCTCAGATCTTGAGGCGCTTGCATCAAGGGGTTCAGTTTTGGAGGAGGAGACCGTGTCGCAGATCCTGCAGGACAGGATCCACGAGGAGAGCATATTCGAGGCGATCAGAGGCGCCATGCACTCGCGGAACGTTCAGGAAGCCCGCAACCACCTCAGCGGCACGGGCTTGATGGTCGATGATCTCGTGGATTGGGTGTATGGAAACTTGGAGAACCTTGATGGCGACATCGACACACTG
>CAZXBW010000004.1:12310-26482 GCA_964639105.1 uncultured Nitrososphaerota archaeon | reverse complement strand
ATACCTCTCCCGACGTCTGTTGAAAGCGCCTCGGCCACCCTCAAGTGCATGTAGTTCTTGCCTTGATCCTTCTCGCTCTCAGAGTCGTCTCTGCTCAACTGGCCTAGACCACCCCTCCTCTGTCACTACAGAAATAAGCACGCGCAAGCCCTCTTTTAAACACTACCGGCACTGGAAACTCTGAAAGGCGACTCTTCCCTGCGGAAAATGCCAGAGCTAAGCCCGCAATCGTCGCAGATTCCGGATTTCCAAGTCTACCGGCCAACCTACCATCTAAACTCGTTGATTGTCACCTAGTGTTAGTCACATTTAGTGAGTAATATTTAAGAGTTGCCCTGTGTTACATAGTGGGAGGAAGTTGGAGAGCCTAGAGGAGATGCTCTGGCTGCTGGGGAATTCAACCAGATTCAGGATAATAAGGAGGCTCAGTGTGAGTCCGACCTATTTCCTAGACTTGGTGAGATTGTCGGATTCTGGGCCTCAGGCCGTCGTGAGACATCTCAGGTTGATGGAGAAGGCCGGAATAGTCAGATCATGGGAGGAGGAGAGCACAAATCGGAGGTACTTCGGGTTGGCGAGAAAGATCAAGTTGACCGTCGACGTGAACTCTGGCGAGCTGACGTGTCAGACCGAAAGGATCCCGAAGTCGCGAGACATACAAGTGCTTGCGACCACGGCCAGCGCGGGAGCAATGGAGGAGATGAGGAGGATAGATGAGGAATCAGCGCTGCTGGAAAGGCAACTGAATATGCTGAGGAAGCGAAGAGAAGTCCTCCTGAAGAAGTATTCCGGAAGAAGCTAACCCAATCGACCTAGCTGACGGCTTTCCTAACGGCATCAGCGTATCTAAGAGCTAGTGAACGGGCCCGGTCTTCCGAGGACGCCTCGACCATGACTCTTATGATCGGTTCCGTCTTCGAGGGCCTGATCAGAACCCAACCGTCATACTCGCGGAACGTCATACCGTCCCATTCTTCATGTTCCGTGTCTGGAAAAGCATTCTTCAGCTTGGAGAACAATCTATCTTCGTCGATTGAAGCGTTGCCATAGGGCACGTTCTGTCTGTACTGATGATATCGCGAATAGGGTCTTAGGATATCACTAATGCCGCCGGCCTCTGAGACTAGCGAAGCAGTGGCGACCGTGGCAAGTATTCCATCCCTGGTGGCGGTCAAGTTCGAGAATATCACGCCCCCGCAACTACCTTCACCACCCAGAACCGCGCCCGTCTCCCGCATTCTCATCACGACATTTCTCTCCCCTACCTTTGAGAGGTACAGGTGGCGACCCATGGCGGCGGCCAGATCGGCGAAGGCGGATGACGAGGCATGATTCACGACGAACGGGGTGTTCACGCGTTTCAACAGCTGACGAAGGGACGCTAACAAGGTCATGTCTTCCCTTTGGATTTCTCCTCTCTCGTTTGAGAGCGCAGCCCTATCACCGTCCGCATCATATCCGATTCC
Organism: uncultured Nitrososphaerota archaeon; assembly: GCA_964639105.1. Taxonomy (GTDB): domain Archaea; phylum Thermoproteota; class EX4484-205; order EX4484-205; family JAAOZO01; genus JBGOYZ01. Next base: position 25,016 of record CAZXBW010000004.1, on the reverse strand, counting down.
AAAATCACAATCGTTGGAACGCACTACTTCACCTAACTTGGAGAGAGCATCAGCCCTTGGCTCAATGACTCTACGAAAGACACCGTCTGTTTCTGAGTTTATCATAGTGACACGTGCTCCCGTCATCTCCAGCACAGCTTGAGAGAGCCTTGAGGACGCGCCATTTCCGGGATCCACGGCAATCTTCACACCTTCACATTTAAGCCCCAACCCTCTGAACTCTGACATCAGGCCCCGGACGTAGAATTCCTGCATGTCCAAGGCTCGATCGAATCTCTTCAGCGAAGGCAACTCGCCAGATTGGAAGGCTTGCATGGTCAGCGAGGAGATAGTGTTCTCATCCACTATCACCCCGGTCGCATCAAACACCTTCAATCCGTTCCATTCAGGAGGATTGTGGGAGGCCGTGATCATCAGGCCGAAGTCCGCGTTTCTGTTTGAGACGAGATATGACACAACCTGAACCGGACATACTCCGCATATTGTGACTGACATCCCCACGGAATCTAGACCGGACGCCAATGCCTCAGCGAACGGCTCCGAGGATGGTCGCGTGTCGTAACCCAAGACGAAATCGCCCTCGAACCTGTTTCCGATGGCGACACCAAGCCTGAAGAACAGCTTGACGCCTTCTTTGATGTCCATGCGCGTTCGAAGTCCCGAATATGTGGCTATTACATCGGAGGATCTCATCGTGTCATCCATGGCATCGCTCACCATGTGTTCTGACCGAGTTCCAAGTGCGAACAGCCGCTGTACGGCAGACGCTCAGAGCTTCTTCGACAGGATCCAATAGTGCTTGATCTTGTTTATGTTAGGCAGTTGCGAGTAGAAGAACAGATGGGAGGCCCAGGGTATCACCGCTGTTCTCTGTCCTCTGAGTTTCATCTCCCAGAGAGCCCTGTAGAGAAGAACTGTGCTAAGACCTTCGTACTTAGGATCTTCTACTACTCCCAGAGGTCCGAACCATTCAAGCTCTAACGATCCGAACCCGGCAAATCCCACGATCTCACCGTCCTGTTCCGCGATGACGACTCCTGGAGGTTTGTGCCTGAAGCTCATGACTGTCTCATAGCTCCAGACCGGGCCGAATATCTCAAGGACCCAAGACATTATCCTCTCCTTCTCGATTGCGTCAGGGATCCTGATCGTGAGCCCAGATTGTTTGAACTTGTCCTGAAGATCTACAACCATCTCAGGTATTTCGAATCCCGCGAGATCTACCACGTAATCTACGGCCTCCGAGACTCTTTCGTAGCCTCTCTTCATCAGGAAAGACAAGACGCCTTCTGACCTGATGTTGATGCCTGGGAACAGGTGCCACCCCGCGAAATCGGTCGCTCTTACATCTTGGTATCCCTTGGCTCTCAAATCATCCTCGACCTGTGTCAGAAGCTTATCCCCCAACCCGGTCTCGAGATGTTCCGGGGTCACAGCTAGTACCTTCAACCAAGCGTGCTCATGAGTTATCAGCTCCTTTGGTTCCTTGTTTCTCGTGGCAGCTATTGCCACCCCGATGGGGTTGCCATCCTCCACTGCCACCAGAGAAAGCGAAGGCTCGAAGTTGGGATCCAAGAACGTAGCCCTTGTCAGACTCCACGTTGTGATCGAGTCATATATGTAGACGGAGTTTATCAGACTCGTCACGCTCGGTATGAGAGATTCATCGAGGTTGATGATCTCGTACATTTTCATGTTATTTCCTCCGAAGGAAGATAAGTCTTTCAGCGCTGCACTGGACGTTAGAAGCCATTTTGTGATGTGGCGACGAGACGAGTTGCCCTTGAAAGGCTCTTAACGTATCTCATCTTCGCGCGCACTCCCATGAGCGGAGAGACAATCCCTTGGCTTGCAGGTTCATCTGATACGAACCCCTCGCGCCCGTCGTACCATGGAACGAAGAGGGCCTTGCCACCCTGAATCTTCTCAATGAGAGTTGATGTCTCCTTCAGAACATCGACCTCCTCACCTTTCGTCAGCTTGGAGACGAGCTCTGTGGCTTCCTTCTCGAGCCTGAGCGACATCATTGTAAGAGCCGGCAACGCGCGACCAGCGGTCGCTATCATCAGATCCCGTTCTTGACCGACTCGATTCACCAAGGACACTAGTTGCTGAGGGTTCCCGGCCATTGAGGCCTGACCTGTCCCCCTGGTCAGCGAGACCAACAACTTGTCCAGAAGCTGTTGCTCTTCAACTACGTCCACCGCTATCTGCGCTAGCTCACGACTCTCGCCGGAGAGACGTCGTAACATATCGCTGAGCGCCATCACGTCTTGGAAATATCTGGCAGAAGCGGTCCCGTACAGGAGGGGGACTAGCACAAGCAGGTACTGTGACAACCTCTGCATCGATCTGCTCAGTTCGTCAGACTGATCCACGATCGAAGCTAGCAACAGGCTTGCTGACCTAACTTCGAGTTTCTGCGGGCTAGGTGGCACTGAGAGCGATAACGTGCCCGAGACTGCCGAGAACAGCACATTAGAGAGCAAAACGGTTCCTTCAGGGGGTTCGGGTTGCTCGATGTGCGGAGAAGACAGGACATAGCAACCCGATCCCAGTCTCTTCCTCACGATCGCGTCGAATTGCTCGAAGAGCGACCCTGCTCCGGAAGGTCTGACTCCTAGTGTTGTGGTCGGCAGGATCCCGTCAGACACTACCAATACATCCGCCGAGTCCTTCACCTTGAAGACTGGTCCCTCCATTCTGAGCAGGAAACTCGACGGGAGCCCCATCGTAAGGGGATCCGACTTTTTCTTCGGCTTGAACCTTAGCTCTCCCTCGTAGGGGTACACCCTGACAACCGCTTCGTAATTTCTGTAAGACCACATGGGCACCCTTGGTACTTCTGACGGTTCATTCGCGAGTTGGACTTTTACAATTCCGAGTACATCTTGACATGATGAAAACGACTGATGCCTTGGGCCGAGCGTTCCGGTCACTGAGCTGACGCCTAAGAAGGCTCCGGCACATATTCCGAGATAGGTACCGCCGGCCTCAACGAACCTTCTGATGGAGAGGGCGTTCTCGGCACCAATGGACAATGCGATCTCAGTGCTATCACCCCCTGGAACAACCAGAAGATCGAGGTTCGAAAGAGCATTGCCAAGGTCTCTTGAGTCCACGAAGGACACCAAGTTGAATCCCGTTTTCTCGAAGGCCTCGTGGAGTTGAATCAGCGAGCGAGGGCTGGTTCCGTATCCGCAATAGAGTCCCACGACTGGGGTTCTGATCCGTGAGGTGGAATCTTGGTCATATGTTGACATCTTTGTTACCTTCAGACCAATCTCGTCCGCCATCCTTCGTGCGAGTCCGGATGCTCCGTCCAACGAGTTCTCGTCTATCAGGAAGTCACCAGCTGAGACGTTCTCTTCTCCCTTCCCCCTAGATGACTTCGTCACCCTCTTTGCCTCAATCCCCAAAGACAGCAATTCGTTAAGCTTGAGGAATAGATGCGCCAAGCGCTCGGGCTCAACCCTGGAAGTATGTATCCTGAGCATCCCAGCTTCCGTTCGGGCGCTGCTGTGATAAAGCTATTGTGATGCCAGTATCAAAGTGTCACTCGGTCGGAAGTACAGCTTCACTTCTTGGCCCACAGAGACAGACTTGTCTACCTGCAAGTCTGCTATGAGGTTCAGTCCATCTGATTGGCCGAATACTCTCGTGACGTTACCCAAGTAGGAAAGAGCAGAGAGTGTCACACTGATCTCATTGGCTTGGTCTAGTTGGTCTAGGAGAAGGTGCTCAGGTCGAACTATGGCTATCGCCTTTTGCCCAACGCCCACATCCAAACCGGGCGGATTCCTACCCAGCACCTTTCCGATTGGAGTTCTCAGCGTCACGAACCCGTCCTTGGATATAACCTCGCCTGCGACAGAAGTGGCCTGACCGATGAAGTCTGCGACGAACAGGCTTCTTGGGAACACGTAGATCTCTCTGGGCGATCCGACTTGCAGCAGCCGACCCCTGTTCATCACACCTATCCTGTCTGCGATGCTCATCGCTTCCTCTTGATCATGTGTCACGTAGATCGCGGTAATCCCCAGCTCCCTTTGGATCTTCTTGAGTTCAGTCCTGGTTTCTATTCTAAGCTTGGCATCCAAATTGCTCAGGGGCTCGTCCATCAGCAATATTTGTGGCTCTATGGCCAAAGCACGAGCAACGGCAACTCTCTGCTGTTGCCCTCCGCTCAATTGTAGTGGGCTCCTGTCCTCAAGCCCCTTGAGCTGCAGCAACTCCAAAACATCGGTTACACGCTTAGCTTTCTCTTCCTTGGTCAGCTTTCTCATGTTCAGACCGAACTCAATGTTCTCCTTGACAGTCATGTGGGGCCAAAGTGCGTAGCTCTGAAAGACCATTCCTGTTCCCCTTTCATTAGGATGAACGTTCGTCATTTCTCTGTCGCCGAAGTACACGTGTCCGTTGTCTGGCAACTCAAACCCCGCGATGATCCTCAGTAGAGTAGTCTTGCCACAACCGCTTGGTCCCAAGAGGGCGAAGAACTCCCTGTCCTCCACTTGCAGGGTCACCTGGTCGACCGCCACCACTTCGCCGAACTTCTTCGACACTTCATCGAGCCTTACGTCCGCCAAGATCACACCCCCACTAGGGCCACGGATCTCTGTTTGGAGAGAGCGGAGGACAGACCTATCACGATCCCCTGCATTAGCATGAGAAGGAAGCCGAGAGCGGCCGCCACACCCGGTCCGCCGCTCAACATATACAGGACATCAAGCATCTTGAGTGTCAATGGGCCATATTTGGGATTCGCACTTCCTATCACGAGGCTCGTGGAGACCTCTGACATTGAGTAGATGAAAGATAGCATGGCACCGGACAGGACACTGAGGTATATCAATCCCAAGACGATGCTGAAGAAGTTGCGAATCCTACTTGCCCCAAGGTTTATTGCGGCCTCCTCCATGGAAACGTGGGTCTGTTCCAATCCCGCAAACGATGATCTCACAGTGAATGGGAATTTCCTCATGGCGAAGCTGAAAATCAGCAACGGTGCTGGATTGATGAGGGGCGACAGCAGCGGATTCCCCAAGTACGTGAAGAAGAGACCTGCCGCCACGACCACCCCTGGTACCGCCATTGGCATGGTCACGAGCGTGTCGAACAGCTCCTTGCCCGGAATGTTCTTTCTCGAGACTATGTATGCCGCCCCGGTGCCCAGAATGATTATGATGATGGTGGCAATGCCGGAGTAGACCAGACTGTTGATCAGGGAGGAGATGACTCCCGGATTTGAGAACGCGATCGAGAAATTCTCAAGCGATATCTTGGTAGGAAGGAGAGTACTCCCCCAGATCCCTCCTACTGCAAGGAGAGTTACCCCGATATGAGGCAACATTGCGAACGCCAAGGTCAGAAATACGAAAGCGTAGATCACGACCAACGTCCAGCCCTTTGCCTTCTGCGACCTAGGTTTCCAAGTGCCTCCTCTGCTCACCATAGCATATTTGCGAAGTGATACATATTTCCTGACAAGGAAGAACGCTATGAGGCTGAAGGTCAGGAGAAAGAGCGCCAAGACTGTCGCTTCTGGTCTGATAGCTCCTATCGGTGAGAACATCTTGGAGTATATCTGATACGTCAATGTCTTCTCAGCAATGGTGCCCTGAAACACCAAGGGTGTGCCGAGGTCCTCAAGACTGAGAATGAACGTAAGAATGGCACCAGCCTCTATCCCAGGCAACGCCAGAGGGAGAACAACTTGCCTGATCAGAGTCATACCTTTGGCTCCAAGGTTCTCAGCCTGCTCCTCCAGAGCCGGATCTATGTTGACAATGGAATTGAAGGAGTTCAGAAACGCAATTGGATAGAAGGCAAGGACCTGGACCACTATGACCGCTAGGATTCCCTCAATGCCTATTCTGAATGGGAGGATATGGAGGTAGTCTGAGAGCAAGATGTTCAGCACTCCATCCACTTGGATCATCCTCTTCAATCCTATGGCTCCAACGAAGGGAGTGAACAAGAGCGGCAGGAGAAGGAACAGATTCAGAACCGACTTGCCACGGAACGAGAAACGCGCGAAGATGAATGCAAGAGCTGTGCCTAGAAGTGTCGCCAAGAAGGAGGTTGCTAGAGCTATCTGCAACGAGTTGAGGATAACCCCAAGATCATAACCTGAGAAGATCAACCTGTCGGTCCCTTGGAAGGTGTAGAGGGTTCCGCTTATTTTGAAATCCAAGCTGAAGAACGGGAAGCTCGAGGTAATGCGCGCGCTGAGGGGAAAGTAGAACTGATCCGACAGAATCAGATCGAAAATCTTGAGCGACGGCTTGCCTTGATAGATGAACGCATTGTACAGTATTGATGCTATGGGGACTATCATGAAAGCCATGAAGAAGACGATAGCTCCCAACAGCAGAGCCCAGGAGAGCCCATCCATTTCCCAGAAGAGCTCCCTGAGCTTGCTGCTGAAGCTCAAGTCACGCACCGAGTGCTGTCTTCACTGCCGCGTATCTCGCTGAGGCGGCGCTCCTCCAGATCGACGCCATGCTGAGCGCAAATGAGTTATCAGTCAACAATCGATAGTTGATAGACATAGCGTATGCTTCGGTGAATGTCCTTGCTGTCCCATTATCCTCTGTCCAAGAGAGAGGAGCGGTCAATTGGGCGAGCAGTTGGTTGAACCTTTCCTGAGTTATAGTGCCGTCCTTCAACTTTGTAGCCATCAGGGACCACACTTCAACGAGTTGATCGTGCAGATCAACTAGCGTACTCTCGAAGTAAGTGGTCATGCTCTGCTCAATCAGACCATCTTCAGTCTCGTTGAAGTCGAATCCGGCTCCTGCGACCGTCAGGTTGAAGTACGCGTAGAGATCTGGCCTGGTTCGTCCGAAGGTAGTCTGGAAGACGTCAGACCTGACTGGCATCCTGTTCAGAGTGGGATCGAGCCAGAGTGTCTGGCCTTGGACAGACAACACAAAGGCGGCAAATGCCTCTGCAGCCTGCTTGTTCTGTGTGCCATTCACTATCGCAATGGGGTCTCCGTTGACGATTGATTCTCCAGCTGGAAGGATATAGTCCAATGTCGGATCCCTCATGTGGCTGGTGTATCCGTAGTAGTCGATGGATATTGAAATTCCCACTTCTCCGGTCTCCACTGCGGTCTGGGACTCAACAGAACCGTCGTAAATTCTCCCGTTTGCAGCTATCCTGTCTAGCATGCTCCAGCCTGTATCCCATCCGAACGCTTGGAGTATTATCGAGTATATTCTGGTGTGCGATGTTGACAGGCTTGGCTTGGCAAGGGCAATCGTTGGAAAATCCCTGTTGAAGTCCGGTGACGACAGGTCTGTCCAGAGTAGAGGCTCAGACAGATTGTACCTGTGCAGGAACCCGGTGTTCGCAGTGAAACCGAACGAGGATATCGCGGCAGCAACCCAGAGCGGATTGCCCTGACCGTTGTCTATCCTCATGATAGCTGTGCCCCACTTTCTCGGGAGTTGGTTGACGATGGATAGTGCCTCAGTCCCCGTGATTGGCTGCAGTAGTCCCAGTTGGAGCATCTGGTTGAACAATGTTGGACCACCTCCCCAAGCGACATCGACTCCCCCGTTCTCTATAGTCGCGGCCCAATAGCTGACAGGAGTCTCAAGGAACCTCACTGAGGTTATGTTGTACTCCTTCGCGTAGTCAGACTGCAGATACGCCTGCTCGAAGAGATTTTGTATGGCGGAGTCATGACGTGTTATGACCACGAGTTCCTTCCCTTGGGTGGGAGCTGGCTGGTTCTGTTTGGGTTGAAGGAACATGACGGCCCCGATGGCCACGACCACGACCGCGATCAAACCGATTGCAAGAATTCTTCGATCCAAATCACAACATCTCAGGGTAGCCGTCGCGCAACTCCATTTAAAGCTTTTAACCCAAAATTCCAACCAACATGTCCTTAGGACAGACGAGTTCAATCAAATTGAATGAAAGAATGGACGAAGATGTGAAACGACTCCATGACCTTCTTGAAAGGGGGGTTTCTTCTGGTGACTTCGTAGGCTATGATTGTCTGATAGCCCACGATGACGATGTAGTGCTTCACCTCAGAGGGGGGTTCAGTCAGTTGGTCCCAGAGAAGAAGCCAATGTATCCAAGGCCAGTGTTCGACATGGCCTCCGTCACTAAGCCTGTGGCGACGGCAACCGCGGCCATGGTGGCGATCGAGAAGGGAAAGTTTGATCTCAATACCGAGATAGGCGAGATCATCCCCGAAGCCACGAACTTGCCTCGGGTCAGAATATGTGACCTGATGAGCCACAGGTCGGGGCTGCCGGACGGCATCCCACTGCACAAGAATGCGAGAAGCAGGCAAGATTGTATCGACGGCCTGATGCATGTAAAGCCAACGAGGCCGCCGAACGAGGCAGAGGTCTACAGTGACCTCGGGTACATGATGGTTGGATTGGCCATGGAGAAAGTCTTCGCAAAATCCCAGAAGCAGATATCGCGGGATCTCGTCTTTGAGCCCCTAGGAATGAAGGAGACGTCTTTCGTTCCGACCGTCGCTCTCAGGAAGAGGTCGGTCGCGACCGAGCTGCAGGCAGACGGGCTTCCACTGATCGGTGTTGTACACGATGAGAACGCAAGAGGCATGGGGGGAGTGGCTGGACACGCGGGGCTGTTCAGCACGGCTGATGATCTATTGAAGCTCTCTGTCATGATGATAGGGGGAGGGAAGACCAAGAGGAGGAGGTTGCTGTCTGAAGAGACCGTTGAACTGATGACCACAAACCAGAACAAGGCGATAGGCGGCAACTACGGCTACGGTTGGGTCACAAAGAAGAGCGAGAGCATGTTCGGTGAACTGTGCTCAGACAAATCATTCGGACATACGGGATTCACGGGTACTTGTGTCGCGGTGGATCCCGTGAAACACATATCCTCAATCTTCCTTACAAGCGCCGTCCATCCTAGGAGGAAGGAGACAAGCATCAATCCCTACAGACGGGCTGTCTTCGATCTAGCGATAGAGATTGGATCAGGACGATGACAGCAATGATATCATTACCATCGACTGCCACGCATCATCTGTCGAAGATGAAGCTCAGCGAGATCGCCGGCGAGGTGATATTTGCTGGAGTGGATGGACCGCAGCTGACCGAGAGTGAGAGAGACGTCCTTCGTGAGGTCGGACCCGGCGGGTTCGTCCTGTTCCACAGGAACTTGGTCACTGTGGACGGAGCCAGGAACCTTTGCGATGACCTCAGTGCACTTATCGAATCAACAAAGGGAACGAAGCCATTCATAGCTGTCGATCAGGAGGGCGGATCCGTCACGAGGCTGCCCCCAGAGGCAACTCAGTTCCCCAGTATGATGGCCATAGGCGCGAGCCGCATTCCGATGAACGCTTTCAAAATTGCCACACTGATGGCCACCGAGCTTAGGGCAATAGGCATCAACATGGATTTGGCTCCTGTTGTGGACATCAACAGCAACCCCAACAACCCGGTGATCGGGACGAGGTCATTTTGGGACGATTGCAGTACAGTCGCGCAGTTCGGTGGCAAGTTCGTTGAGGGGCTCAGGCAGGGAAGAGTTCTCTCTGTTGCCAAGCATTTTCCTGGACATGGAGACACAGAGGTGGACTCACACGTTGGGTTGCCAATGATAGAGCATGATCTGAAGAGACTTGAGAGGGTCGAGCTCGCCCCATTCAGGAGGGCCATAACTGCCGGTGTCGACGGGGTCATGGTATCACACATCGCGGTCACTCGGCTCGATCATGATCCCACACCTTCGTCACTTTCAAAGAATGTGGTGTCAGGATTGCTCCGAAGGAAGCTGTCATTCTCCGGCTTGATAATGACGGATTCTCTGACCATGAAGGCAGTGACTGACAGGTTCGAGATTGGCGAAGCTGCCATAGCAGCAATAGAGGCGGGTAATGACATCGTCCTCGCTTGCGATGGAGTGCACATGGCGGAGGAACTGCAGTCTGCCCTAGTTTCCAAGGCACGCGGGGACAAATCTTTTGCGAAGACACTAAAGAGAAGAGTAGCCAAGATCTTGGCAACCAAGGATTCAAAACTGAGGAATTTCAGGAAGCCCTCAACATCCATAGTCGGCTGCGACTCGCACATGATGGAAGTCGCCAAAGTCGTGGAAAGATCGGTCGCCCTTGTTCACAACGACGGCGTGATGCCAATCCCTTCAAGATTGCGAGTGGCAGGCCTTTCGGCAGTTCAAGGCGATGAGCTGCAGAATCTGATAAGGGAAGAACTGGAACAGGGTCTTGAGGCTGGGCAAGTTACATCTTACGACAAGATGGTCGAAGGAGAGCCCTTTCCACTCAGCAAGACCAGGGCTGCTGATATCTGCCTGGTCTTCACGCAGGATCTTCACAAGCATGCCGCAGCAGCTGATGAGGTCAACAGAGTGATCGGACTTGGGAAGCAGACAGTAGTGATCGCAGTCAACAGCCCCTATGATCTTAACAAGATCAGAAGGCCGTCTGTCTACATCATAACCTATAGTCCAGATCGCTTGTCGATCAGAGTGGCCATCAGAGCGTTGTCGGGAAAGACAGTTCTGACGGGAACCCCCGTACCTAACCTAGTCAAGTCAGGCTGAGCCCTCGCTGAGTTTCGTCTAGAGATGAATGCCTTCAACTCATCCAGCGGTCGAGGGCGCGCTTGAGAGCTTGATGCTTCTCGCTGTACTGCCCCAATGGTATCTCCAGCATAGTGGCCTCGACCGCCTCTTTCATCGCCCTGGCTCCAGCCGCACCGCCATCTGGATGCCCCCATATTCCTGCCCCAGCGTTGATGACGACGTCACTGCCCATTGCTTTCACGAGCGCGGGAACCAGTCTAGGGTGTATGCCTCCGCTGGCAACTGGGAAGACAGTCCTGAGGCTTGAAAGCTTTCCCGTGAGTAAGCCAATGCTCCTCCTGACCTCAGGTTCCTCGGACTCCATCTTGCCTATTCCTGCGGTACCGATGTGAAGCTGGTCCCCTCCGGCTATTCTGATCAACAGGGCAATCACCGAGAAGGAAATGCCGTGTTTTGGGTTTCTCGTGAACGCAGCATGCATGGTCCTGTGGACGTGAACAGGCACGTCGACAGAAGGATCCTCGGCCAAGATCCTGACGTTCTCTATCCCGCACACCATTGCATCAACCATTAGTGCGCTGGCACCGTTCTCGATTGCGACATCTGCCCTGTTCATGAAATCGCTCGGGCCAGAAGTAATGTTGGTGGCATAGATCACCCTCCTCTGAGTTTCCTCGTAGACACGATCCAATGCTTCGGAGACCAGGGAGGCGCGGTCTTCAAGCGGGCAGAACGTCTGGTCCGTCAGCGTCTCGTCATCCTTGAGGAAGTCCACCCCCTCTTTTCCCACCTGATAGGCCAAGTCCGCCATTTCCGATGGTGTGAGTCCGACCTTTGGTTTGAAGATGCACCCGATGTGCGGCCGTCTGTCTTTCTGTGTGCCTATCCTTTCTCTAATTCCTTCAATGCCGAGCTTGGGTCCGCCGAACGACCTCAGTAATTGCTCTGGAACTGACATGTTTGTCAGTCTCACATTTCTCAGAGAGTTTAGCCCGAAGAGATTGCCAGCAACGACCGAGATCCACTGGTACAGGTTTTCCCTTTCAAAGAGTTCCACGGGATAGGCTATGTACACCGTGCTTGTTTGCTCATCGACCTTGTACACTTTCGCAGCAAGTCTCTCGAACACGGACGACGTCATTGTACCCACGTCCGTCCAAGATCCGACTGATTCTTCCTCGGCTATCCTCTTCCCAGCCTCGGCCAAGGGCAGGTCTGAATCAACAACATACTCAGTCAAGACATAGTCCTCCTTGCTGGGCACCAGTTTGAGATCAACGTAGGACATTGGGCATTCTCATATGTCTTGAATCACTTATTAACGTTGGTCAAGTTCAACGGACGAATTGTCTCCCGGTGTCAGCGCAAAGAGACGAGGCACGAGATCAGAGTACGCGGTGCGTGATATCTTCCGGGGGGCCGGATGGGCGGTGATCAGATCGGGCGGGAGTCTTGGACCAGTTGATCTAGTGTGCATGAGAGATGGTCAAATCAGGCTGGTGCAGGTCAAGAGGAGCACCGGAAGCTATCTCTATCTGGGTAGAGATGTCCGCAAATGGGTGCAGGGCTTTGAGGTCATATTCGTCGCGGATTTCGGTAGGGGGAACATAAGAGTCGTGCCAAGAAAGATCAGCGTCACTCCCGCGGATGGTGTTCCCTTAAGGGAGTTCTTGAAAGAACAACGGAAAGCAAGATCCAAGGAAGACTAGATCATTAGTGTCGGCATCGCTAAGATTATTCACCAATATCATATTGCATGGAGAATCGTCCTGTCACTAGGGCCGACTGTTGTGAAATCATCCGAGTCGCACCGACAGCACAGCCAGATGCCCATGTCCTAGTAAAGGAACAATAAAAAAGAGGGAGGAAGAACCTCCTCTCTATTTCTTCTTGATGAAGAAGAAGTACACCGCGACAGCTGCTATGATGACAACTACGGCGCCGACGATGTAATACCCTGTCGGTATTGGTGCTGATTCGGGAGTGAGACCCCAAGCTATGGTGTTGTAAAGGAGTTTCGGACCGTCCAGAGCAGTCCCTCTGTACAGATCGGTCCATATTGAGTATCCGACATCACCGATCGGCGATTCGCCTGCCACCACCACCTTGCTTGAACCGAATATGTACTTCTCGCCTGCCATGAGCA
>CAZXBW010000004.1:0-12300 GCA_964639105.1 uncultured Nitrososphaerota archaeon | reverse complement strand
ATGAGCACGTAAGAACCGACCTGCCCGTTGGTGTAGAGGAGAGGCGGGAACTTCGGACTGCCGTCAACTATTCTTGCATCAGGGGCGGTCTTGAAAACCCAGAACACAGCGGGTGTTGACGAGAACAAGCCGGGCTTGGGCAGTTGATCATAGGAGACGTAGGTACCTTGGTCGTTGACGAAAATGATCACCGTAGGTCCAGGGAAATAGATGGGCTTGGTGATTCCTGCCGTTATCTTGGCAACATCGGGATCTGCCGAGTTCGTCACGTTGGACAGAACCCTGTATGCTGCTGCTCCGATGTTCCAGGTTGGGCTCTCAACTGAGGCGAGTTCAGCCCTCATGTGAGATCCGATGGCGGCTAGGATCTTGTTTCCTTGATCAATTCTGAAGTCGGATCCCGTGTCCGTCAAGTACGCGTCCAAGTAGTCACTGTCCATCGCGACCCAGAGGAACTTGTTGCCAGTCTTCATCCAGCTGACTATGGCATCAATTTCCGTCTGTGTGTAGTTCCCCGCTTGTGTCTTGATCTTGTTGAGAATCAACGCTGAGGCATCCGCTAGGACTGAACTGTTTATTCCTCCTCGTGCCACCACTACATCGTATCCTAGAGCCGTCAGGTTTCCGACGATGTTTCTCAGAGGCGCACCTCCCGTTACAGGATCACTCGATTGCCAATAGGGTCTGCCTATCTTGTTGTCGATAACTATCTTCTTGGCTTGAGGAGATACCGGAGGAACGAAGAACAGAGAGAGCAGTGCTATCGCAGCGAAGAACACAAGAATGTTTCTCTGGAATTTCATATGTCTTCGAGCCAGCTTGCTTCGCAGGTTCTATAAAGCTTTAGACGGAACTCAAGGCGTGTCCGCGACGGCAAGAAAGCCATAATAAAGAATCCAAAGTGAAATAGGGGTTTGGGCTGGGGGCAGAACAACAAGTAGGGCGGACGAGTTGCTCGCCGTACACGCGATCAGAACCCTGGCAGGGATCCATCCTCTTGACCTGTAGCCCAGCTTATCATGACAGTGTTGATAGCACAGTCGAGATAAGGGCAACCGAGATCGCACCAGCGGCTAGGCCGACCACAAAAAGCGATGACTGATGGTTTGTGTTGGTGTTTTTGCCTCGTTCAAACAGTGCCCATCTCAAGAGCGATATGAGTGCATATGGGATGATCGTCGTGGCAGGGCTCATCAGAACTCCCAGTGCCATTGCATACGGGCTGACCGCTATGCCGAGAAGATAGTTGAGCAGAAAGGGTAACCCAATCCCAGCAACCCCTCCTATCACTAGGGATGCCGGGTCTGGACCCACTGGCGTTGCATGGTCTATGAGGTATGCGCGTGCAGTGTATATGCCCGTGGCATCACCAACCGTATCGAGCACTTGTGCACCCAGAACTCTGCTCTGAGTCCCGAACCTGAAAAGCAACCAGAGATAGAATATTGGCCCTAGGACAAGGCCAATTAGGGAACCCAGTGTGAAGAACGAGAAAGAATCGAGGTGGTCCTGTCCGAGCAGTTCACCGAACTTGACCGATTCTAGGCAGGTCGCGGCGCCGATCGAGGACGTCACGGATAGATAACCTCCCAAGAAGAACGAAGTCGAGTCCGTGTAGCAGATCGACCTTAGACCTAGTGTCTTTGACCAGAACGGCCATGTCTCCGCCACAACAACATCAGATGGGGCGTAAGCCATGTTCACTTCAGCAAGACCCCTAGCGCTCCAAATCGACACGGAAAAGATGGACATCGCCATCACGACAGCCAAAACTAGGACACTGCTTCCCAGCATCCAGGCTAACAATGCCGGAGGTACGACGAAGACCGAAATCACAACGATCTGCTCAAAATCCTTTACCTTCGGTCGTTGCACTCTTGCCTTCTCTATGAAGATGCCAATCGCAGACGATAGGAAGAGCCCGATCCCTATCCAGAATGAACTCAGTCCCGAACTCTGACTCGCAGAGAACAGCTCAGTGTAGCTCCTTAGGTACTGAGTCGGAATCACTCCCAATCCTGTTTCGACAGGCAAGACCAAGAGGTAGAAGAACGCTCCAGCAATAGATACAGTTGCACTCACTGATGAAGGGACGAACAGGAGGAACCAGATGTAGGGAACGCTTGAGGAAATGTCCAGCCCTAAGAGTGATCCTGGCAATACTTGTTTCATAAGTCCGTATATCTGGCCTGTCAATCCAGCGGGCAGCAGGAAGAATCCGTTGAGCAACGAGCTGGAGAGATAGCCCTCAGTGAAGGCCACCAATAGAAACCCTAACGAGAACCCCGAAAGTAGCGCTGGGCTGAGCGAACGTCTGCCAGTGCCTGAGACAACCTCTTTCACGAGAACATGAGTTGCAGATGGAACAGGATAGGAGATCGTCCGGAGAGAATAGAGCTTTTCCCTGAGAATGAACATCTGAGCCGAAAGTGAGACCCAGATCACCGAGTTCAGGGCAACTGCAAACACTATGGTCGGGAGGAGAGTCGCGAAAGGAATTGGGGCACCCCCCAGCGTAGCGAGCGTAGCGATGGCTTGGTTTGGCCCAAAGAACAGAGGCAGACTGTCGGACATCTTGCCAGTCAGGATGGTCCCCCAGTTCAGACTTGTTGGGAGGCCCAGCACTATTGGCAACCCAACCAAAGCTGGTAGCAGGATTGAGCTGGCACTGGCTCCCTCGACTAGTGCGAAAAGAGCAGCGAAATCCACAGGAGCAAGCTGCAGAGCGAAGGACATGCAGATCCAAGCCACCACGGTTGTGCTCACAAATGCACCCTCCCCCGTCACGTAGCTCCCGGTAGTCTCTGCCATGTAGATCTGAGCGAAGACCCACACAGAAGCTATGACAGCTCCCAACACTACGATTGCCAGTCTGGGAGAGGCTTTCTGCTGGCTCAAACCGGCTAGCCACGGAACTTCATGGATATAGCACTAACTCAACGTCCAACGCTAGGCGGGTAGCGCAGCATTCATGCGCTAAGGGCGTGCAATCTTTATACTGATATTGAAGAGCAGTGAAAAGAGGGCCCGTGGCCAAGTACGGATTACGGCGTCGGCCTGCGAAGCCGGAGATCCTGGGTTCAAATCCCAGCGGGCCCGTTGATTCCTTCCTACATATTTGCGCCACGACGACTCAAGCAACATCCGTGATCTTCGAGAGAGGTTGTCAAACATTTAAGCCGGCCGAAAGGGACAGAGGCCGATGTCTGTACTGGGCAGAAGCGAGATACTGAAACTCGTCAGGGATTTCAAGGTGGTGCACCCGTTCGATGAGCGACTGCTTGACGGGGATTCATACATTCTTACGGTAAAGGAAACAGTCGTCCTGAACTACTTGGAACATCAGAACCTGATAACCAGAGAAATCGTTTTCCTTCCGTCCAACTTCGTCGCTCACCTGACCGCCAAGAGCAAGTTTGGCAGGGACGGGCTGTCCTTCCTGAATGCCGCCAAGGTACACAGCGGCTTCATGGGCAGGCTTGCCCTTGAAGTGGTCAACCTGAACAACGAGAGGAAGCCCATTGAGATAGGAGAGGGAGAGCCCTTCATGCACTTGGAGTTCGTCAAGAGAGAGGGAGAGCCGTCTCCGTACGTAGGCGAGTATCAGTTCCAGTACATGACGAAGAATGAGATCGAGATGTATCTTCCCATATTGCAGAAAGCCTTCCCGAACCTGCAGGAGCTCGGGAAACGCTGGAAGCTGAACGAGAAACTCGGAAGAGAGTGAGCGAGCCGACAAGCTTTAAGAAAGGCAAGGAAGTGACGCACACACCTTGGAAAGCACTGCAGGTACTGGAGCAGACACAGGGCCGAAGACACCTGAGGAAGAGGAGAAGAAGGTGAGTAGGAGGATCGAGCCTTCCATAAGGGTGTTCCCCAATAGTTCGATAAGGAAAGTGCTTGAACTTGAGATGAAGGAGTCGAGGACCGTCGAAAGAGTGTCCGCGGAAGCTTTGCTGGTGCTCCATGACCTGTTGCTCAGGGAAGGAAGGAAAATAGCCAAGAGATCGATTGAATACACCGTCAAAGACAAGAGAAAGACGATAAGCCCAGATGATGTCAAGCGGGCAATAGCTGATCTTGTCTACTAGGTTCGGACAGCACACCTGGCGTCTCAGGTCCCAAGGAAGAGAACAGGATTTTGGGTGGTGATTCTCTACAATAGCTTTAACTCATCAAGTGCAGGAGTAGCTCGGCTATTGTCGTTCGCCGAAGCTGTCGCACATACTAGGCGTATCCTGACTGAGGCAACACGGAAGGCAGGCTATGAAATCGAGGCGACAGTCGGAGAGCCTACCGATCGGAGCTACGGCGATCTGACCTCTACTGTGGCCCTTGAGCTGGGCAATCAACTTCGCAAGAACCCAAGAGATGTCGCCGAACAGATAGCCCGCCAGATTGACTTCGGTGCTCATCCGTATATCAGGTCCGTCCAACAGACATCAGGATACCTGAACTTCACGTTCGAGCCATTCAAGTATTCCGCGGCCGTCCTTGAGCGCGTATTCCGCCGTGGTGGAGATTACGGGAAGCCGGAAGATGTCGAGCCCAAGAAAGTACTGGTCGAGCACACGAACTCGAACCCCAACAAGGCCTTGCACATAGGCACTCTGAGGAACACGGTCCTAGGTGATTGTCTAGCAAGAGTGCTGAGATACGTTGGCCACAGCGTACGAGTCCTGAACTACGTTGATGACAGCGGCGCGCAGGTCGCGGACAACTTGGTGGCCCATCTGTACATGAACTACCCTATGGAACCAAAGGGCGAGAGATTTGATGTCTATGCAGGGAGGGTTTACGCGGAAGCTCATTCGGCAATTGAGTCTGATGAGAAACTCACGAAGAAGAAGAGCGAGGTCATATCGAAGATAGAGCAAGGCGACAACGAGATTGCAGAGACAGCCAGAGCCTTCGCCGAGAGAGTGACGTCCGACCAACTGCGCACCTGCTGGAGCACCAACGTGTTCTTCGATTTGTTGAATTGGGAAAGTGATATCGTGAAGTCGGGGCTCTTCGAGGAAGCCATATCGTCACTGGAGGAGAAGGGAAGGATCTCTCGGCCGCAGGAAGGAAGGAACAAAGGGACAGTAACAATAAGGCTCGGCGATGTGGCGGTCTTCTCCAAACTCGAGGAACCCGACGAGGTGCTGATCAGATCAGACGGTACCGCCACGTATGTCGGGAAGGACATTGGCTATGCATGGTGGAAGGTGGGGCAGCCTAACACTGACTTCAAGTACAGACCATTTGTGGTTCAACCGAATGGGCAGACCCTCTGGACGACAGATCATACCAAAGGCGGAAAAGCTCCTGAACGATACAACGGGGCTGATCTTGCTATCACGGTAGTGGATTCGCGACAAGAATACCCCCAGACTGTAGTCAGGGAATCTCTAGGCTTCCTTTCACAGCGCGCCAAGGAATCATACAGGCCTTTTCTCTATGAAGTGGTAGCGTTGTCAGGGGAGACCGCATATCAGCTTTCCAAGGATGAGTCGTTCAGGTCAAAGAAGATCGTCCACATGTCCGGAAGAAAGGGATTGGTCGTGAACGCTGAGGATGTTCTGGCCGAGCTGGGCAAGAGGGCCAAGTCCGAGAGCAGTAGGAGGAACCCATCCGCGAGAGAGGAGTGGCTCGATCTGGTTGGCTCAGAGATAGCGGTCGGCTCCATCAGGTACGCGCTGGCCAAGGCAGATCTGAAGAACCTGATGGTCTTTGACATCGAGGAAGCTCTCAGGCTGGACGGTGACACGGGGCAGAGGCTTCAGTACACCCATGCGAGAGCATATGGCATACTGTTGAAAGCTGGGCCGTACGAGCAGGGTCCACTGCTGCCGCAACTGCTCAAATCGGAACCGGAGACCACACTGATAAGGGAAATGGCGAAACTGTCCCACTGGGTCAAGCTTGCGGCGGAGGATTTGCAGCCCAAGTACCTCACGCAATATGCCAAGCAGCTGGCTGACGAGTTCAACATATTCTATGAAACCTGCCCGGTTCTTTCGGCGGAACCCTCGGACCTCAGGTCGTCAAGGTTACATTTGACGGAAGCCTTCGTCATAGTGTTCGGAAAAGTGCTCGACCTGCTCGGAATACCAGCTCTAAAGGAAATGTGAGAGTGTTCGCAGATCACGTGATAAAGAGATAGATCTCTACTTGTTTGGAGTCTGCTGCTTCAACTGTTCTATCATCGCAGCGAGCTGTTCGATGGCCTTTCTTCCGAGGAAAACTCCTCCTGATGCCAAAGATCCACCCCTGAAGATAAAGGAACAAGCTTTGTCCCCCGACTCAGTTCGATAACGCACTCTCAGATACGGCGTGCCCCAAGTGGAATCGGCCTTAGCCTCGACGATTTGCTCCAGCGGAACTTCGATGCTTCCCTCGTTCCTCAATACCTCGTCTATGTTGCCGGAGTAGTCTGGAGGAGCTCCAGCAATGAGCCCCCGCGAGGCGGGTTTGACGAACACGAGTCTGTGATCTGTGAGAATCAACTGGCCGATTGGTCCCTTCATCTTGGGCTTGTCGCTGTCATAGAAGATCACTTCGGTCTTCACCAGCGCCTTATCTGACATCACTCTTTACTCATCACTGATGATCATGTGAGTTTATTGGTCTTTGTCGTCGGGAACTACTGTGGCCAAAGGCTAGCACGTGCTCCCAGTTCATGGGTGTGGTTTCTTGCGCATCAGGTAAGCTACGATGATAAATGCTGCCGCCGCTACCACCACGACCGCACCCACCGTCGGCATGAACCATGGCTGCCTGTAGAACGGAAGCTCAGGCGGCTGGATGTCTACGGTGTCGCTCACGACTATGTTGTCAATAGCCCCTTCAACGTTTTGGATCTTGAAATCAGAGGTCAAGCTGAAACAGACCCAGAAGTACTGTGATTCTGTGATCGACGTGCAATACGTGTCTATGATGAGTGATCCGTTTTGGTAGACGCAGGTTCGCCCATCTGAACTTCGTGTGATATCGACGTGTTGCCACCCAGTCATCAGACCAAACGTCCACATCCCAAGTTCAGTCCACCCGCCGCTCCCTGCGTTCAGTTCTATCTCGTTCCCGCGCGAGTGATACTGACCCCAGTCCAAACAGATCATTCCGGAAAGCGGGATCGGATATGTGCTCATGATTCCTATGTCCGTGTCGTTCACACCCAGTACGTCGAAACTCCACGTTCCAGTGGCTACAGTGCTCGGGTGAACTATGAGTCCTCCTCCCCCTGTGTTCCTCAACGTGTGGTCTCTGGCGGAGAAGTTGCCAATGAGCACTGTCCACCCGTCATAGTTTCCGTTGTCAAAGTTGCTGGACCACACAGGGGCGGCCTTGCATGAAAATGTCGTGCACAACGAAATGCAGAGCAGGACCCACAGAATCAGGACAAGATACCTTCTCAAGAGCCTTTCGCCTATCTCGAGAATGAGATAGATCAGAAGCTATTTACAGTTTTCTGGTGCAGAGTAGGCCGCGTAATCCGCCGTACTATCGAGTTGGTACATATCCGGCAATCATAATTCCCATGATGGAAATGGGCACACATCACTCAGCAAGTGGGCTTAGAGTCGGCGTGTCACTTTCCATGATAAGACTTGACACCTAGGTCGCGACCCTAGCGAAGGTAGATCCTCCGACCAGTTCATGAGCCCTCTTGTGAAGCGATAGGTCCATATCTCTCCAATGTTGGAAATCTGGGCCTGGGGCATTCGGGAATTTCGCGTATAGGGCATCAGCTTCACTCAACAGTTCGCGCAGCCTGATCAACTTAGTCAGTAGTGCAGGTTTTCCTGCAATGGCGAGCAACCTTCTGATCATCTCTACTAATCCCAGCTCCAGTGGTCTACCCGAACTCACGTCCGTGATGTCTCGTTGCGTTACGACCCCACTTGCCATTGCGAAATTCGCGTCCTCATTGTAGAGACCTTGCAGGAATATCCTGAGGATGTCGTGAGAAGCGTGAATCCGTCCTACTGTTGTATTGAATTCGTGACAGTAAGACCACAGTGACCTAGTTGAATAGTCACCCTCCTCTTCGGCTTGAATGAGCGCTTCGGCAGCCATCTTGCCTGCCTGCAACGAGGGGGCTATTCCTCCCCCACCCAATGGGTCGACAGTGAACCCAGCATCTCCAATGAAGATGATGCCTTCGTATACAGAGGGAGACATCGGCCTTCTGATTGGAACCACTGCAGAGCCCGCGTGAACCAACTTTGACTCGGCGAGTTCTTGGATCTTACTCGCATATTTCTCAAGCGCCTCTTCCGGGTTTGTCTTCCCCTTCGCCACCCCGATCCCTACGTTCACGAGATCTTCTCCCATAGGGAAATACCAGACGTATCCGCCAGGCGCAGTTTCCTGATCCAAGTGCACTCTTGAGTATCCCGTGTTTGGCTGGACAACCCGCCTGATTTGCCTGTAACAGACCATGATTTCGTCATCGTCGATTGAGTTGTCAACTAACTTGCCTAGGTTACTCCTGATCACAGCTCCGACTCCGGACGCCTCAACCACGGCCTTTGCCTTGTATTCGTCCCTGCTCTTCTCCCTTTGATGAACCCCTCGGACTCCCACGACTCTG
The DNA here is from genome assembly GCA_964639105.1 of uncultured Nitrososphaerota archaeon. Taxonomy (GTDB): domain Archaea; phylum Thermoproteota; class EX4484-205; order EX4484-205; family JAAOZO01; genus JBGOYZ01. The sequence goes on along the minus strand of CAZXBW010000004.1, from coordinate 3,722 downwards.
CCGTCAAGTATTGGACCAGTGGCCGCGAAGCCGTCCACGAGTTCTGCTCCCGCATCAAGCGCTAAGCTAAGCAGATACTGACCAAATTCCAACCTGTCCAGCATCATCCCGCTCCTGCTTGGCAGCTCAAGCCTGAACATAGTATTCCGGTCAGGAGAAACTGCCTCGATTCCTTTGACGAAGCCGAAGTATGCTGACTTTGGGGGGTCGATGTCAACCTCTTGGAAGATCTCTGTGTCGATCGCGTTACCGCAAATCTTGTCGCCTATCTTGTCGCAGGGGTTTCGATCTAGGATGAGGACAGAAAGGCCTGCCCTCGCAGCATATCTGGCAGCAGTCGTACCAGCGGGTCCTGCGCCAACGATCAACACGTCGTGCATGCAAAACCGGGCAAGGTGGTCAGGAATAAACATTCAATCAATCGTTCTAGAGTCCTTTCAGGTTGCTACGCGCTCGTCCGACTCAGTATGAGACCTATGATTCTAACGATGGAACGATAGAGTTCAGACCACAGCGAATGCATCTCCTCCTCCGATGCAGGTTCACGTTCACGATCCACTTCCTCTAGCGATGCTCTGCAACTAGGACAAAGATTTCCGAGGGTAGTCATCCCGGCTTCCTCTTCATCTATTCTTCGGCCGCAAACGACACAGCCGACAGGCATCAACATCCTGATGACGATGTCAACAGTACGACCAACTTATAAAGAATCCAGTATCGCCAAAAAAGAAACCCCACTGGAAATGAAAAGATGAGGTCCTTGAAAGATTCTCGGATTTGCTGGGACTACCGAAATATCCTTTTTCTGAACAGGAAGACCACCAACGAAAGTGGCAGGACAACCATGGCAACCATAGCAATTAGTTCGCCTGGAGGACCAGGTCTAACTAGGCTTATCTCGATGGGCACCGTATCATCACTGAAGAGATTGCGGAACTCTAGTCCCAACGGCATCGCGTATGCATAGCTGACCACAACATCTGCCTTGATTACGCTCGTGTTGGGCACGCTTGTGAAACCCGGTATGGTCAGGCTGACGACTTGACTTGTCTTGGCTTTCTCGTCAGGATTGTAGCTTAGGTACTCTCCCCAGTATATGCTCTCCCCTGAGAATAGGGTGATGCCAGACAGTTCCAGAACCGAGGATCTTAGCGCAACGGTCCTGATGACCACCCTGGCTCCTGCTTCGACGGTCACCGTCAGATTAGCTGTGTCCCCCGGCTTGTATGGCTCATAACTCCACAGCCAGTGTGGACGCTCATAGCCTACTGTGGTGGATCCAGATTGAAATTTGATCTCGTATGGAACCGCGAAATACCCGACCAGCCCCATCAGGCCCAAGCCGCTGATAAATATCAAGAAACCCGCTACGAAGTTCCACGCCGAGCGACGTCTGTCGATCATAATCAGAGGAAGTACGGGTTCGTTTCTTGATAAATTTTCTTATGGAATCAACTCTAGGTTTGAAACTGGAGGGGAGACGGCATGCGAGGAATTTCTCGAAGAAGGCGAGGTAATTCGGTCATGAGAAGAAATCCAGATTGAGCATAACAGCTTCATGCCCGCAATCTTTTAAACGAAGACGGGAGACCGCGTCGAGAGTTTCTTGCCTACATGTCCGTTCTGTGGAAAGCCGGTTTCACCAGATTGGGAGCGCTGTGCTCATTGTGGGAGAGAAATCCCCGTAGCAGTGCGGTCCAATTCTAACGCCAAATATGCGGCACGCGCTTCATACGAAAAACCTCTCAACCGGCCAGTGCGGCCTACCTCCGTTGCCGTGGCAGTTATGTTCTTCTTCGTCGGTGCTCTTCTCACCATTCTTGCCCATGAGGCAATCCACATCTCATTGATCGAGCATTTTGGTGGGATAGTGACATCGGTGAACATCCTAGGCTTCATCGTCTCCGTCACAGACGTGTTCACCGTGCAGGGTTGGAGTTGGGTTGGGGACATAGCGCACGCTGAGGGCTACTTCCCGGAAGGCGTGTCGCCACTCTTATCCGACCTGTGGTTGATACACTGGATGCCAGAGGTCGTAGGCCTCATCAGCGCAATTCTGATCCTGATCATCTTCATCAAATGGAAGGTCGATGACCCTAAGTTGTTCGGCTTCTTGCTGGGGGTTCTCTCAGTCAGTGCGCTCGGCCTGGCGGCTGTGGTTGTGTCTTCTTTCATCTAAGGCCGCTATCGGAAACACTAACGGAGGCGCTGTCGATTTCAACAGCGCCCAGAGTGAGTCACAGGAGGCAATGTTTTATCCGTCAGGAACCAATGATCCCCGGGCCCGTGGCCAAGTACGGATCAAGGCGTCGGCCTCCGGAGCCGGAGAACGCGGGTTCGAATCCCGCCGGGCCCGTTTTATTCACTCAGAAAGTTGGAAGTCCATCCAACTAAGCAGTGTGTAGCGAAAAGTCACTGTATATTGTCGCGAAGAGCTTGACTCCTTTGATGTACTGCTCTGTCGTTATGAACTCGTTCGGCCTGTGTGCCATGTAAGCTGCACCCGAACCGGCAGAGATCATTGGCTTTCCTAAGATCTGAGGGAGCCAGACCATTGCTCCTGAACCTGGCGCTATCGGGATGGTCATGACGTTGGAACTCACGGTCTTCCTTAGGGCATGATCGACAACCCTGACTATGGCTTCATCGGGGTCCACTCTGTATGCCGGCAACTCACCCAACTTCTCAACCGCCACGGGTCCGAATCCCTTGCTCTGCAGGTACTTCCTGAGATTCTCGAATATCGCAGTCGGATCCTGACCCGGAACGAGCCTCATGTCGAGCTTCGCAGATGCGCTACCTGGGACTATCGTCTTAGTTCCTCCCGGGACAGTGTAGCCGCTCCACACTCCATCTATGTTGAGCGTGGGCTTGTAGAAGGCCTCCATCAATGCCTCTGACACGTTCATGCCTTCCTTGAGCTTCAGGTCGAAGGACTCCTCCAGTTCCTCCCTGCGCATCGCTATCCGGGCCAACCCATACTTGATCTTCTCCCCTAGGCTTGGCTCTCCTACTCCGTCGTAGAAGTGCGGAATCAAGACTCTCTCTCCTTCCCTCAGGGAGTTGAGCGCACGGACCAGAACCCACGCTGGGTTCTCAATCATACCGGCGTAGGAACTGTGCACGTCCGTTCCAGTCGGAGATCGCACCGACAGTTCCACGTAGAGAATTCCCTTGTACCCGTACATCAGCAGGGCTTGGCCCGTCTTGTTCTCCCCTCCTTCCCCACAAAGGATCGAATCGCAGTCCGAGAGTTCCGCCTTGTGTTCCTCTATGAATGGCCTGAGATCAGGGCTCCCGATCTCCTCTTCACCTTCGAATAGGAAAGTCAGGTTCAGAGGCATGGATCCAGTGCCTTGTACGATTGCCTCTGCCGCGTCTAGGCTCGCCATGAGGTTGTTCTTCATATCGCAGGTGCCCCTTCCTATGATTTGGTCTCCAACGATCTGGGCTGCGAACGGATCGGCCTTCCACTCTTCCCTATCCCCGGGGGGTTGGACGTCGTAATGCCCGTACACGAGCAGCGTGCGTCCGCTTGTCCCTTTGATCTTGCCGAGGATTATGGGATGTCTCTTAGTCTGAAAGACATGAACATCTTCGATTCCTTTCTCCTTCATTTTGCTGACAAGCTAGTCGACCGTTTGATCGATACCCGTGTTCTCGGTGCTGATTCCGGGCTGGCGAATGAATCCTCTGAGGTCCTCAAGGAATGCTTGTGAGTG
>CAZXBW010000003.1:0-26896 GCA_964639105.1 uncultured Nitrososphaerota archaeon | reverse complement strand
GAGGAAAAGATTAATGTAAGGGACGCCTTCGACCTCACGCTCAACACGGCGATCGGTCAGGGAGTCGCCACCGTGAGGACTGAGGAGGCTGTCCTGATCTCCCTCTCCGTGTTGAACGAAGTGTTGGACTAAGGTGGTGAAAGTTGGGACACAGGAAGCAGTCAGCTCCGAGACACGGCTCACTGGCCTTCCTGCCTCGCAAGAGAGCCGAGTCCATGGCAGCCAGGATCAGGTATTGGCCTGAGCTAGCCTTGGAGAAGCCCACGCCACTTGCCTTCGCGGGCTACAAGGTGGCGATGACCCAGACCATGTTGATTGATGACAGGGACGGCTCGCCCACAAAGGGCAAGGAGATAGCGGTCCCGATCACTATCGTGGAGGCGCCACCGCTCACGGCGGTAGGTGCCCGCATCTACGCGAACGGCACGGGCGAGAAGCGTGTCGCCAAAGAGGTCTGGTCTCCGAAGCTCCCTCCTGACGTATTCAGAAGGCTCGCCACCATGGAGAACTCCCACGAAAGGGGCGAGGCGAAGATCGGGGCACAGGAAGTCCCTGAAGGCGGAGAGGTCAGGTTGATCGTGTGCACCCAGCCGCGTCTCACCGGATCTGATAAGAAGAAACCAGAGATATTCGAGGTGAAGGTCGACGGAGGTTCACAGGACGATGTGGTCAACTATGTCAACTCAACGCTCGGCAAGGAGATCAAGGTGAGGGACGTCCTGAAACCCGGCTCGTTCGTGGATGTCTTCGGGATCACCAAGGGCAAGGGATGGCAGGGCGTCGTGAAACGCTATCATGTCAGGATCTTGGACAGGAAGAGCAACAAGACCAGGAGAGGCATTGCGACGATGGGGGCCAAGAGCCCATCGAATGTGGCTTACTACATTCCTAGAGGCGGACAGATGGGATACCACCAGCGTCCCATACGCAACATCAGGATACTGAGCATCGAGTCCGCAGCCGAATCTCCGAAGATGAAGGGAGGCTTCCTCAGGTACGGCAACATCAAATCGGATTGCCTACTGCTCGAGGGTTCCATACAGGGGCCTTCCAAAAGGTTCCTCAAGCTCAGGTACTCTGCCAGGAGAGCGGACGTCGTGAAAGAGCCGCCGAAGCTGACGCATGTGAGCCTAGTGAGCCAACAAGGTGTATGATGAGATGGCAAAGAACTCTGTGCCCGTCCTAGACTCGGAAGGGAAGAAGGGCAAGTCCATCGATGTTCCTTGGTTCATGAAGGTTGACGTTGACCCAGATATAGTGAAGAGGGTCTACTACCTGATGTTCGCAGGCTGGCATCAGCCACAGAGCAGAGATCCCATGGCAGGCAAGAGAACCACGGCCGAGTCCTGGGGAGTTGACCGTGGCATGGCCAGAACCCCTAGGATCGTGAGCGGAAGAGCGAAGTTCGCGCCGAACACCGTGAAGGGAAGGCTCGCCCATCCCCCTCTCCCGAACAGGATCATCAAGAAGAACGTCAACAAGAAGGAAAGGTTGCTGGCAACGCTGTACGCCGTCTCCGCCTCGGCAAACGCTGATATGATGAGGTCCAGAGGACATGTGCTGCCGGCCGATGCAGAGTTTCCGATGATCTTCGACGATTCAGTGTCCTCGCTTGGCAAGACGTCAGAGGTGAAGGGCTTCCTGAAGAAGTTGGGTCTAGAGGACGAGCTCAAAAGGTCGGCGAAGTTCAGGAGGATGTCCGGCAACCCCGCGTCGAGGGGCAGAACAAAGCGAAGGAGGATCGGTCCCCTCTTCGTGCTGGAGAACGACAGGCCTCTCAACAAAGCGGTGAGGAACATGCCGGGGCTGGACGTGGTGAGCCCGATCGAGCTGTCTGTCAAGGAGCTGGCGCCAAACGGAAGGCCGGGCAGGCTGGTGCTCTGGTCACAGGGCTCACTTGATGTGTTGGAAAAGAGGTTGAACAAGGTTGGAGAAAAAAGCCGTATTGCTGTACCCTAGAGTCACGGAGAAGACCAGTCGCGTGATAGAGACGGAAAACAAGATAGTGTTCGTGGTCAGCTCCAACTCCACCAAGGAGGAGATCAGGAGGGAGTTCGAACGGACCTACGACCAGAAGGTCTCGAAGGTGAACGTGACGAGGACGATGAAGGGCGAGAAGATCGCGTACATCAAGCTGACTGAGGCGGGCAAGGCAGCCGACCTGGCCATGAGGTTGAAGATACTGTAGGTGATGTGAATGGGAAGACGTCCGATAGTGAGGAGGCGCGGGCACTCGCCGAACTTCATGGCGCCCAACAACAAGAGGCCTGGTCCCGCCAAGTACGACGTCGCCCTGAAGGGAGACGGCTCGCCGGTCGTGCTGACCGTAGCGAAGCTCCTGCACGACCCGGGCAGGGGAGCGCCCCTCGCGCTTCTGAAGGCAGATGGAACGAGCTTCATGACAATCCCGGCCGAGGGAACCTTCGTGGGTCAGCAGCTCGAGATGGGGCGGGGTGCGAGCCCGACCATTGGCAACATACTGCCGATAGGTGAAGCTCCCGAGAGCAGCATGATTTTCAACATCGAAAGGAACCCGGGCGACGGCGGCGCCCTGTTCAGGGCATCCGGCAACTTCGCGGTCGTGGTCGGCAAGAACCCGGACGCGACGGTCGTGCTCAAGGACGCCAAGGGCAGGCTGTTCAATCTGGACGGCAGGAACCTGGCGACCGTGGGGATCTCAGCCGGAGGAGGAAGGACCGAGAAGCCGATACTCAAGGCAGGCGACAGGTGGAAGCTGATGATGAGCAGGGGAAGGCTCTGGCCCAGGGTCAGGGGCGTAGCCATGGGCTCTCCCTACCACCCGCAGGGAGGAGGGAGGCACCAGCACGCGGGCCATCCAACTTCGGTGTCGAGGAACAAGCCACCGGGCGCGAAGGTCGGCCTGATTGCACCGAGGATGACCGGAAGGTCGAGGGGCAGGCAGCGTGCAGCTCAAAGAAAATCACAAGCCTAGCACAACGTTAATTAGAGCCAAGCCGAGCCGTCATCGCGATGTCAGAGGTCAGGACCTACAGGGGCTTGACAGCGGAGCAGCTGAACTCCAAGTCGATAGACGAGATAGTCGAACTGCTCCCGTCCAGGGCCAAGCGCTCCATGAAGAGGGGGCTGAACCCAGAGACCAGAAAGCTCCTGTCAAGGGTCAGGGAGGCCCGTGCCGCGGTCGAGGCGGGACAGGAACAGCCCGCGATAAAGACGCACCGCAGGGACATGCCGGTCCTGCCGGAGATGGTGGGCCTGAGAATACTGGTCCACAACGGCGGCAAGGAGTACGTCCCAGTCGACATCACGATCGAGATGATAGGCCACTTCCTGGGCGAGTTCGCCATCACGAACAAGAAGGTGTCACACGGGAAACCAGGAGTTGGCGCGAGCCGATCTAGTATGTATGTTCCTCTCCGGTAGTCAATTTTTGGGGGAATTACGCCAAAAGGAGTCCAATTCTCTGGGTTTATCACGTAATATTCAATTTTCTGTGGCGCAGCTTGTACACAAGTTGGCGAAGGCTCCCAGGAGTTGTGTGAAATCTCGCTGCGATTTGAGTCAAGGGAATCCTGAGGTAGTTATCCATCAAATACTGTTTCTCCCCGTCTGTGAAAGGGCTATCGCGATGGCGTACGTACTCTCGGTGTTGACTCAACCCCAACCTGTGCGCGATCACCTGTGCTTCCTTGAACGTCACTCCGGCCTCTGCTGCCACTAGTATCGCTGGCTTCTTTCCGTACTCTTCTCTGAACCTTCTCACTACTTGTTCATCCAGGTGATGCGAGATATCCTGATCGACCTTGTACTGCAGTGTTGAATGAATCCAAGGCTTGACTATTCCAATAAATTTGTCCGTGGCCTTTGTTGAGAGCGCCAGCCGAGGATATCTCGCTCTCTTCAGTTTGACTCTCACCGGCTCTCCGAACATCGAGCTGAGTACAGTGGCCATCAAATGATTCTCCTCCAGAGTGAAGTCAGACGTATGCAGGATGGCTTGGTTCGAATACACATTGTATTCACCGTCGTCCATGTAGAACACAGCTAGGGCAAGTGCTGACCCGACGAGGAGTTCAATTGCCTCCGGCCTTACCACCTTCCTCCTCCCGCCAGTTTCTTTGACGTAGAACATCCTTTCGAACTCCGTGAAGGCTCGATCTCGCACTTCAAAGTAGGGTATCATCCTCCCCTTGGAATAGCCATGCGTCATGTACCTGATCTTGACTCCGTTCGGCACGCCGAGCATTGAAGCCTTCCACCTCAGATACTCGATCTGACGCATGGCGTGATTTTCATAGAAGTTTGGCGCACGATCCCTGTCCGTCACGAGCAACGAAGCATCGCCGAACAGGCTGCCTACGATCACTGCGGTCTTCTCTGGGCTGAGCTTGAACTTGCTGTAGAGTTCACGAGCTTCGTCGGAAAGGAACAATCAATCATTATGGTTCATCCTCGCTTATCATCTCCCCTCATGGCATGCAGATCTGATGTTGGGTTGGCTGAGTTCAATCGTAATGCGAAGGAAGTCGCTACGTCCCGCGATAAGGTGAGTAGCCGGTCATCGGATAGCCGCCGAGTTTCAGCAGCTTCATCGTCCGTGGTTCCTCTTCCTGCTTTGCGCTGGCGGCCAGTGCCCTGAGTTCATCGACGTGACCTAGCCGCCTGATGGTGGCCCACATGGATGTCGTGTCATGACGGGAGTTCGTGTCCCAGAAGAAGATCCCATCGGCACCGGAGTCGTAGTATGCCAGTGTCCTCTTCCGAATCTCCTTCGGCGGTATGCGTCGTGGCATCAGATTGGGATACAGCTTGCACTTTGTGCCTCTAGTCACACTCGCGTAGTAGTGCATGTCAGTCTCATCGAACGAATGTCCATCATTGGATGGGTACGGGATCAGGTTGTCGATCAGACCTTCTTTCACCCATGCATCTACATCCATCCCGTAGAACAGGTTGATCTTGCGACTTGCCAATGTCATGGCGGAGGTCTCAAGCGTCCTCCCTAACTTCTCACCCATTGCTTCCACCGCTTGCCTCATCTCGCGCATGAACTGTGTCACGAAGGTCGCCCTGTACATCAACCATCGTTCGTCTCTCTCATCAAGCGTCCTCGGATCAATCCCATGTTCAGCTTTGAAACCTTCTATCAGTGGTTTCTCGTACAGGATGAATGGTGGTGCTCGAGCGTAGATCACAGCGACTCCGTCCATGTCATAGCTTGCAGTCTCTTTCAAGGCCGAAATGAAGAAGTCTCTCACCTCAGGGAAGACATAGCTCAATCCGACAGCTTCTTTTCCATCTCTGTCCACGAGCCGCAACTCGGGATGCTCATGATAGAAGTCGGTTGAGTAGAGCTCTTCCCAAGGAGGTGGTGTGGCGAATTGTTCAATCCTCTGGCTGACGTGGAACTCTAGGCCCATGCTGTGAGCGTATTCGATTACCGTCCTGAGCGGATCTATTCCCTTGGCTGCGAGAGTGCGAAGGCTCTCGGCTGTGTATTTGTCTCCTATGCGTGGAAAATCCTCGATGCCTTCGCCCAGCATCTTGCCGCGAGTGCTAGGATAGAGCGTCGTATCTCCATAACCGATCTCCCAAAAGATCTTCTTGAAGTCCGTGTTCCTGTAGGGTTCTATCCTGGCCACCAGCTCCTCTTTTGTGGTCGGGCGTTTCATGTAGAGGTCAGAATCTCCATCGTTTGCTGCAATCAGCCTCTTCGACTCCTTGCTTTGTCGGTCCTTCTGGATTCGTTCAACCTCATCATCGCTGAGTGGAGTCAACCTGACATAGGCCAGCGACGCAGTTGTAGGGAACCCTGACTGGTGATGTCGAATCACCAAGTCCTGCCCGGTTAGGTCCGCGTGTTTCCAGAAGCCTTCTTCAAGAGTGAACAGGCTTGGTTTCTCTCGCGTGAAGGTCGTGAAACAGGGATCGCCTGTCAGACGCACCTCGATCATGTTCTCGACTCCGGCAGCCAGAGACATGCCCCAGACTCCGATGCCTATGGTATGCCAGCCCCTCATGTGCAGTGGATAGGTCACGTCTGGAGGCGCGGTCTCAGGGCCGGCTGAGAGCATCTTGCCGCTGACCTCTTCGGCCTCATATTCTATCAGCTGCCAGTGGCATTTCCTTCTCTTTGAAGAGAGCGCCGACTCTGGAACGCAGTTGCTCATGTCAGTCAACCATGCTTCTGGAGCCATTTCGAAAACGATGAATCAAGCCTTCTCTAGATTCTTAATGCTTCTTGATGTATGAAGATCGCTGCTTGTGGATCTGTTGGTCTTGGCCCCTTAGATGCCACAATCTCCACATCGAAGGCTTAAGAGCAGGCCGAATCGTTCGGGGGCATGGCCAACAAGGTCCATTGTGCTCACATCTTGGTGAGAAGCGAGCAGGAAGCGAAGGCCGTGCTCGAACAGCTCAACAAGGGAGCGAGCTTCTCCAAGTTGGCTATGGAGAAGTCTCAGTGTCCGTCTGGGAAGAGAGGTGGTGACCTTGGCACTTTTGGGAGAGGTCAGATGGTGCGCGAGTTCGAGGTGGCAGCGTTCGCGTTGAAGAAAGGCGAGGTTTCACAACCTGTCAAGACGAAATTCGGCTGGCACATAATAAGAAGGCTAGAGTGAGAGCCGTATCATCTGAACTCGTTCAGTGGTTGAGTCGATCCCCGGTCGTTCAAGGGGCCCTGGATGGAGGCACCTAGATGCTCTTCCTTATCGCGTCCAAGTTGCTCTTTGCAGCAAGGGCATTCATGCTCTTCAGCAGGTCATCGAGTTTCTTGCAAGGATAATCACTGCAGTAGGCACAATTCTTGATGTTCTTCCCGAGCACACAGCTTCTGACCCCGCAGGTGCCGCAGAATCTGAAGACTCGCTTTGTGGTTTGGACGCAGCCACCGCAGTTGATGTCCTCAGGTTTTAGTTTCTCGCCCCCTTTCGACCAATCCTCAGCGACTTTCGCTCTCTTCTGGTCGTCATCCTTTTGTGTTGCGATGTATGCAGGACACTCCGTGCATATCAAACCGCAAGCAGCCACTATTCTGCCCATTCGTTATACTTCGCCTCTCTTCTGAAGCTCAGCTAGGCGTCCATAATATTCTTTGTCGAACCGAGCCAGCTCGTCGGGCATCTTTAACCACGTTCCGGCTGGCCGCCAGAACCTGATGTGATTTCGAAGCGCGGCTTCTATGTCTTCATTCGGGGGCACGATGTCATGATACCCCGGCAATCCCATTGAACCATAGTAGCACCACATTCCCACCGAGTTGCTGGTCTGATATCCGCTGACCGTGTAGCGGAGGAATTCCTCCTTTTCCAACCCATCCCTGCCGGCCTCTCCACTGAGGATGTAATCCGCGTAGGTCGATACGAACGGCAGGTAAACCCTGCAGGTACCGTATGGCTCTGAACTTGAGTGCAGGTACAGCATGCGATCTCCGAGAATTGCTCTGGCCCGGCGCATCATATGATAGAAACGGCGGAAATCGTCTCGGTAACCTATCCAGCCGTCGAAGTACAGGCCCTCCAGTCCGTACTCTCCGGGAATGCGTTTCATCTCGGCGAAAAGATCGGGCGCGTTGGAGTAGTATGGACTGAAGTAGAGGACGAACTTCATGCCCAATCTGTGCACCTCGTCACGCACGCGGACGAACTCCTTCATGTCTCCCGGCACAGGATGGTCCGTCTCCCAAGGCCTAGGATGCTCGTACTTGGAGCCGGGTGGATTCTCTGCCCAGTCAGGTTCCAAGGCCGCCCAGCACTCATGCACGGTGAACACCTTACAGTACTTGGCATCACTTCTGATGATTTCGTTGGAGGGGTAAGGGTTCTGCCTGTTACCTTCATGTGCTACCGATTCGAAGTAGCGTTTCACGTCACGCTCTCTCGGAGGACAGATCGATATCCACAGCTCGTCCCATCTGGCCAAGTGGGCCATGAGATTCCATGCGTCCGTGTCAAGACCCTTGGTTTCTGTGGGCCGCGGTGGAATCCCGTAGAACCCGCAACCACCGGATTGGTCGAGGATCAACCTGTTGCCCTTTGCCTCCTGAGCATAACTAGGACGGAAGTGTCCCTCGAACGTGAGTTGCATGTGCTGTTGCGGCTCAAAGATGAGGACCGAATCGCCTTGAATCGTGAGCCGCAGCCCATTCCCTTCAAGCACACACCGGAAAGGAGTCTGCTTGATCAATCGCCAGGGGGAAAGATGAGGTGGCAACTGGCAGCTTAGTAGCTTGCGCTTGGCCCCTATGCGTTGCTCAATGCTCAGAGTACCGTTTCCCTCGAGCATGACACGAGCACCGGGCACGACAATCTCAAACTCACCATCGTGGATGCTGGCCTTCTCGATACCCATGCCCATCAAGACGGAATCCTCTACACTCAACTCCATATGATGTTGTCGACTGCTGACGTGCGTCAACGAACTTAAGCCTTCAAGGAAATGCTACGGCGGAGTTCGGTGGCACGAGGCCACCACTATCTTGTGAGCAAACGGTCGACTGAGCGAGAAATCTCAACTGTGGTGTGAGCTAATCCTTATAGATTCCCTACAACACGAACCGACATGGCAATGGATCGAGAAGACGAGATCTTGGATGAACTCAAGAAGATCCGCGAGTTGCTCGAACCGAAGCCGACAGCGCCTCCGCCTGCTCCCAAGGGAATCTGGGAGGAGTTCATCGATTTCATTGGAAAGGCTGGAGTACTTGGTCTCGCGGTAGGATTCATCATGGGGACATATATCGGAAAGGTCGTACAGGCATTGGTCAACGACATCATCATGCCCGTACCTGGGGCGTTGATGCCTGGAGGAGAATGGGAAAAAGCCATCTTGACCCTTTCCATAGGAAATGGAATCAGCTTCGCGATCGGAGACTTCGTCAGTGTTGTGTTGGATTTCCTCATCGTGGCGGTTGTCGTGTTCCTCCTAGTGAAGTACGCGAAGAAGGTCGGGATTAAGTAGTCGGGTTCCCATTTCCTAGGCCGCAGGTTCTCCTTTTGTGAACACCTATATCGCTCGAGTTGAACCGCCCGAGGGCCGCAGTGCGCATGGGGTGAGGTGGTCACCGTAGCTGACAACGTCATCAAGACGGAGGGTCTGACTAAGTTCTACGGCAAAGAGAGAGGCATAGTCGACCTCAATGTCGAGGTGGAGAGAGGTGAGGTGTTCGGCTACCTGGGACCCAACGGCGCAGGAAAGACAACTACTATCAGATTGCTGTTGGATTTCATCCGTCCTACCCGAGGGCAGGCAAAGATCTTTGGAGAGGATATGAATCGGAGCAGCTTGGACATCAGAAGACGCATCGGATATGTTCCAGGAGAGCTTGCGCTGTATGAGAACATGACGGGCAAGGATCTCCTCACATATTTCTCTCACTTGCGCAATGGTGTGGACTGGAAGTATGTCAACACGCTGGCGGAGAGATTGGACTGCAATCTCTCCCAGACCATTAAGTCCCTTTCGCATGGCAACAAGCAGAAGATCGCACTCATTCAGGCATTCATGAGCAAGCCTGAGCTGCTCATCTTGGACGAGCCCACTACTGGGTTGGATCCGTTCATGCAGAGAGAATTCTACCATATGATTGAAGAAGCCAAGGCCGAAGGGCACACTGTGTTTCTTTCCTCTCATGTCCTTCCGGAGGTGGAACGCACATGTGATCGAGTCGGCATCCTCCGTGAGGGTAAGCTCGTGGCAGTAGAGAATGTGAAAGATTTGAAGTCGCGATCACTGAGGCATCTAGAAATCCATTTCGCTAGGCCAGTGCCTAGAGAAGCCTTCGTCGGCGTGAACGGAGTCCGCGATGTCACGATGGAGAACGGCATAATGCATTGCACCGTCGTGGGATCTTTGGACGCTGTCATCAAGGCAGCTTCTGCATTCCCGGTCGACAACATAATCACCCATGAGCCGAGCTTGGAGGAGATTTTCATGTCATTCTACGGTCAAGGTGACAAGGCATGATGTTCGAGAACATCATCTTGAAGACATTGAGGGACAAGCGGCGGGCTATGATCGGTTGGTTGCTGATCATGACGGGCATGTCGCTGATCTACGCACTGTATTGGCCTTACATACGTGACAACGCTTTCATGGGCCAGATGATGATTTCATATCTGCAGTCCTTCCCAGCAGGACTGATCGAGGCCTTCATGGGGAGCAATCTCACGCAGTTCACCACTCACGCCGAAGCTTTTCTTGACTCCGAACTCTTCTTCATATTCGTGCCCTTGGCTTTCATATTGTTCACGGCCACGTTCGGCAGTGACGTGATAGCCGGTGAAGAAGATAGAGGAACACTGGACTTGCTTTTGTCCAACCCGATATCAAGAGGCAGAGTAGTGCTGGAGAAATTCGCGGCACTAACATCCTACACCATCTTGCTCGGGGCGCTTCTGCAAGTTGAGCTGGTGATAGCATCAGTGGCAACAAATACAAGCATCAACCTCTTCCACCTTACAGACGTTACCCTGAGTGTTATACTGCTGGGCCTAGTGTTTGGTTCAATGGCCTTGGCTCTAGGCTGCATCGGACTTGGCCCTGGAATGAGCACCGGTATAGCCGCGAGTCTTGGTGTTGCCTCCTATTTCATCAACAGTCTCGCCACCACTTTCACGGATCTCCAACCCTATCGCAAGTACTCGCCCTTCTACTACTATATCGGGGCCGACCCACTCATCAATGGACTCAAGGTGGGAGATGCCGCGGTCCTGTTGGCCTTGATCATAGTGGCACTTCTGATAGCCTTGTTTGGCTTCCGGCGCAGAGACATATCGATCTAATCTTGTGGATCGGTCTCAGCGGTCAGCAACGATTTGTTGGACGATCAGCATCCTCACGTGGTCATATGCCAGTCCTGACTCTCGACATGAACACCATCGCGATGATGAAGGCAGCCATCGCGAATGGAAAGATGGTCAGGTAGCTGCCCGTCAGATCCACTAGCAGACCTGCCAGGGGCGGAGCAACGATGGCGGCTCCTGCGGAGAAGAGGTAGTACAGCCCGACGTATCCGCCAGTTCCACCCGAGGGAGCCAGTTCAGTGACTATCGGCAAGGAGTTTATGTTGATGCAAGCCCAGAAGATCCCAAGAATGGCAACCGCAGCGGATATCAACAACAGCGAGTTCGTTATCAGAGGGACGGCTAGGAACAGCACACCACCAGCCAGTCCGGCCATGATGACTCTCTTCCGGTTGAACCTCAAGGCCAAGTAACCGCTCGGTATGGCGAACAGCACGAACACCAAGGCAAGATAGCCCAAAGTGAACGACGCGGATCCTTCACTTATCCCGAGATACCACTTTCCGTATGATGTGAAGAAGGTCTCAATCGCGTTGTATCCCATGAACCAGAAGAATATCGCGAGCAGTATGGAAGCTCCGCTTTTGTCCTCGCTCTTGAAGAAGAGCCGCTTGACCTCTGAGAGCAAAGACACGAGCGATTCGGTGAAGCCTCCTTTGGGTGCCTCCTCAACAGCTTGTTTGGGCTCCTTCACTACTAAGAAGAGCAGCACCGTAGATCCCAACAGTATGCCAGCTGCCAGCCAGAATGGACTCGCTGCTCCGAAGTGATCGTAAGCATACCCTCCTGCAAAGAACGCAAGAATGGAACCAACGCCTCCCATGAAATTGATTATCCCGTTAGCAGGACTCAAGAGTTTCTTCGGGGTCACATCGGGCATCAGAGATACGACCGGAGTCCTATAGGCGGCCATGGCGATATTGAAAACGATTAACAGAGTCAGGAGAACGAGCAGTCCGCCCGACACGGCGCTCGGTGCGAAGGCGAAGAGCAAGACAGCTATCGGAGCTGCCGCCAAGATGTACGGCATCCTTCTACCGAACTTCGTCTTGGTCCTGTCACTGAGGAAACCGACGTAGGGTTGAAGCGTTATGGCCATAATGTTGTCCATCGTCATTATGACCCCAGTTGCCCACGTCGCCAGGCCCATCTCCTTCAAGAACACTGGGATGTAGGAATTGTAGACGCTCCAGATGATGGACACACCGAAGAAACCCAGACCGATGAGGAATGTCTTTGCGTAGTCCAAATGCTCTTGCGCATTGGTTCCCATGTCGACAGATCTTCCTCGTTCAGCTTATGAGTTTGTGTTCATCGCTAGTGGTTCGACTGCACCTTCTAGCTCGCACTGACCAAGTTTACTATGATGTCCCGAGCTTGGACTTCGCAGATTCCGCGAGGTTCCGTGCCGCGACCATCTTGGCCTTCGTCTCAGAGACCTTCCCCGCGTCTAGGGCGGCGATCGCCTCGTTGTACAACTGCTCGGCCCGGTCAACTCTCGCCTTGGCATCCTTCGTTGCAGGTCCTTCTGAGAGCGAACACTCCTCTTTCAGCGTCAGAATCTCTCCGTATATTTCGTCGAGCTGGTCCCTCAACTCGCGCGACGCCTCGGATCGTGCCGACGCCGCCTCCTGCTGGCCCTGCATTATACCTTGAACCTGGTCTTCTGCGTCCTTCACAGCTCTGGCGAGTAGTATCGCGAAATCGGTTGCCATGTCAGTAGCTGCCTGCTTTCCCTCCAAAGCACCGCGGACTCCTCCGGCTGCGGCGCCTCCCACCGCCCCCAAGGTCGCTTCCTTGTCACCACGGAGTATTCCGCCGGCGAGACCTCCCAGAGCACCGAACATCACTCCTTGCTCCGTCGCCCTTTCGGCTGCTTCTTCCATTGTCCTCTTCCTCACAGTGTAGACAGTGGCTATGTTCGGATCCTGTTTGATGAACTGAAGCCTCCCTGTCTCATCTTTGTACTTAACATCCATCTCGAGCAGAGGTTCTGCACCTGATTTGTTCGTTATCTCGGTTCCAGCAAGTGCAAGTTGAGAGCAGACCCTCTCCGTAAAGTCGACGAAGAACTTGCTTACACCTTGGCTGTAGTACTCGAAAGGCATACTGTGGTTAATTGTGCCACGGCGGATAAAAGTTTTGGTGGAGATCCGCCTCAATCTCCAAGCAAGTGGAAGCGCACGGATGCCTTATATCACGGCCTGGACATTCAGGCTCAGACAATGAACCGGCCCGCACACTCCACAGTAGAAACTCCTTCCCCTGAAGCGAGGATTGATGACCTCCTCGCCACAGCGACTACTGGATTCTCCTGCAAGATGTGTGGATCTTGTTGTGCTTTGGATGTGCGAATTACGGAAAGTGACCTGATGAGAATTGAATCGAGGTTCCCAGCTCAAGCCGCGAGGGTGAGTCGAGTCCGCGAACAAGGGCAAGCGGAGGGCGGTCTCTATTCTACGCTGTTCACCGATCCCAGCGGACGAATCCACTGCATCTTCCTAGAAGGGAACAAATGTTCCGTTCATGAGGCCAAGCCACTTCAGTGCAGGATGTATCCGTTCTTCCCGATCCAGGTTGGTGCGGTCCAGAACCTCGTCTCAGGTTGTGACGGTTTGGTTCTCACCACTTCTCCCACCGGGGAGCGCTACGTCATGTCCATCGATCAGGATTGTGCGGGCGTTCAGACTTCTTCCTCGAAGCCGAACTGGCAGGACATCGTCCTTCTCTGGGAACAGAATGAAAGGGAATCCGAATAAGCGCCTCGTTGGACTTAGGCAAAGCTCCATAGGATTCGCGACCACAATGATCGCTCAGCTATGAAGAATTGGGTCCGCTTCTGCGATGGCCTTGTCAATCAATTCATCTGAGAGCAGCAGCGCATTCTTCGGATCGAACAATGCCCTGAGCTTCTCAGCCGGGATCTTGGACGATATGACCGGATGGTCACGGAGCAACGTCAGGAAGTCCTTCTTGGACATCGCAACTTCGTCGACTATGCCTCTGACGAGACGATGTGCCTCGGCCCTGCCCATCCCGGACACGATGAGCTCTCTCAGGACGAACTCGGAGAATATCGTTCCCTTGGTCTCACCCAAGTTCTTCTCGATCGCTTCCTTGTTCAACTTCAGACTCGCCACAACCTGCGTCAATGTGGTCAGTTGCTCGGAAACGAGACCATAAACCTCAGGCATGATCACTCTCTCTGCGGAACTGTTCGTCAGGTCTCTCTCGTCCCACAGCACGATGTCCTCAAGAGAAGCCAAGGCTAACGATCTGACTATCCGAGCCAGACCGGAGACCTTCTCGCAGCCGATAGGATTTCTCTTGTGAGGCATTGCGGACGACCCGACCTGTCTCTCGGTCCAGCCCTCTCTGACCTCTCCTATCTCCGTCCTGTGGAGGTTTCGCAGGTTCGTCGCAATTCTGTCCAACACTGACGAGAGCGCCGTCAACTGAAGCAGCATCGAGGTCAGGATATCTCTAGGGATCACTTGTGTGGCCGGTATCACAGCTTTGAGTCCGAAGCTGGCGAGGACCTTTCTCTCCAGTTCGGGTCCTTTCGTTCCCAGAGCAGAATAGTCGCCAACAGCTCCGCTGACCTTGCCCACTCTTGCCTGCGAGAGCGCGTCTGAGAGCTTGAGGTAGCACCTGACTATCTCCGACGACCACACTGCGAACCTTAGCCCGTACGTATATGGCTCGGCGTGCATGCCGTGGGTCCTAGCTACGCATAGCAGGTGCCGGTTCTCTTCGGCCCTCTTCACCAGTCCATCAATCAAATCCTTCGTCAACTCTAGGATTCGCTTTCCAGCCTCGGATGCTTGCAGGAACATGACCGTGTCAAGAGCATCATTAGAGGTCAAGCCAAAGTGAACAAATCTCCCCGCATCACCCGCGGCCTCCTCAAGGCAGGCAACAACCGCCGCGACCTCATGCTGTGTCTCCTTCTCCTTTTCTCTGATCTTGTCCAGCGGGATCCCGGCCTTGGCAGCCTTTGATATCGTGGGTCCGGCCCATTTCGGTGTGATGCCTAGTTCAGACTGCACTTCGGCGACCCTTCCTTCGAACTCTAAGATCAACTCAAGTCTCCTAGATTGGGAGAACACGTGCTTCACCTTGGCATCACCGTACCGAAAGTCCAAGGGATGGATGGCTTCTGGGCTTGTGCTCATCGTTCGGTCGTGGGAGCGCATGCGTTAAAAAGTCCTCACCAAGCCCCTTGTGTCGATGAGCCTCGTAGTCATAGTCTCCGGATTCTGGGGCGATGAGGGAAAGCGGCGCTGACCGCCCCAAGAGGGCAAGGTGGCTGCCTACCTTGCCTTGAAAGATCGCCCGAAACTGTCCGTGAGGACCGGATCAGTCAACGCTGGACACACCGTTGTCCATGAGGGCAAGACCTACAAGTTGAGGTTGACGCCCTGTGCGTTCGTCAACCCGAGCACGCAGCTGAGGATTGCAGCGGGAGCAAACATAGACTTGGCGATCCTGAAGTCGGAGATGGACACCTTGGGATTGGCTGGGAGACTGAAGGTCGATTCGATGACATCTGTGATAGAACCGCGTCATGTCAACGAAGACAGATCCGACGAGTTCCTGAGAGGAGTTATTGGCACGACTGGTTCGGGTGTGGGGCCAACTATCGCGGATAGAGTCCGAAGGAGAGCGAGGCTCGCCAGGGATTTCGACGAACTGAGAGGGTTGACGACCGACGTGTCTGAGGAAGTTCACTCCACACTCGACTCCGGGGAGACAGTTCACCTAGAAGGCAGTCAGGGCTTCTACCTAAGCCTCTACCATGGGACATATCCATTCGTCACGGGACGAGACACGACCGCAGCAGCAGTGCTCAGTGAAGTCGGCGTGGGCCCAAAGATGGTCAGCGATGTTGTTCTTGTGCTCAAGTCCTACATGACAAGGGTCGGGGAAGGGCCCCTGCCCGGCGAACTCGGTCCCGAAGAGGCTGCTGCCAGAGGTTGGTCGGAAAAGGGGACAGTCACAGGTAGGACAAGGAGGGCAGCCCCCTTCGATTTCAAACTGGCAAGGAGGGCAGCGAGAGTAAACGCAGCGACCTCGATCGCAGTCACGAAGCTGGATGTTCTCTTCCCCGAGTGTTCATCGGCCAAGACTGTGGACAGTCTGTCACCAAAGTGTCTCGAATTCATACGACAGATCGAGACAGAGGTCGGAGTTCGGGTCAGATATGCCAGCACAGGCCCGGACTCGAGCGAGATGGTGTGGCTTAAGTGAGAGGATGTTCCGAGAAGCGCACATGATGAGATGGTAGGTCCACTTGTGCGGCTGGACTCGCTGCGTTTGACCTGCTGGGCACAACTTTTATTTAGAGGGTTGCGTGCGAGGTCGCGATTCCGAGCTGAGTAGGCACAGATGCCAAAATTCGGATACTCTTGGGAAGGGCAAGTCCCCGAAAAAGGGGTCGTCAGAGCCAGCCTTAGAGAAGTGAGAGTGTCCAGGAAACATGCTCGGGAGATCGCAGGTTGGATAAAAGGATCAAAGATCTCAGAAGCCAGATCAATGCTTGAGCGAGTTGTTCGCGGCGAGGCAGCAGTTCCGTTCAGGAGATACAACAAGAAGGTACCACACAGGAAAGGAATTGGGAAGTTCTATGCGGGGCGTTTCCCGAAGAAGGCTGCCGCGCGCTTCATCGATCTCATAAACAATCTTGAGGCCAATGCCCTTGACAAGGGGCTTGACGTGGACGCGCTCAGAATAGTCAACGCCTCAGCTCATCCTGGAAGGAAGATGCTCAGATACTTCCCCAGGGCTTTCGGCAGGACATCTCCGAAGGTCGACGAACTTGTTCACATAGAGCTGGTAGCCAGCGAGGTATCCTGATCATGTCTATTAAAGAGATAGTTTCAGACGCGAAGCTCAGAGCTAGAGTGGAGGAGTTCCTGAAGAAGGAGTTGAAGGCCGCTGGTTTCTCGGAGATGAAGATGGTCAAAACTCCGTTGGGGGTCAATCTTACTCTAATTGTCGGCCACCCGGGTCAAGTGATCGGTCCTGGTGGTAGGAACATCAGAGATTTGTCTGACAAGCTGGAAACGAACTTCGGACTGAAGAACCCGCAGATATCAGTTACCGAGTTGGAGAACCCGATGCTCGACGCCAACATCGTTGCGACTAGGATAGCGGAGGCACTTGAGAGAGGGATCAGATACAGGAGAGTTCTTCGACTCTACATGAGGAGGATCAAGGAAGCTGGCGCAATCGGAGCTCAGGTGCGACTGGCAGGAAAGCTGACGTCTGAGAGATCAAGGTTCGAGAAGTACACTTTCGGCTACATACCATCAACCGGTGAGCCAAAAGAGAGGCAACTCAGGGTGGCAACCATGAACCTCTTGCTCCCACAGGGGTTGCTCGGCATCAAGGTGAAGATCCTGCCTCCTAGCGCAAAGTTCCCTGATCAAGTCGAGGTATTGAAGCCCAGGGAGCAGAAAGTTGTCGTTGAGAAGCCAGCCAGTGAGAATCCTTCAAACGAGGAGAAACCCAGGGGCGAGGAGCAGAAACCAGAGCCTAAGGAAGGTGAGGAGAATGCCGAAGAAAAGGCTTGACGAGATCAGGAAGCTGAAACCCGAGGACAAGAAGAAACGATTGGCAGAACTCAGGGAGGAATTCGCTCAGGTGAAGTCCAAAGGGGGGAGGAGCGACGAGAACTTCAAGGCAGTCAGAGATCTGAAGCGTGAGATAGCCAGAGTATTGACTCTAATGAGAGAGGAGGGGGCTTGACATGTCAATTATCAATGCTGATGAACTCCTCGGCTTGGAAGTCAAGGTCAAACGTTCCACGAATCCAAGCCTTGAGGGGCTGTCGGGCAAGATCGTAGGGGAAACGATGAAGACGATCTCCATCAGGACAGATTCAGGCGTCAAGACAGTTCCAAAGGACACCTCAACTTTCGAAGTGAAGCTGGGGCCAGGCAACGTCGTGCAACTTGAGGGTCGCGACATCGTGAAGAGGCTTGAGGAAAGAACGTGGAGGTCTCAGATAAAATGAGAGAGATAGCAAGAGGCCTGCAGGTGGCTCCGCCGACCACGACATGCGACGACCCGAAATGTCCCTATCATGGTAAGGTGACAGTAAGGGGCAAGACTCTGGACGGCGTCGTGTTGAAAGACAAGATACCCAGCATGGTCGTGGTACGAATTGAGTACCTTCACTATGATCCCAAGTACAAGAGATACCAGAGAAGAAGGGGTACGATACCGGCGCACAGACCCAAGTGCGTGCAGCTAAAGGCGGGTGACAGAGTGACCATAGGCGAAACGAGGCCATTGTCAAAGACTGTGCACTTCGTCGTGTTAGGGAAGGTGAGCTAGGTCAATGTCCTTGGTGAAATCTAGGGCAGTGTCCGCCAAGGGCATACTTGAGTACAAGCTGAGCGGGGCCAGGGGCCTTCCTTTGGGGTCGAGGGTTGTCTGTGCTGACAACAGTGGTGCCAAGGAACTTCTGATCGTTCAGGTTCACAGGTTTGGAGGACGCCTAAGAAGGAGACCAACTGCTAACGTTGGGAGCATGATCACTGTCGCGGTCACCAAAGGGCCGCCTGACCTGAAGGGGCAGATGTTCCCAGCGATCGTGATCAGGCAGAGGTTCCCGTTCAGGAGACCAGAAGGTCACAGGGTCGCGTTCGAGGACAACGCTGCTGTTTTGATTTCCAAGGAAGGTGATCTCAAGGGCACAGAGACGAGGGGACCTGTAGCAAGAGAAGCAGCAGATATGTGGCCGAAGCTGGCTGGCATGGCCAGCGTGATAATATGAGGTGGGGATAATTGATCAGCCACAAACCAAGCAAGCAGAGGAAGTATCTGTTCACCCTGCCGATTCACAAGCGTAGGTCGCTTCTGACCGCGCCCCTCATCAAATCGGTCTCTGAAAGGCTCAAGATTAAGCGGATACCGGTAAGGAAAAACGACGAAGTCACGATATACAAGGGTGATTACAAAGGGGTCAAGGGGCTAGTGACGCGCGTTGACAGGGGACGAGGCAAGATCTTCATAGAGGGAGTGACCAGAGAGAAATCGGATGGCACTGTCGTTCCGATTCCGGTGTCACCCTACAACGTCGTCATCTCAAAAGTCGACACGAGTGACAAGAGGAGACTGACTTCGAGAGGTGAATGAGATGGCTCGAATGGGCGGTAGGAGACACATGAAGGCTCTAGCGGCTCCTCGCTCGTGGAAGATAAAGAGGAAGGAGAACGTCTTTGTGGCCAAATCCAGACCCGGCCCACATCCCCTGTATCTCTCGCTGCCCGCCTATGTTTTGGTAAGAGACATCATGGGAGAAGCGGCTTCCAAGAAGGAGGCAAAGACGATCTTCAAACAAGGAAAGGTTCTGGTTGACGGTCGGGAAGTGAGAGAAGAGAAAAGGCCCGTTGGGCTGATGGACGTTGTGTCGTTCCCTTCAACCAGCAAGCACTATAGGGTGACAGTTGACGGAGACGGGCGCGTGGTCGCAGTGCCAATTTCCGCCAAGGAATCCAAAGTGAAAGTGAGTAGAGTTGTATCAAAGTTCACCACAAAGAAAGGCGAACTGACCATCAGACTACATGATGGCACGAGCCTTAAGGTTCCTGGAGAAATCCCGGTGGATAATGGCGATTCGGTTGTACTCTCTCTTCCAGACAGGAAGTTGTCAGATGTGATCAGGATGAAAGAAGGCACGATCTGTTTCGCCTTCAGGGGGAGCTCGGCGGGTAAACTCGGAAAGTTCGAGTCTCAATCTCCGGCGAGCCTCAAGCGACGTGCCCTAACGAACATGAAGCTCAACGATGGGTCGAGCGTGTCGACCCTCAAGGAGTACGTAATGGCAATAGGGTCCGAAGAGCCCAGGGTGACAGTCGCATGACAACACAGGAAGCACAGTCTCAAAGCGTCAGTATCACGCCAGTCCATGGGGGCATTAGACTTGAGAAGGTCGTGATCAACATAGGGGTCGGAAAGTCGGGTGATCCACTCGAGAAGGCGAAGGCTGTGCTCAAGGCCATCACGGGTTCCAAGAAGGTATGGGAGAGAAAGGCAAAGGACACGATAAGGGACTTCGGCGTCAGGAAGAATGATACGATAGCCGTCGCAGTCACGCTCAGAGGTGAAGACGCCGATGCGTTTCTCAGGAGGGCCTTCAAGGCCATGAACATGAAGCTCAAATCTTCTTCCGTTTCGGGCAGGACGTTCTCAGCAGGAATCACCGAGCACATTCTCCTGCCAGGGTCCAAGTACGATCCGAAGCTCGGCGTGTTCGGAATGGACGTCACAACCACCCTTGAGAGGCCAGGTTACAGGGTTGCGAGGAGGAAGAGGCGTCCCGGCAGAATAGGGAAGCGTGCCGCCATAAGCTCTCAGGACACCATAGACTTCATCTCGACCAACTACGGAGTGGAGGTCGTCTAGACTTGGCAAAGAAGAGAGCGCCGAAGGAACGAAAGTTTGGAAAGAAGGTTCATGCCTGTGTCAGGTGCGGGTCAACCGGTCCGACCATCAGACTTTATGGGCTGAATTACTGTCGCATCTGTTTCAGAGAGGTTGCCAAGACGCTCGGGTTCAGGAAGTACATGTGAGGTGACCTGACAACAAGTTGACGCTCATGAATCCGGTTTCTAACGCAATGATCGCGTTGCAGAACAGTGAGTCAAGAAACCTGAAGAGCTGCACGATCTGGCCCGCATCAAACTTGGTGGGCAAGATGATGCAGGTGCTTCAGAGGTACGGCTACATCGGTGAGTTCGAGTTCATAGACGACGGGAAGGCGGGCATGTTCAAGGTGCAACTGCTCGGCAGGATCAACAGAAGCAAAGCAGTGAGGCCGAGGTGGAACGTCAAGGCGGATGACTACACAGAGTGGGAGAAGAAGCTCCTGCCGGCCTACAACGTGGGCGTGATCATCGTGACCACTTCGGAGGGAGTCATGTCCCACATCGAGGCCAGAGAGAAGAGGTTGGGAGGTAAGCTGCTAGCATATGTATACTGAGACCTTGAGACGTGTCACTGCAAAGTCTGAGCTTGCCATACCTGAGGGAGTTCAGGTCGAACTCAATGGCTCGGCAGTCAAGGTCACAGGCCCACTCGGCACCACTTCCAAGGACTTCTCGAAGACGAGGGTGAAGATAGAGAAAGGCGAGGCCAAGCTGGAGGTGTCCACAGATCTCAAGGGCAGGAGGGGCAAGGCCATGGTCGGGGCGATCGTGAAGAGGCTATCCAATATGATGAAGGGTGTCAGGACTCAATATGTCATCAATATGAAATTGGTGTTCTCGCATTTCCCTCCGACCATTGAAGTGCAGAACGGAGTCTTCAGCGTGAAGAACTTCATGGGAGAGAGAACTCCCCGAAGAGTCCCCATCCCTGCCGGCGTTCAGGTCGAGGTGAAGGGGCAAGATATTAGGGTCACAAGTATTGATATTGAGAGTGCCACTCAATTCGCCGGGTCGCTTGAGACCAAGACGAAGACGATCGGCAAGGACCAGAGAATATACTTGGACGGAATCTACGTCCAAGGCAAGCACTATGAGGATGAGGTAAAGAGGTGAGAAGCTTGAGCCCTGAAGTCAACAAGAAACGGTTCAAGTCGAGGAAGAAGACGCCCAAGTTCAGGAGGCAGGAGAGCTGGAAGTACGACAAGCTTTCAGAGGAATGGAGGCGACCCAAGGGGATTGACAACAAGATGAGGAAGGAATTCAGGGGTGTGCCACCGAGAGTAAAAGTCGGATACAGAACACCTAAGATGATCAGAGGTCTTCATCCTTCCGGCCTCAGACCCGTGTCAGTAGAAAATGTAGAGCAAGTGGAGCGACTCACAGACCAAGATGTGATCGCAGTCATCTCATCAAAGGTCGGCAGAAAGACAAAGCGAGCCATCACTGACAAGGCCAAGTCGATCGGCGTCAGGGTCGCGAATCCCTTCAGGGAAGAGGTCTTCGAGTGATCTGAGATGGGAGTCAGAACTGTCAGGAGGATTGCGTCCGACATTCTGAATGCCGGAGAGACCAGAATATGGATGGACCCCGACCGGCTTGACGACATAGAATCAGCTGTGACTAGACAGGACGTCCGGCGGCTGATCAAGGAGGGCGTCATAACCAAGAGGCCGTCCTCTGCGCCTTCAAGGGGGAGGAAGAGGTTGTCCGCCGCAAAGAAAAGGAGAGGCAGAGGGAGAGGGGCTGGCAGTAGGAAGGGCAAGAAGGGAGCAAGAAGTGGTTGGACGTCCGAGTGGCCTGTCAGAGTAAGGGCGATGAGGCGCGCGCTGAAACAGCTGAAGAAGAGCGGCAAAGTCGATGGCAAGCGCTACAGGAAGCTATACTTGCAGGTCAAAGGTGGAAGGTTCTCATCCGTCAGGGAATTGACTGACCAAGTCACTCCATCTAGGAAGACAGCGAGGAGAACGAAGAAATGAGCCCACTCAGGAGAAGGCGAGAAGGGTTAACGGACTACAGGAAGAGAAAGAAATTCATCCAGTCGAGACTGCCGAGAGTTGTCTGCAGAATCTCGAACAAGTACATCACCGCAGCAATTGTGACCGTTGACCAGAAGGGCGACAAAACTATCGCTTCGGCCACATCCAAGGAGTTGAGCGATCTGGGCTGGCACTTCGGGTTGAACAACGTCCCTGCCTCCTATCTCACAGGATGTCTTTTGGCAAAGAAAGCTTCGAGCCTGAATCTGGGTGAGGTAATACTTGACATAGGTTTGTACACGCCAACGAAGGGAAACAGACTCTTCGCGCTGGCAAAGGGCTGCGTTGACTCCGGCCTCAAGGTCTTGTTCAACGAATCCGTTGCTCCTTCCGAGGAGCGGATACGCGGGGATCACCTTGCGGAGTTCGCCGGGAGCCAGCAGACCGGTGTGGCATTCTCAAGGCTAAGGGCAGCGTCAGTGAACCCTAAGTTGATTACCGAGGAGTTCAACTCGCTGATGGCAACGATCAAAGGAAGTGAGGTGAGCAAGCGTGTCTGAAGAACGAGCGGCAGAGAATAAACAAGCGATGTATGATGAGGGACTGGAGGCTGTCAAGTCAAACAGGGTCACATCGCTGGAGGAGTACTTCGAGCTGGGGTACAAGATCAAGGATCCTCAGGTAGTCGACATGCTGATGCCCAAGCTTCACGAGGAGCTGATATCGATGAGCCCAGTCCAGAAGCAGACTGACGCGGGTGAACGGACCAAGATCAGAGCCATCCTCGTGATCGGTGATGAGGACGGACATGTGGGCTTCGGCGTGGGAAAGGCGGCCCAGGTGAGTGAGGCCATAGGCAAGGCATCCAGAAGGGCGAAGCTGAACGCAATCGCCGTGAGAAGGGGATGCGGTTCTTGGGAATGCAAGTGCGGGCAGCCGCACTCCGTGCCGTTCAAGGTCTCTTCAAAGGCAGGATCGGTGAGAGTTGATCTGATACCAGCCCCCAAGGGCTTGGGGCTCGTCGCGAGCGAAGCAACGAAGATCGTGCTAAGACTAGCTGGCATTCATGACGCATGGTCGAGGACATCAGGAAGCACGGCGACTCCTGTGTCGACTGTCATGGCGACGTTCGATGCGCTCAGGAAGACGTACATGACTACGATCCAATCCGATTGGGGTGCTTAAGTTGAGCAACCAACAAGCTGTCAGTCCATTGTTGCTGGTGATCAGGATCAGGGGAACCCTGAATGTCAGGAAGGACATGAAGAGCACCCTGGAATCACTCCGGTTGGGTCGCGTTCACACGGCGACGCTTCATCGGAACGAACCCAGCGTCAAGGGAGCACTGCAGGCCGTCAAGGATTTTGTCGCTTGGGGAGAGGTCAATGAGGAGACTTTGACCGCACTGCTACAGAAGAGGGCTCGCCTAGCAGCCAACAGGCGTGTGGAAACCGAATATCTGAAAAAGCACCTAGGGGTTAGCGACTTTGCCGGGCTGGCCAAGGCGCTAATGTCTCTCAAGGTCGACTTCTCAGCCCTGCCTGGAGTGAAGCCCTACTTCAGACTGCACCCTCCGAGAAAGGGATACCACGTGAAACTGGAGCGGTCGAGAAGAGGAAAGAAAGGAAAGACTTCGATCTCCGGACACTTGGGCAAGGGAATAAACGAACTCGTCAGCAGAATGATCTAGCGGCAATCGATTGCCGCATCGTTCGTGGTTCCGACCCTCAGGACTTTCTCTTTCGCGCGGGCCAAATCACTGGAAGGTTTTTAAGGCGTGTCGTTCGACCTCGAAAGGCACGATATGGTTCCCGATGATGAGTGGGATGATTGGTTGAAGAAGCGATACAGCTACCTAGACAAGTTCTGGAAGGAGATATTCAAGGACATCGAGGAAATGGATCGTACGCTGGATGAGCTCCCGCTCGAATCTGCACCAGAGGAATGGGGTAAGCTCGGTCATCCTCAGTACTACGGTTTCTCCATCAGTGTAGGCCCGGATGGCAAGCCTGTGATCAAGGAATTCGGCAACGTGAAGAGGAAGGGACTAACCCCGAACGTCAGTGATGAAATAGAGCCACTCGCTGATGTCGTCGAAAAGGAGAAAGAGATCACGGTTGTCGCCGAGGTTCCTGGTGTGGAAAAGAACGACATAGACATCGTTTGCGACGGCAAGAAGGTAAGAATCGAGGCGAAGTCAAAGCTGAGAAAGTACCTCAAGGAACTTGCCCTTCCTGCCGAGGTGGAGCCAAAGTCAGGGAAGGCCACTTACAAGAACGGAGTGCTCGAGGTCACGCTGACAAAGAAGACTCCGAGTTCGCCTTCAGGAGAGGAAATCAGAGTGGAGTGAGCCACCAATGCCGAGCGACCTCAGAAAGATCAGGAAGTTGAGAGGGGGCCGCACGGTTGGTTGGGGTCAGGTTGCGCAACACAGAAGGTCGAGCAGAAAAGGAGGGAGGGGAATGGCAGGAGGGCCTACCCACAAGTTCAAGTTGTTCTTGGCTCAGGGCGGACCGACAAGGGGCTTCGTACCTAAGCCGATCAGGAAACCGGTTGAGGCTGTGAACCTCGTGCAACTGGAACACATCACAACATCGCCGGCAACGGGGGCCGGGAAGCCGACAATTGACCTTTCAGCCATCGGCGTGGGCAAGCTCCTCGGTGGTGGTGTGGCCCCAAAGAACGTCGAGATCATCGTGAACTCCTGGTCAAAGAAAGCGGAAGAGAAAGTAAAGGCAGCTGGAGGCTCGATAAGAAAACCCTAGAGACCGGGTGAAGTGCGTTGGTAAGACTCATCGAGGTAACAGCGTCTGTCGGCAGGCTCGTACCGGAAGTCGTGAAGCCTGAAAGGAAACCCCGCTTGACCGAGCGGCTAATCTGGACTGCGGTCGCTCTCGTGATCTATCTGGTGATGGGCTACATCGACCTTTTCGGGGTTCCAACGCAGACTGCGGATCCCCTCAGACAGATGAGGGTCATCATCGGTGGAGCCAGGGGTTCACTGGCGGAACTCGGCATCGGACCAATAGTGACAGGTGGTCTCATCCTTCAACTGCTGGCTGGAACAGGTTTCATTTCCTATGATCAGAGTTCGGCGGAGGACAGGGAGTTGTTCGCCGCCTCGAACAAGGCTTTCGCCCTTCTCTTCTCTGTGCTCATGGCTGGCCTGTACGCCTTCGGTGGAACGTATGGGTCCCTTGATCTGACCACAAAGCTGGTGATATTCGCTCAGCTACTCTTCGCCGCAATAGTGATCCTGATGCTCGACGAGTTGCTGCAAAAGGGCTGGGGCATAGGCAGCGGGATAAGCCTCTTCATCTTGGCCGGTGTTGCGCGTGAGATAGCTTGGTCGCTGCTCTCCCCAATTCCAATGAGTGACGGCTTCGCAGACGGGGTGGCGATCGCATTCGTGCAACAAATCCTTGCCGGCAAACTGACACCAGCGACGTTGTTCGTCAGAAGCCCAGACCCTAGTCTGCCGACGGTCAGTGGGGTGGTAGTCACGATGTTGCTTCTGGCCATAGTGGTGTACTTGGAGAACGTCAGCATTCAGGTTCCGGTGTCATCAGCGAGGGCGAGGGGGTTCAGCGGCAACTACCCGATCAAGCTCCTGTTCGTCTCAACGCTTCCGATAATCTTGGCAGCCGCTGTGTTCTCGAACCTGACGCTCATTTCCTATTTCGTACAGGGCAACAGTCAGATATCGTCCCTAGGTTTCATGAACATGACAATAGGGGGAATCATCGGTCAAGTGAATGCCACCTCGGGCCGTGCCCTGAACGGGCTCGTCTACTACACCAGCGCACCACGTAACATCACCGAGACGTTAGCAGATCCAGTCCGGAGCATCATCTACATGCTTGTCATGGTAAGCTTCTGTGTGGTATTCTCAATACTCTGGGTCTACACTGCAGGGATGGATCCGAGGTCAATCGCCCAACAGTTGATGGACGCTGGGGCGGTCGTCCCTGGCTTCAGGGCCTCAAACAAGCCACTTGAGTCAATAATCTCGGACTACTTGGGCGTGGTCACGGTGATAGGTGGGGCTCTCGTCGGGTTGCTGGCAAGCCTCGGGGACATGTTTGGAGCGTTCGGCTCCGGCACAGGACTTCTGCTCTGCGTAGGCATCGTATATTCGCTGTACGAGGACATCGCGCGGGAGCAGATAACGCAACTCTACCCAAGATTGGGACGCCTGCTACCGGGCCTGACTTGAGCCTCACGTTTAAATCGAAAAGGGTAGCGCGCCTTACATGGGCAGGCTAGCCATAGTCGTTGGCATACCTGGCGTCGGCAAGACCACGGTCATGGCCAATTTCGTAGAGATGTGTCAACGGAAAGGGATCAAGGTGAACGTACTGACAATGGGGACGCTGATGCTAGAAGAAGCGATCGCGAAGGGCTTAGCTCAGGACAGGGACGGATTGAGAAAACTGACGTTGAAGCAGCAAAGAGAGCTGAGGGAGGCTTCAGTTCCAAAGATCCTAGGAGCCAAGAGGGAGGCCGAGGTGGTGCTACTCGATACGCATTTCATGGTGAGATCTCGAGGGGGCTATCTCATCGCGCTACCTGCCGAGTTCTTGGAGAGGATCTCTCCGGAGTTCTTCATCATCGTTGAGGCGTCTGTAGAGGAAATAGTGCGCAGAAGGAATAAGGACAAGGAAAGAACGAGGGATATTGTGGATCGTTCAGAGGTGAGGCT
>CAZXBW010000002.1:0-35042 GCA_964639105.1 uncultured Nitrososphaerota archaeon | reverse complement strand
GCCCATACTCTTGTACAGTGCTATTGCAGGGGCATTGTCTATCCTGACCTCTAGGTACGATTCCTTGATCCCCGCGCTCCTCATCGCCTCGTGGACTGTTCGCATAAGCGACCTGCCGATCTCCATTCTCCGGTGCGTTGACCTTACGGCCAGACTCACTACATGACCTCGAGGCGACAGCGAGAAGTACTCTCCGAACGGGGAGAACCCCACCTCTTTTCTGCACATGACATATGCGACTATCTTCCCGCGATCTTCCTCGACGAAGAAGAAGTCGCCTTGCTCTTCAAGCATTTCCTTGAAGAAGTCGGGGCTGTAATTCTCGGGCAGCTCCTGTCGGTTTATCTCAATCACCTCTGGAAGATCACTCATATATGCCTTCCTCGTAACGAGGGAATTCTTTGAGGTCTCCATGTCCAGATTGAGACATCGTTAGCGGCAGGTGACTATTAGGGATTTGCCGTGCAGGCATATCGAACATGTTGATGAGGGCTAGCGCCTCTCACTCGGGCTGAACATTTTCTGATTAACTTATATCTGACAACTTGCGGCCGCCACCGAATGCAATCAGGAATCCTCGATGCCGTTAGAGAAGCGGGCTTTCAGGTATTGGGCATGGAGGAGACTCCGTACTCGATAAACTTCTATGTGGCACCAGTCGACACGAAGCGAAAATTCCTCTCTCTTTTCGACAAGACAAAAGACATCGGCTTTTTACCTGTGCTCAGGAGAAAAGGCAACGACGTTGTGCTGTCGGTGGTCAGATCCGCACCTCAACGCCAGTCAAAAGAAAACCTGTTTTGGATCTTCGGCTCCCTGCTAATCACGGCTGTGACCATAGGGTTGGATTTTGCGCTTAGGTTTCCCCTGATTCAGGCGATCGAGGCGGCGGCCGGAGTGGAAACAACGTTCATTGCAAGCCTAGCTACTTACGTGGTCGGGTTCCTTCTTGTGTTGGGCGTCCACGAGCTAGGACACAAGCTGACCTCTGTGAATTCCGGAATCCAGACCAGTGGTCCGTACTTCATACCCGGCATTCCAGGGGTCTACCCGACGTTCGGGGCAGTCATACTCCAGAAGGATATACCAAAGAACAGGGACGAGTTGGTCAACATAGGCATCTCGGGTCCGCTGTTTGGGTTTGTCACGGCAGTTGCTCTCGGGGCCGTGGCCATCGTAACAGGAGTTCAGATACCGCTCGGAAAGGCGGTGCAGATAAGCGAGCAAACGGGCGTTCCGCTCACTGGGATGCAGCCAGCGCTCCAACTGCTCGCCATGTTATTGAGCAAGGGAGATGGAGCACTATTCATGGGAGCTCTGGCCACTCCCGTCTGGCTGGGCTTCGCATTGACATTTCTCAACCTCTTCCCAGCAGGGCAACTCGATGGAGGACATGCCGCTAGGGGAGCTCTAGGTCAGCAGGGTCACAAGTACCTCACCATTGCCTCGATCATAGGGCTGCTGCTGGCTGGATTCTGGCTCATGGCTCTTTTCGCCGCGCTCACGTGGGGATTCAGAGACCACCCCGGGCCACTTGATGATGTGAGCGGTCTGAGCCTGTCGACCAAGATCGAATTATGCGTTGCGATCCTGGTTTTCCTGCTTTGCTTCTCCGTGTTCTGATCTTCTGGGTACGAACACCAGGGACAGATCTCTGACTATGGCCAACTTGAATTCGCCTTGCACTGACCTTCTCAGGGATCTCAGCAGATCGGAACCGGTGCCGAGAACTCTCCATCTTAAAATCTTAGAGACCAAGGTAGGCGGCAATGAGGTCACTAGCCTGGTCCTCTCATCTGATCTGACCTGTCGCATCATGTAGAGCACGAGGTCGTGCCAGTCAAACCTGCTCTCGATCTTGCTCTTGAGTTCACGTTCGGGTAGGTTGGCCGAGGCGAACAGAGGAAGATCTATCGTAGGTTGACCCCACATTCCAACAAAGCCCGCTACTTCGAATCGCGATGTGGACAGAGCAGACAGCATGTATGGTATGCCAACAGAGGGAACAGAATCAGCCGTCTCCCCTCCGAGGCCCCCTATCAAGGCAGTGGCTCCATCCGGTATGCGAGTTTGGTTCGACTCGTGATATGACGAGTACATCTGTCTGATTTGCTCCACATGGTACCGAGTCAAAGTGGTGGTCTCCCTATTGCCTCCATCGACAAGAGCAATCATGATATTCGACTCAGTTTCCTTCAATGGATCCAGCAGCAAGTCGACTGCCCTCTCCTCTTCGCCCGCGAGATAGTGGTCGATTGACTCTAGAAGTCCGCTGCCTCCAACTGGATAAGCTGTCTCGCCCAACCCGCTCAACAGGTCTATGAAGGGATGGCAGGTGCTTTTCATCAAGACGATCACAGTGGCATCGGCCACAGGTCCACCTTCGGTCGGAAGGGTCTCTCCCAGAGCCAATTGCCGGAAGTGATTCTGAGCGGATTTGGGCGACATCACCTGTACGTTCATAGCACAGCCCTCCGGCAACTCGCCCCTCAGCGTCTTCATAGCATCGTTTGACGCGCGTTGGTCCAGCGCTAGCCTGAGGTCAACGCGAACTATCACGCGCTTGAGAGATTCGGGGAGACGGGCGTGCTTATCCACTGGATAGTCTGTGATCCATGTCTTGGTCTCTGGATCCTTTACACACAAAAGTTCTTCGGGTTCCACAGTGAGGAAAATGCGAGTAGGGCCATACGGCACGTGGACCTCGGTCAACTGACGTTCGGGGAATGAGAGGAAGTCTTTTAAGCATGAAGCCGAGCGATAATCAAAGTCCTGAAATTGAATGTTTCTGACATGGCCGAAATCGGTCTGGGCAAGTCACAGACAGCAGTCATGAGAACCAATGATCGCTCTGGCCTCATCATAAGATCTCCTATGTACAACGTACTCGTTGACACGACCCGTTACACTCTTCCAGATAATTTCAGGCCCGACGTCATACTCGTGACCCACGAGCATTCGCATCATCTCGACGAGAACTTCATCTTCTCTCTGCACAAAGCAGTGAGCAACGGCCTTGCAGGGACTGTTCAGCAAAAACCATACGGCGTGGCACCTCCTGAAGACCTCCCTCCCGTCATCGCGGATCAAACCTCCGCCGTCCTTCTCAGAAGGCTCATCAACAAGGACACGATCAGGGTGATGAATCCAGGTGACGAACTGTCAATGGACATGATGACGATATCGGCTTTCAGGAGCAACCATCCAACTGCCAAGACCCCGCTGACCTACATGATAGTCTTGGACAATGGACTGAGGATATACCACGCTAGCGACAGTTTGCCGAACGAAGACATGAAAGTCGTGTCAGAGCAGGAACCTGACATCACGTTCGTCCCCATAGGTTTGGATCCCGGAGTGTCACCGATGAGCGGCGCACAGGTTGCTGAGTTGGTTCGATCAAAAATCGTAGTTCCATTTCACGGCACTGACGTTCAGAAGTTCAAGGCGAGTGTAAGGAAGGTCTGCGACAAAACGCAGGTGAAGATGATCCATCCAGGGGAGATGCAAATATATGGATAGAGCGAAAGTGCTCGCCAAGGCAATCGCTCAGACAGAAGCGCTACAATTGGGCTACTTCACCAATGATATGGGGGAGCCGGCCCCGCTCAACTTCGACCTGAACAGACTCTGGCAAGATCCCACGATGCTTGCTGCTACCACCAAGGAACTCTGCACAATCATCAAACAGGAGTTCGGAGAGGGCTACAACAGAATCGGTGGCTCAGATCACAGCGGTCTGCCTATCGCTACGCTTGCCTCCCAGTTCCTGAACAAGCCTCTGGTCGTACTGCGCAAGACACCCGCGGAGGATAAGTACGGGCCAGTTCTCGGCACCATGTTTCCGGGAGACAGAATACTCGTGATCGATGATGTCATCGCTACCGGAAAGAAAGCACTTGAAATGGCTAAGGTGATCAAGAATGAAGGAGGTGTACTACACGGGTATTGCGTGTTTCTGGACAAGCAAGAGGGGGGTTCCACACTCCTGAAAGAGAGGAACATCCATTTCGCCTGTGTTGCGACTCTCATGGAAGTCGCCGATGAGCTTCACAGATTCGGTTGGATAGAAGATAGCACTTTCAGTTCAATCTCAGACTACGTCGAGTCGCACGATCGCTAGTGGCTTGGTTGCCCTTTCGTTGTCCCGATCAGTTCGAATATCTCGTCTTTCACGAAGCTGACGAAGTCTTCGATGCTCATTCTGTTGAAAATGGTTACCACTGCGTCCCTCGTCACTCCTACCACATAGCCGTACTTCCTTGAGGTCACGACGACATACCAAATGCTTCCCTGCGACACATAGGTCGGATACAACGACGTGTCTGATATCGAAGGGCCATATAGTGATATCTTGTCCAAGTTGGGGATCTCAAGCCCGTCGAAGAACATCACTTTCGTCCCCTCAGGATTCCTTCTGTGATACGATTCCAGTGTCTTCGGTGTGATCTCGGCGTTCAGAACTCCTCCCAAGGAGAGGAAAAGTGTAGACGAGAACAGGTTCGCGATCGCGTTTGCGACAGGTTTCCTCTCTGCCACCAACAGCAGCATGTCCGGTTTTCTCTGTCTGAACAGAAAGGGCGTATCGACTGTCCTGAAGGTGACCTCCAGTTCCTCCCTCTGACGCAGCCTTACGGGGACATCTCTCGATATGATCCCAGACAGTTCATCCTTGGTGGAGTTCAGGTCCTTTATTTCGGTCAGCAGGGACAGGTCGGACCCCTCAATGGTCTGTTCGTTCCTGTAGCCATTCAGTTTCTCTGCAATAGTCTCTATCGAGACTTGTTCGACGACTCTGAAGATCTTGCCAGCTAATACCATCGGTACCTCATCTTCGGACAGCCAGTTATATTAACCGTAATGCTGACAACGGTCGAGATAGGTTTTTAACGAAGTTCAAAACTTGAGACCGACTGTGATAGCCGAGAGGCCAGTTGGGCAGACACGGCAGAGCAAACTACTGCTAAGGGAACTCATACTTGAGAATCTGATGACATACAAGTATGCTAGAATTCCCATCTCAGCTGGCCTCAATCTCGTTTTGGGCCCGAACGGAGCTGGAAAGTCCTCCATACTTCTAGGCCTCTCGGTTGGGCTGGGCCAAGCTCACACGGAGCGAGGTAGGAAGCTGAGTGACCTCATAAGGTGGGGAGAAGACATCGCGAGGATAACGCTGGTGTTCGACAATAAGGCCCAGAACGGATCCAGGCCGATACCTGAGGTCAGAACCGATGAACTTGTCATCACCCGCTATCTCAGGGAAGACGGCGAATACTGGCATCAGATGAACTTTAGACAAGCCACGAAGTTGGAGATCTACGATGTACTGAACAGATTCGGCATAGATCCAGACAACATGTTCATTATAATGCATCAGTACATGGTCGAAGAAATAGCGGCTCTGACTGCTCAGACCATGTTGCAGACCATAGAGAAAGCCGTCGGCCTCACTCACTTCAGGGACAGAATAAGAGAGGCGAGAGACAGGCTAGCAGAGGTTGCCAGTGAGGAGAAGCAGCTCTCCTCGCTTCTGTCTGAAGCACAGGCTACTCTTGACACTTGGCACGGAGAGGTTGAGAAGCTCAAGAAGAGGGATTCGCTGAAACTCAGGATGACTGAGCTGCAAATCGAGCAAGCTTGGTCTGAACACGCAAGTTTGTCCCAGGAAGTTGATCGGCTGGCCGAGAAGAACGTCCAGATCAGTGAAAGGCTGGCCAAGTATGGCTCAAGGATCGAAGATGCGTCAAGGCGCGTGTCAGGGTTGCTGACGCAGTTCCAGAACGAGGTCGAAGAGCTGACCACTTCCGCGAGGCATGCTGGAGAAAACGAGGAGTCTCGTTCGAAGCAGGAGCTGACTCGCACTGTTGAGAGCTATGCGGAAGCAAGAGTCAGGGAGGCCATTTTGAAGAGAAACCTCTCCTTGTTGACAAGACTCAAGAGCAAAGTGGAGGCAAGCATGAAGTCGGCGCAGAACGCATCAGAGGATGCTCTCAAGAAAGCGTCTGAGTTGGGTCCCAAGCCGAGCCGAACGAGGAACCGCGAGGAGATCACCAAGGAACTCGAGGATGCGCAGATTGGTCTAGCCACACTCGGTTCAGTTGTTGAGAACGCAGAACAAATCTATGAGAGTTACAGGAAGACATACGACGACATAGAGCAGAAGTCCTTGGCCGTCAAGAAGAACAAGGAGTCTGTGCTCAGCGAGATTGACGAGACTCTGACGCTTTGGAGAAGAGAGGTTGCCAAGCTCGTGGACCAACTCAGCGATTCCTTTAAGGAAAAGATGAGAAACATCGGGGCGGATGGAGAAATCCGCTTTACCGGTCAGGAGGACATGGACCAAGCAGGTGTCCAGATCCTCGTCAGCTTTGGTGGAAGCAGACTCGTTGAACTCAACTCTTTCACACAGAGCGGCGGTGAGAGGAGTTCCTCCATAATAGCATTCATGCTTTCTCTTCAGTCACTCATACAGTCCCCTCTGAGGGCGCTGGATGAATTCGACATACACATGGATCCGCGGAACAGGGAGACGTTCTTCAAGCTCGTCGAACAAGAAGCGAACAACAACCCCGAAGCATCATACTTGGTGGTGACTCCTGGCCAAGTGCCCAAGTCAATCACCAGAGCAGTAGGCATAGTTGTGCAGAAGGTGAGTGGAACTTCGGTGATCAACATTGTCGAGAACGTCTGAAAGACAAGTTGAGAAGGAACTCAAGGACCTCATAGTAGAGTTGTCCTCGGCCATGAGGAGCGGGTCGGATCCGCTCGCGGTCCAGCTAGAGCCACGCTTGTCCAGGCTCAGACAACTCATCAAGAAAAGCCTGCAGTTCAAGCACATAGAACTGGACATGGAAGCCCTGTACGACTTTGCGATACTGGTGTACAGCCAGAGCAAATTCCTAAGGGACAAGTCGTCGGTGCTCTATGTCGATCCGTTCTTGATCAGGCTGGCGGTCATGGGATCCTCAACAGACAGACTAGCCGAGGCCTTCCTGCAATCTTGGAGACCGAGCACAGGACGAGACGTGTTGAGTCTTGAGATGATGAGAAGATCCTACGAATACTGGAGCAACCTAAAGGACTACACCATCGGTGCCGAGAAGATGGAACCCCTGTTGGGCGAGAGCTTGGAATCCCTTGGGGTCACCTACGATGAACTCATCTCGGACGAAATGCTGGGTTTGCATGAAGAGCTTCAGAATAGAGGTGGAAGGTTGCTGTATGAGGAACTGTTGGGCGAGGGCAGTCTGAACGAAAGGCTTCGACGTGCTGTGCTCATCAGCTTCATGCTATCGTATGGATATGCTGTGGTCGAGAAGGAACCCCTCAAGAGGAGGTTCTGGATCGTGGCGAAGGAAGGGGCTACGAAGGAGAGACCGACGGAAGCAGAGAGTATCGTAACGATAGTGAGTTGATATGGAGTCCTCCGGTTTCCCTGCCAAGATTCGACGGGCGGCACAACTATTATTCTTCAAGTCGCACAGAATACCCGGAGTCAAGGGGTGGGAGCTGAAGCGCTCCCTCGGCTCAGGCTACTCAAGGGTGATAAAGGTGCTCAGGTCTCAAATCGAGCCCCTTGGTATCACCATCAAGGCGGTTGGAGACGACGGGACTGAACTATCCTTGGACAGCCCAGAGGATACTCTCAGCACAGCCAGATTCGTCCTAGTGTTGACCGATCCACTGAAAGTATCAGATGCGAAGACATCAGGATGGAGTGTGGACGAGCTGGCAGGTCTGACGATATGCCTCGCCACGATAGGTTCAAGGGGTGACAAGGCAGCTAGGTCAGAAGTCGAGGAAACTCTAAGACAGAAATTCCCGAAGTGGAAAGTGCGCAACTTTCTATCGAAGTACATCAAGTGGGGATACCTGGAAGAGGAGGGAGATTCGCTCATTCTGGGCTGGAGGGCGAAGGTTGAGGTAGACACCCGATCTCTCCTGAGGTACGTCTTTGGAGCCTAGTCAGTCTCAGTAGCTTCTGAAAGACACCCTTCGCTCTGCGTCGCCTATGGCCTTTGTAAACTCCTCATCTGACTTTGAAGATGAGGATTCAAGGATTGACTCAACATCTTTGAGTGGAACCCTCCTGGCGACCAGAGCCATAGCCGCTCGTTCTCTGTGCTTGTAAAGCAGCAGGGCCGTCCTCCTGGCTCTTTCAAGGATCCTCTGGCTCTTCCGGGACTTCGGCCTGTATTTCACTGACCTCGCTGAGTCTTCGTCCGGTACTACCCCGACATAACCGGAACCGCAAGACGGGCACTTCAGCGGAAAAGTCATGTCCACGACGCGAAGCGTCTCGAAGTAGTCCAAGTTCTCGGCGCAGATCAAGGTCAGTATGCCGCTTCGGAGCCGTGCAAGCGCGTACCTCAGGAGTATCTTGTCGACCCTGTCTGGAGGGAAGAGATCAACGTGCGCCTCAGTCCTTCTGAGTGCTGCTCGCGACAGCGGAGAGGGCAGTTCCCGCCCTTCGATCACCTCGACTGCCAAGCCTCCGTTCCTCAGTTCCGATAGGAAGATCTTCAACTTCTCGGCGTCATAGTCCTTCTGCAAGAGTTCCTTCTTCGCCTCCTCGAAAACAGGCGTGCCTTTGAGCATGGAGGCTAACTTGTCCACCTGTATGGAGGTCAGATCGGCATCTCGTTCGATCACACCGAACCTCCTCCCGACGTGGATCACCCTCCTCTTGAACATGCCCACTGACTCTATTCCAGAGAGGAGGAGTTCCTCGGTTTGGCTGTCGCTCAGAGATTTGAGCCTATTCAACAGCTCGGCTGGATCCACGTGCTGATCAACGACAATCCTGTACGGATCCCTGCTTGTGCTCACCATGTGATCCCTTTCGGACAGAAGCGAACCGACTATCTTCGCAAGCGCGGAGTTGACCTGATCTCCGTTGCAGGCGTGGAGTATCAGTTTCTCACCCCAGCACTCTATGACAATGCCTCTGTCTGTGGCTACTGGGTACCTCTCAGCGACCGAGTCTCGAATGTTCGGGAGCATTTCCTCCATCAATTCGGGTTTCAGATGCATTCGGTTGCCCAGATTTTCAGCGGCCTCCTTCTGGGACATCCCACCAGATATCATCTCCATGATTTCCCTTCGGAGTGCGCCGAGTTCCCTTGCTGCCGCGAACTTCACCGGTATCTCTTCGCCGGCCCAGAACGGGACAGCTCCCGTTGGGTCGTCCGAGGGCGTGACCTTGACATCCCCTTCTTCTATTGCTTCTATCACCCAGACTCGCCCAGCCATGATGAACTTTGTCCCTTGGATCCCCTTCTCGGCTACGAACTCCTCGTCTAGTATCCCGACGATGTCTTTCGTGTTGGAGTCTATCACGCGGTACTGTCTGACCTCCGGGATCGTCGATAGGTGATCGTAGTAGAACTCGTATGTTGCCGTCCCGCGACCCCTCACTACTATCCCACTTGGCGGATCGTAGCGTAGGATGGACGGATACTTGCTTCGTAGGAAATCGAGGACGGAACCCAGCTCCTCGAGCGTGAGGTCCTTGTATATCGTCGCCCTGCTGACGAGGTCGATCAGATCCTCCACGTGAGATCTACCTCTAGTGAGCAGATATCCGACTACTTGATGCGCCAGAACATCAAAGGGTTTGGACGACAGATCGACCGGTTCCAAGTCCTTCCTGAGAGCCCTGTTGCGAAGGACGACAGACTCCATCAGGTCCTCCTCGTCCATGGCAACTATTACTCCTCTAGATACCTCCCCCACGCCATGACCGCTCCTGCCCACCCTCTGAATGAGGTGAGTTGATTGTCTCGGAGACCCGTATTGCACGACAAAGTCCACCTGCCCGATGTCTATGCCCAGCTCCAAGCTCGACGTAGCGATCACTCCCTTGAGTGTCCCCCCTTTGAGACCGCGTTCCGCCATCAGTCTAGTAGTCGTGCCCAGTGAACCGTGATGGATCGCCAAAGGCAACTCCGTATCGTATAACATGAATTTGTTCGACAGAGATTCAGCTGTGGCCCTGGTGTTCGTGAAGAGCAGCGTGGAGTCGTGCTTTTCGATTTGCTCCTTGATGTACTTCAACCTCGCGAGGACAGTTGGATGCTCAAGCGTCTCACGCGATAGTTCGTAATCTTCTTGCGTTGGCTTCGGGAACGAGACGTCTATTTCGATCCACTTCTCTGGTGCAGCCTCGACTATGCTGACTTCTCTGTCTTTGCCGACCAAGAAACTCCCGAGCAGTTTGGGATCTCCGACCGTTGCGGACAGGCCTATGATCTGGAAGTCAGATCCCTTGATCTCCCTGAGCCTCTCAAGACCGAGAACGAGCTGAGCTCCCCTTTTCTCCTCGGCCAACTCATGTACCTCATCTATGATGACCCAATCTACTGCCTTGAGATGAGACGAGAGTCTCTTGCCTACGAGCAGTATCTGGAATGTCTCAGGGGTCGTCACTATGATGTTCGGTGGTTGCATCGATTGCTGAGCCCTCTCTGCCTTGGGGCTGTCTCCGTGCCTTATACCGACGCTGATGTCGAGATCGGTCGACCACCAAGATATCCTCTCAAGCAGATCCCTGTTCAGTGCCTTCAAGGGAGTTATGTACAGAACCCTGAAGCCGCTCTTTTTGACCTCAGAGACCTTCATCAGATGGAAGACCGGTATGAGGGCGGCCTCGGTCTTGCCTGTGCCAGTCGGTGAGATCAGCAAGACGTTGCGACCGCTCAGAACGGCTGGGATCCCAAGTCTCTGCACTTCCGTCATTGGAAGCATGTCTCTCTTGAGAACCGAGTCTCTCACTTGGTCTGTCAAGAGCGACAGGACTGCCTCGTCCTCGGCCGATGGACCAGACTCGGACTTCCCAGCGGGCTGAGTCAAGAACTGAGACAGACCGGATTCACCGGATATTAATGTTGAGAAAATCCGGTTTCCAGCCCGGCTCAGGTTAGGCTCTCACGTACCGAATGTTCATCTGATCCAGCAACGCTGTCACCCTCTTCTTTTCCTCCTTCAGACCCTTCCAATCGAGGATTGCTCCTTCCGAGACTCCGACGTTCCTTCTGGCCATCGCGGCAAGCATCTCCCGGTCCAAGTTCGGAAGGTTGTGCCACGAGACCATGTGGCCGAAGCAGGTGCCCTTTTCCAACGCCCGCGCGGTGAAAAGAGGTGCATAATGCGGACCTCCAAGGCCTATGTGAACGCCTGCGCTAGGGTCATTATACTTCAGAGATGACAACGCTGCCTTGGCTACGGCCATGCCTGCGGATTGATCCTTCCAGTGAACCTCCGAACTCCCGATCTCAATGAACATGACAGGAAAGTCAACTGTAGGCCCATGGTGCGTCACCTCATATGAAACGGGGTATGCGATGCCCAAGGAATCAACTTGACGTTTCAGTTCCATAAGTGCCTCTCGCATCATCGCTGCTGGCGCTATGGACACTTCATGGGGATCACCTCCGTACTTGGCTTCGCCGATATTGCCAGTGCAATGGACGGTGAGACAAGGGATCCCGGTCTCGCTCTTGTGCGTTGACAAGAACGTAGCGGAACTGGGTCTCATGGTGGTCAGCTGTCTCTGAGCATAGAGAGGGCTCTCCTCTAGGTACACGAGCATGAACTCGCTTTCGTTCCACCTCAACGGGATTGCCTCCAGCCCTGAAACCGCCCTGTTTGGTCCAGACCTCTCGCCGAGCTGCAGTACCTTTTCTGCAATGTTCATCGCGGCGGGATCTTGCTTCCAGGCGAAGAGGAGTTGACCCAGTTTGTCAGGATTCAAGGGAGATCCTTCGGACATCCAACTCCGTGGTTCGCGATATCCATCATCAGAGAAGCACCACTCCTATGGCGGCGCCGACCAAGAACGCAACGACGAAAGGAGACAATAGAATCAGCGCGGAAATCAGCTTCCCCAACGCGTCTCCCAAGAGTGACTGAACCTCTGACAGCACATTTTCCGGCAAGGTGAGCGCTCCGATCAGATAGGCTGAGAGCAACACCAGAAAGATCCCAGCCGCAGGGAGGATCAGGCGCTTTATGAAAAGGCCAAGTATCAATCCCAGCCCGATTTGGATGAGAGTCATCGTCAAGCTTGGGCCTGGCGTCAGGAAATAGTTCACGAGCCAACTCAGATCCATTGTCAAGTTCGATCTTGGATAAGCATTAATAAGCGTCAGTCCGGTCGAAGGTCTCATCTTGTCGCTTGTCAAAGTTGTCTCGATAACCTCGTTTGAGATTGAGGGAAAGCCCGGAGTGAGGCTTGACATGACAACGATTGAGCCTCCTGTGATCAGAGGACAATCTCCTTCCTCAGATGAGGAATATGTCTCCGATATGGCCTTCAAGGTCATGAGCGGCCTCCAACAGACGGGGATATTCCCCAAGTCCCACAATCCTCGACTGTCACTGTATCTCACAATGGAGGAGTACTCTTCGTTGGGAAAGCCGATAATCAACGATGTCATGGAGATGACGGTATCCAAGAACAAGATCGAACTCGTACCGGTGGGGCAGCAGTGACCGAACTGAATTCAGAGGAGAAGACAGAACTCAAGAAGATCTTCAGGGACCTGCTCCAGATTGACACGTCCAATCCCCCTGGCAACGAAGTCGTTGCCGCCCACTATATATCGAATGTCCTGAGCGAGCACGGGATCTCCTCGAAGTTGGTTGAGAGTGAACCGGGAAGAGGGAATATCATAGCGGAAATCCGCGGCACAGGTAGCAGGTCTCTTTCCTTTCTCGGGCACTTGGATGTCGTGCCACCAGGGCCGCTTGAAGCTTGGGAGACGCCTCCTTTCGCAGCGACTGAGCGTGAAGGCAACATATTTGGCAGGGGGGCGGCCGACATGAAGAACTTGGTCGCGGCCCAAGTCTTCGCTATCCTCAAGCTGAAGAGAGAGGGGTTCAAGCCCCGTGGAAGATTGGTGCTGGTTGAGACAGCCGATGAGGAGAACGGAGGGAGCAAGGGCATCGGTCACATTGTGAACGCCATGCCAGAATTGGTGAGGACCGAGTACTGCGTCACTGAAGGAGGTGGACTTGTGATAAATGGGAAGGGAGGTAGGATCATAGGATACGAAACAGCCGAGAAGGGAATCCTTTGGGTGCGCATAACCTGCGAAGGTGATGGTGGACACGCATCAGTGCCGTATCTTCTTGACAATGCTGTTCTGAAAGTGATGGAGGCTACCCGCGCCATAGGGAAAGCGCAGGACAAACCCAAGCTTTCTGCCGAGGCTCTTGGGCACCTCCGTGCCCTGCTCAAAGCGCACGGACTGAGTCAGGAAGTCACAGAGTCCAACTTCCTCAGGGTCCTGGAGGGAGTGAGGACGATCGACAGAGT
Source organism: uncultured Nitrososphaerota archaeon (assembly GCA_964639105.1). GTDB lineage: Archaea > Thermoproteota > EX4484-205 > EX4484-205 > JAAOZO01 > JBGOYZ01. The sequence continues at coordinate 21,724 of CAZXBW010000002.1, read as the reverse complement.
GAACTGGTCCAAAATCAGGGCAGAGGCTGCAATAACGGCAACTCCGACCATGTTATCGGCGGGTGTCAGGCCCAACGTGGTCCCCCCAAGCGCACAGGTGACCGTTGACTGTAGACTTCCGCCAGGCACCAATCCACAAGAGGCAATCGATTGGCTCAGGGGGCTAGTGGGCGACGAAAGGACAAGAATCGAGATCGTGGCGCAGTCGGAAGGAACTGGTTCCGAGTTGGACCCAGATTTCGAAAGTGTGGTCTCGAGATCACTCGCTGCGGCTAGCAATGCTGACGGAACCTTCCGATACATGCTGCCGGCTGGAACCGACAGCAGATACATGAGGGGAATAGGAACCAAAGCTCTAGGAGTAGAAGTGTACTCAAGAAAGGCCGATTTTGACCTGATCGATTCCAGAGTTCACGCGCCGAACGAATTCATAGACTTCGAAAGCCTCGTAGGAGGGGCCGAATTCTGCCTGTCGTTGGCAGAAGCCTACTTGGGATGATCTTCACTCGCCCTTCTCTACCCTTTTCATGGCCCTGTCGATGAGATATTGGTTCGGCTCAGGAGCCTCCTTGTAGAGCTCAGTAAGAGCACTTGACACGCTTTCCATCTCCCTTATCGTCTCCTCAAGCCCGTACTTCAAGGCGGTCGATATCTTGACGTAGTGATCCTCAGAGACAGCTGAGGACGCAAGCTTGGCTTCAAGGGACAAGATCAGGTTCTCAAACAGCTTCGCCTGTTCGGATAGTTCCTTGTGAGATTTCGAGAGGCTTTCGATGAGTGCCCTTCTCTTTTTCTCAGCACTGGAGGCGTCCGCCTCGAACTTGATGATTAGGCTCTCGTACGTTTCTTTTGATATCTTGCCCGCTAGCATAAGCGATTTTAGTCGTGTGAGTTTCTCTCCTGACCTCTTCAGCTCCTCTAGTACTTCGTTGAGCTCATCTTCCCAGGCGAGCAACTGACCATTGGGAAGCACCCGGGGGATAAAAATGATAGTCTTTCAAAAAACATGATGTATTTGGTTCAGTCCAGGCGAACTGGGGCGTACCCAAGCAGCTTCAGGCGCGAACGTAGTAATGTTAAAAGAGGCAACGGGAAGTGAGCAGGAGTGACCGAGGAGCAAGGTGGTACGTGAGATGGACATAGTGGGCGAAATCATGGATAGAGCCAGAGAGAGCCCCAGAAAGATTGTCCTTCCTGAGGGAGAGGATGAAAGGACTCTGAGGGCAGCGGAAATCTCGTCACAGAAGAGAATCGCTGACATAACACTGTTGGGAAATGAGGATTCAATCAGAGAGAAAGCTTCAGGCCTGAACGTTGATCTTGCGAAGATGAGGATTCTGGACCCGGAGAAGTCCGCTGATCTCGACAGGTACGTGAACCTGTACTGTGAACTGAGGAAAGAGAAAAATGTCAATGAAGGAATGGCAAGGAGGATCCTCAGGAAGAGTCTCTATTTCGGGGCCATGATGGTTAGGGTCGGAGAGGCTGACGGCATGGTCGCCGGGGCTGTGAACCTCACCGCCAGTGTGGTCAGAGCCGCCAACCTGATCATAGGCCTTCAGGGCGACATATCGACCCCCTCAAGCTTCTTCCTGATGAACAAGCCGGACTTCGAAGGAGGGGAGAAGGGTGCGATTCTTTTCGCTGATGTTGCAGTAAATCCCGATCCCACGCCCGCTCAACTGGCGGACATTGCTATATCATCGGCTCGCAGCGCGAAGCTCCTGTTTGATTGGGTCCCAAGAGTGGCGATGCTTTCGTTCTCAACAAAGGGCAGTGCTTACGATGCTCTGACGAGGAAGGTCATCGAGGCAACCGAGATTGCAAAGAAGAAGGCCCCTGACCTGTTGATCGACGGAGAGTTCCAAGCCGATGCTGCAATCGTCCCAGCCGTAGCGAAGAAGAAGATCAAGGGTGAGAATCCGGTCGCCGGAAAGGCTAACGTCCTTATCTTCCCCGATTTGAACGCAGCTAACATCGCCTACAAGCTCGTCCAGTACATGGGAAAGGCCGAGGCCTATGGGCCCATTCTCCAAGGTTTCTCCAAGCCTATCAGCGACCTTTCCAGGGGAGCGAATCCGGAGGACATCGCCGGTACCATAGCTATCATCTGCGTGGAAGCTCAGGGTGCCTTAGCCTGACATGAAGATCCTCGTCATAAACTGCGGTAGCTCTTCCATCAAGTATCAACTTCTCGACATGGAAAGGGAGCAGGTGCTGGCCGAGGGTCTCTTGGAGAAAATAGGGGAGCCGGGCTCACTTCTGTCACACCGGGTTGGAAAAGAGGTGATAAAAGAAGAAGTGATCGCACACAGTCACCGTGAGGGCCTTCGCCTAGTCATCGATCACCTGTTGGAGAAATCGGGAGGTGTGATCAAGGATCCTTCAGAGATATCTGCAGTAGGTCACAGGGTGGTTCACGGAGGGGATGCCTTCATCGAATCAACTCTGATTGACGAAAAAGTCATGCAGACGATCAGGAAGTTTGCAGCACTGGCGCCCCTGCACAATCCTCCAAACCTCGCAGGCATAGAAGCCGCAATGGACCTTCTGCCTGATGCCCCCCAAGTGGCCGTGTTTGACACATCCTTCCACCAGACGATGCCCAGGGAGGCGTACATATACGCCCTACCATATGAATTCTATGAGAAATACGGGGTCAGGAGGTACGGATTCCACGGAACCTCGCACAGGTACGTTGCGCTAAGAGCAGCGCAGATAATGGGAAGAAATCTTGAGAGCTTGAAGATAATCACGTGCCACCTTGGGAATGGCTGCAGTATCACCGCCGTCGATCGGGGTAAATCCGTGGATACCAGCATGGGATTCACACCCCTTGAGGGTCTGCCGATGGGGACTCGGTGTGGCGACATTGATCCATCCATCATCTTCTTCGTAGCGGAGAAGGCGCGACTGGATCTCACTGAGATAAACGAGATACTGAACAGGAAGAGTGGGCTGCTTGGCATATCCGGAGTAAGCAATGACGTCAGGGAGGTCAAGAGCGAGGCCGAGAGAGGGAATAACAGGGCGCAGCTGGCGCTGAGAATTCTCGCATACAAGGTCAGAAAGTACATCGGAGCCTACGCTGCTGTTCTGGGCGGAGTGGATGCGATTGTCTTCACAGCTGGAATAGGAGAGAACGCAGAATACATCCGCTCGGAGGCCTGCCGAGGATTGGAGTTCCTCGGGGTACGTCTCGATGTGAGCAAGAACAGAGATCCCGCCAAATGGCAGGGAATGATCAGTTCGGATGACTCCAAGGTTAAAGTTCTGGTAGTTCCTACGAGAGAGGAACTCATGATCGCCAGGGACACAGTCGAGATACTCCGGAGAAGAAGAAGTGGTTGAGGAAGACAGGACTCGACGACTATCCAAGCAAGACTGGTTCAGTGAAAGGAGTGGGAGTGGACATAGTGAGAATTGAAAGGATGCGGATTGCATGTAGCAGGAGAACCCAACGCTTTCTGGGGAGGATCTTCACGCCGCAGGAAATAGGATACTGCTATGAACAGAAGGAGCCCTACTCGCATCTCTCCGCGCGATTCGCTGCCAAAGAAGCTACGCTGAAGGCACTCGGCATCGGTTGGGGACGAGGCGCGAAATGGACTGACATAGAAATCTCTCGGGATGAAAGAGGAGCTCCCGTGTTGAACATATCCGGGGCGTTGGAGGAGAGGATGAGAGAGAGGGGGGTGAAGGAATCTATGACAAGCCTGTCCCACACGGGCGACTACGCCATCGCGATCGTCGTGCTCACTGGGTAGACGAGCTAGTTCGGCTCCTTCATCATGGAGTTTTCTTCTGCTTCAGCTTGTCTTCGATGTAATCGATTGCCTGACCGACGGTCACGTTCTTCTCGGCATCTTCGTCCGGAATATCTATGTCGAATTCCTCCTCCAGAGCGGCCACGATCTCGACCGTGTCAAGGGACTCGACGCCGAGATCTTCCACAAACTTCGAGTCACGTTTTACTTCTGATTCATCAATCCCGAGTGTCTCAGCCAGAACTTTCTTCACCTTGCTTTCCACTGACAACCTCAATCCCTCCTGTTTAGGCTTGGTCTGTCCTTTCTCTTCGCCTGACCCTTGACCTTTTTATCAGTTTCTCTCTCTCTTCCTCAGTCATATCATAGATCCGCTGGTACATGGTCACATCTTCATCCGTCAGCGTCACATCTCTCCGCTTCATGACCTCCCTTGCCGTTTCGATGGTCCTCCTGAACCCCCATCCTTTGCTGAACCTTCCCCGGAAGTACCAACAGAAGGATGGAATGAACTTGGGGGAAGGGTCACCCCCTGAGATGATGTTACACATGGCACCTACTACCGTCCCTGTGTTCAGGAAGCAAGCAACGCTGGTCTTTGTGTGATCGCCTATGAAGGATCCGAGCTTCTGAGTCCCAGAGTCTACAAGCCGACCTCCTACGTGAATCTCCACGGTGCTGTAGTCATTCTTCAGGTCGCTGTTGGTCGTCAACGCGCCGAGGTTGACCCATTCGCCCACATACGCGTGGCCGAGAAATCCCGCGTGTTGCTTGTTCGAGTAGGCGTGCACTATGGATTCCTCGACCTCTCCCCCAACTTTGCAGACATCTCCTATGTTTGAGCCTTCCCTTATCACTGAACCTGGATGGATGATTGAGCCTGACCCTATGTAGACCGGGCCCTTTATCCAGCTGCTAGCGTAGATCTTCGACTTCTCACCTATGTATATGGGCCCTTCCGTCACATCCAGCACGACGTAAGGGTCGACCTCGGAATCCTTGGCCATGACGAGATTCTTTCTGTTCCCCACGACCACGGCCTTCGTCGAAATCCTCCCTCGGGATCCCTTTGGCACGATGGCGATGTCCTTAGAGATCTGATGTGTGTTCTTCTCAATGAGCTCCCATAGGTTCGTGATCAGGGCGTCACCCTCATATTCCCTCCGCTCAAGGGCCATGGACTCAAGAGATGCCATGGGTTGATGCCCCGGGGCCCCGATGAGCAACTTGGCAGCTTCTCTTGCTGGAGACTGGCCGAACTTCGCCATCACTAGCCTATCTGACTTGAAGACGACCGTCCCCGGTTTGATATTCTTGGCAATAATCCTGAGGTCATGGTCAAAGACCAGCATCCCATTTACGAAGAGAGCCTCGTCATCTATTGCATCGGGTTCGTTTGCCTTGACCCTCTTCTTCGCCCTAATATGCTCAGCGATGTAATCCCTCGACAGAAAGTCCACGCGCTCCGCTTTCAAGTAGCACTTGATGCGTTCGGTGAAAGAGAGTGGACCGAGCCTGATGTCGAAAGCACCGCGGGTGAGAGTCAAAGGCTCGAGGTTATGAGCAGCTTCATCCTCGAAGATGACAACTTGCAAGCCCAATCAACCTCAACTGCCAGAACCGGCCATCCGCTGGACTCACTTCACAACTTTCGTCAGGTTCCTCGGACTGTCTGGATTAACCTTTCGGACCAAAGCTAGGTTGTATGACAGAAGTTGAATCGGGACTATTTGCAGGATCGGACTCACGACGGGGTCTGATGCCGGTATGTGTATGACGAAGTCCGAAGAACTACCAGCAAAAGCCCTTTCCTGCTCGACGATCGATACCACTGTGGCCTTCTTCTCCTTCAACTCACGTGCAAGCTTCTCGGAGGACTCCAGGCTCTTTCCGGGCTCGGGAGCTATCATGATGACGGCTACGCCCTTCGTCACTAGGGACTGAGGACCGTGCCTGAATTCAGCCACGGAGAACGCCTCGGAGTGAGTCAGTGATGCTTCCTTCAGTTTCAATCCAGTCTCCAAGGCAACGCCATATTCCATCCCCGTTCCCAAAGCGAACGCGTCATGCATCCCCCTGATCTTCTTGGCGATTTCCTTGGTTGCTTTCTTCCACTTGTCCAATTCCTTCTCTATCTGCCCTGGTGCTTGGTCGATCGACTGCAGGATGGCGTCCGCCTTTTCTCTCGTTATATATCCGCCCGACTCCGCTATCAGACAAGCCAAGGATATCGTGACTGCCAGTTGAGCTAAGAAGGTCTTCGTTGCAACTACGCTTTCCTCAACGCCAGCTTGTGTCACGATGCTCTGATTCGACTCGTGTGTGAGGCTGCTACCCATCGTGTTAGTAATCCCGACTATGTAAGCTCCTTTGGACTTGGCTGATCTCAACGCCTCCAGGGTGTCCGTTGACTCTCCCGACTGCGAGTAGACCACCAAGACATCATCAGGTCTGATCGAGTTGCCGGCGAACTGCGAGAATTCCGAGGCCAAGACGGGGATTCCTAGTACGCCGGTGAATCTATTCAGCGTGTACGCCCCGACCACGCCAGCGTGATAGGACGTTCCGCTTCCCATGAAGAACAGCCTGCTGGGATGGCGAACCGCCACCGCTCTAGCTATGGACCTGATCGTTTCCATCTGCGATGCCATGGTCCTATTGACTGCCTCAGGCTCTTCGTAGACCTCTCTAATCATCTTCTCGCCGGGCTCTGGCTTCTTCGTCTTCTTCAAGCTGCTTCGCGACAACCATCGCGGTCAAGGATTTATTTACATTTGTGCTGTCGCATCGCGACGTTCATGGCAATCCATGACAAGGAGGGCAGTTGACAATGGGAGAGGTCAAGTACGTGTTCGTGACGGGCGGCGTCCTCAGCTCAGACTCGTCGTAGACGAGGAGCAATTGGAAAGGGGTCCGTGGCCGCCTCGATCGGCAAGTGCTTGCAGGTCCGAGGCCTCAAGGTCACCGCCATCAAGATAGACCCGTATCTCAACTACGACAGCGGGCTCATGAACCCGTACGTGCACGGAGAGGTCTTCGTCACTGAGGATGGCGGCGAAACCGACCTCGACCTAGGTAGGTACGAACGGTTCTTGAACAACACCATCGGAAAGAAGTGTAACATCACTACAGGCCAAGTCTACCTAGAGGTGATACAGAGGGAAAGGAAGGGCGACTATCTCGGGAAATGTGTGCAGATAATCCCCCATGTCACTGACGAGATAAAGCAACGGATAAGCGAGGCCACGAAGCTTGCAGAGGCCGATGTTGGAATAGTTGAGATAGGAGGTACTGTTGGGGACATAGAGGGGATGCCCTTCTTTGAGGCCGTGAGGCAGATGAGATTGGAAGTGGGCGAGGGCAACACTGTCATCGCCCATGTTGCGCTCGTGCCATTTCTGGAAACCGTCAGTGAGTACAAGACGAAACCTCTTCAGCACAGCGTCCAAGAGTTGAGAAGGATAGGCCTCCAGCCTGACTTGATCTTCGTAAGGTCAAAGGGAGCACCACCAGAGGATGTAATGCAGAAGGTCGCGTTGTTCTCCTCTGTAGAAAGGAGGTACGCGTTTGCGGCCGTGAACTTGGAGTCGATATACGCACTGCCGGAATACTTGGACCAACAGGGGCTTGGAGACGCAGTCTGTGACGAATTGAACCTCAAGGGCCAGAAACCCAACTGGAGCGCTTGGAGCAGATCCATTGAGGGGATCCTGAAACCCAAGGACGAGGTCAAGATAGCGCTGATAGGCAAGTACGTTAGCGTTCCTGACAGCTACATCAGCGTGATGGACGCCCTGCACCACGCAGGAGGCAAGCTGGCGATCAAGGTGAATGTCGAGATGATTGAGGCGGAGGAACTGGAGAAGAAAGGGGCGACAGATGATCTGCTCGGTGGGGCCGATGGCATTCTGGTTCCGGGAGGGTTCGGAAGCAGGGGGGCAGAGGGAAAGATGCTTTCAATGAAGTACGCCAGAGAGAACCTAGTCCCGTTTCTGGGTTTGTGCTTTGGATTTCAGTTGTCGGCCGTGGAATTCGCCAGAAATGTGCTAGGTATGGACGGCGCAAATTCAACAGAGGTCGACCCGAACACTCCTTATCCAGTCGTGCACATATCCAAGGAGCAATTGAAGATAGGCCAGATGGGAGGAACTCAGAGACTTGGAGTGAGCCGGGTCAACCTGAGATCAGGAAGTCTAGCTCACAAGATTTACGGAAGGGAGGAGGTGTTCGAGAGGCACAGGCACAGATATGAAATCAACAGCGACTATATCAGCAAGCTCAACGAATCTGGGCTGGAGATCGTGGGCAACTCAGATGACGGAAGGGCCGAAATACTTGCCCTGTCAGGTCATCCGTTCTTCCTTGCCACGCAATTCCACCCTGAGTTCAAGAGCTGGCCCGGATCCCCGAACCCATGTTTCTATGGTTTCATCTCAGCTTCCTATAGGAAAAGGAGAGGAGAACCAGTGAAACCAGAGCCTGCAGACTTCAGTTACCCTTCGCGGAAGCCATGGCCCTAGCCAAGGCGGTGCCACCGACCTGATCGTGGGCCCTTCTGTGAAGGGCCAGATCCCTTTGTTTCCAAGCTTGAAATTCGGGGCCGGGTCCGCTGGGAAATCTGGAGTACAGATTTTCTGCTTCGTTCAACAGTCCTGGCAGCCTTAGCAATTTGGCCAACAGCTGAGCCTTGCCAGCGCCGGTCAGCAATCTGTGAATCCCCTCGGTCAGACCTAGGTTTAGCGGTCTGCCCGAACTCATGTCTTTGACATCCTGCTCCGTGATTATTCCGTTTGCCATGCCAAGGTCTGCCTCTTCGTTGTACAGTCCTTGGAGGAAGATCCTCAGCACGTCATGGGATGCATGAACACAGCCTACAGTTGTGTTGAAGTCGCGACAGGATCGCCAGAGCGCTTTGACCGAATGATCTCCTTTGCTGATGGCTTCCACGAGAGTCTCAGCGACTATCTTTCCCGCCTGCATTGAGGAAGCTATTCCTCCACCATGCAGAGGGTCAACGGTGAAGCCTGCGTCCCCTGTGAAGATGACTCCATCGTACACCGATGGAGACATGGGCCTTCTGGTAGGCACTACAGCTGAACCAGCATGGACCAAAGTTGATTCCGCCAATCCAGGGACTCTCTTCGCGTACGCTTCGAAGGCTGGCTCTGGACTTGTCGTACCCTTTGCCACGCCAAGCCCGGTGTTCACCATTCCGTCGCCCATGGGAAAGTACCAGAAGTATCCGCCGGGAGCCGTTTTCTGATCCAAGTATATCCGTGAGTACCTCGTTATGGGTTCGGATACTTTCCTGATTTGTCTGTGGCAAACCATTGTCTCGTCATCTTCGGTCGAGTTGTCGACGAGATCCCCCAAGTTTCTCCTTATCACTGCTCCTACTCCAGAGGCATCCACTACGACTCTGGCCCTGTGCTCTTCCTTGGCTTTCGTCTTCTGATTGAGCCCACGCACGCCGATCACACCTCCATCAAGCACGGGTCCTGTGACTGCGAAGCTGTCTTGCAGTTCTGCGCCGGCGTCGAGCGCCAGCTGCAACAGGTACTGGCCGAATCCCAGCCTGTCTAGGATCATCCCTTTCTCTCCTTCCTGCTCAAGTCGGTAGACCATCTTCCAGTCTGGAGAGACTATCTCTATGCCTTCCACCAGCCCGTGGTACGCTGACTTCGGCGGGTCGATGCCGACCTTCTCGAACACATCCATTCCTATCGCATTTCCACAGACCTTGTCACCGATCTGCTTACTCGAGCTCTGATCCAGAAGAAGGACTGAGAGGCCAGCCTCAGCGGCGAACCTAGCGGCGGTTGCGCCTGCTGGTCCAGCACCGACTACCAAGACATCTTCCATGTCGAACGACGCGGATTTGCACGGATAAATGTGTAACTATTCGCTATCAGCAGGGATCGCGTTGGAGCTTCAACTAGTGAAAGAGGGCGCTGCTCAGATATACGTTTCGAGACTGGACAGGTACAAGACAAGCGAAAGAGAGTACGTGCCCTCCAAGGCACTTGTGTTCTTCAATCCATTGATGAAGACGAACAGGGACCTGGCTGTCGCCTTCATCAGAACAGTGGAAGCGGTTAATGGTGTCAAGTTGACTGTTGGCGATCCTCTAGCGGGTGTGGGCATACGCTCGATTAGGTTCCTGAAGGAGACCGAATGTGTGACTGAGGCGTTTGCGAACGACCTCAGTGAGCAGGCTGTCGATTTGATCGTGAAGAACTCGGCGTTGAATGGAGTTCGAGACAATGTCACGGTCAGTTCGTCAGACGCAAATGTGTTTTTGGCCGAACACTCGAAACCTGGCAGCAGGTTCGGATACGTGGACCTTGATCCGTTCGGGAGCCCTGGGCCGTTCCTTGACACTGCAGTCACATCCGTGATCCATAGGGGATTCTTGGCTGTGACAGCTACGGACACGCCAGTCTTGTGCGGCATCTATCCCGAGAAGATGAGGATCACGTACGACTCATTCTGCACTAGGCTTCCCTTTCTGAAGGAGGTTGGGATTAGGGTATTGATAGCGGCAGTCATACAAGCTGCGGCTAGGCACGGGATGGGCGCCAAACCTTTGGTCTGCTATGGTGAGAGGAACTACTTCAGGGCATACTTCCAGATCTTGCGGGGCAGGCCAAAAGCACTGCGCGCCATGCAGGAGGTCGGCTATCTTGGCCTATGCGAGGATCCCCTAGACTGGCAAGTCTTGACTCATCGAGATCTGGCCAACGCTGAATACACTCGGAGACCAGCTGAGTCAGTCTGTGGACCTATCTGGACGGGGGCATATGAAGACACGGATTTCACGGGCAAGCTGAGGGACTTTGGACTAGGAGTATCTCCTCCTTGTGACGAGTTGATATACAAGATATCTGAGGAGAGAAGCGAGATTCTCGGATACTACCCACACTACCTGCTCGCGAGAGCCTGTGGAGGTGAGGCCCTGCGAATCGAAGATATGCTGACCAAGCTTCGTGACAGTGGAGTGACCGCAAGCCGAACTCTGTTTGACCCGAGCGCGATAAAAGCAAGCGTGCGATTCAAGGAGCTATCTGAGATTCTTCAGGAATAGGACTTGAGCCCTTGAACCCCAGGCAGATGAGATAGCACTCAGAACTCCTCTTTCTGGACGCTGCTGGCCTGAACTTCTTGATCTTTCCGAACAAGCCCGCAGCACGCCTCTCGAAAAGGAGTGAACGCCTCCCCTCAAACACCTTCACTACGAGGTTGCCCTCGATCTTCAGAAAGACCGTTGCGATATCAAGCGCTCGTTCAGCCAGCGCGATCTGCCTTTCGTGATCCACCTCGTACCTGCCTGTCATGTCGGGCGCCAAATCAGACATCACCAAATCTACGCTTCCGGGTGAGAGAGTTCTGCTCATGGAGGATTCAAGGTCTGGGCTCATCACGTCGGCTCTGATGAACTTGACCTGTTTCATGCCCAGATCCTTCAAATCCGCGGCATCGACCGCTATTATGAGGCCCTCGGGTCCTGTGATCTCGGCAGCGTACTGAGTCCATCCACCCGGGCTGCTACCGAGGTCTATTACGCGAGAGCCCTGCTTCAGCAATCTGAAGGCCTTGTCGATCTGCATCAGTTTGAACGCAGCTCGGCTTCTGTACCCGAGTTCCTTGGCCTTTCTGTGGTAGACGTCCCTCTTGCGCTCTTCTATCCAACGCCGCTTGACATCAGGCATTGCGAGGCGTGTAGACGACCTCCGATGTCAGCACCCACTCTTCCAGCCAAATGCACCTCTCCGGCGATACCTCAGAGCCGGGCGCACATTGTGAGAAGTAGGGACATGTTATGCATGGCGCTCCCATTATTGAATCTAGTTTCAACGGTGGCTTTGTCGAGAATATCTTGTATGTCCATCTTCCGTCACTGAGGAACTTCTCCCTGCCTATGAGTCCCCATCTTTCAAGCCTCACGCATATCCTTGACCCTTCCCAGCTGCTCACTCCGATCTTTTTCCAGAGTTCGGTCTGCAGAATACCCTCTGGCCCAGCCTTCATGACTATGTCTAGGGCTTTTCTTTCGAGGGTGCTCCTCTTTGTGACGAACCTTGACGACAAGGACTACGTGATCATGAACTGACGGAATTATTAAGCGATTGTGTCAGACAGGCACTTTGAGGCCAAGGACCTCTATCATCTCCTTGTACCTATTTCGGAGGGTGACTTCTGTAACGTTGGCCACTGATGCAACCGTCTTCTGAGTTATGGGAGACTCGACCATCATTGATGACAGATAGACGCAGGCCGCTGCCAGACTCGTGGGAGATCTGCCACAGCTCAATTTCTTTTCTTTGGCCCGCTCCAACAACTCCAATGCGAGTTTCAGTCCGGGTCCTCTCAAGTTCAACTTGTCTGAAAGCCTTGTGAGCACGAGAGTGGATTCGTCCTTGTTCTTCGGCGACCCCATGCTCCAGACCATTTCCCTGTAGGACTTCGCTATTGAGGACTTCTTCACGCCGGAGACCCTTGATATCTCCTCAAGGGTTCTCGGATTGTCAAACCTCTTGCATGACATATAGAGAGCAGCCATTGCCTCTGCTTCCATGGCCCTTCCCTTGACCAAGCCCTTGACGTGTGCTTCCCTGTATATCTCAGCTGCTCTCTCCGCCACTGGTCTCGGACACCTCAGTTTAAGGCTCGAACTGCTTATCAACCATTGAGCTTTCGGTAGAGATCTGACCTCCGAAGACGAGGAGGCTGATCTGTCCTGCCACTTAGCGAGCCTAAGATATCGATTCGGGTCCTGAGAGTCTCCCTCCGTCTTTTTCGTCGGGACTATTTTCGTGGAAAGCCCCCCGTTGTCAAATAGCGAGGACCTAGGAGGGCCGATCCTTTCCATCTGGTCCCTCTCCTCCTCCGTGAAGGCTCTCCACTCAGGGGAGAAATCGTACTCGTTCTTGTGCACAACTAGTCCACAGTCCGCGCACGCGAGTTCTCCGTTCTCCGAATCATAGAGCAACCTCTTTGATCCACAATGGGGACAGAAGCCTTCCTTCGACATCATCTTGCACCCCTGCTTTTCTGAACAAACAACCGCATCGTTCCCTTCAGGACATAGTCGCTTCGTGCGGCTTCGACGATTGCCACGGGTCGCTTGACGTTTCCTATCACGTCCCTCACGACCGCCACCTGATTGGCTGCAGAATCATACAGCCTATCGCCTATTCTAGGTACTTTGATGAGTTTGACCAAGTACTTCCTTTGGGCTGTTGGGCCATCGACCTCTCCGATGTCCACGAGTTTCGCCCCCCCAGGCAACGCAAGTCTCGAAACTCATACGTGTATATAATCATTCAAGTTTGCTTCGATTGCCCTCTCATCTCGCTCAGCTTCTTTGCCAACTGCATGATGATCTTGGACTTGGGCTCAGCCGTGAACACGATGAGTCTGCAAGGAGCTCTGGTGGTGTCCTTCGGATACGATTTGTCGGTCTGCATCTCGAACTTGAGTTTCAGGCTCTCGGCAGCGGCTCTCAGCTCGACCTCCTTCGGAAGCGGAACCGCCGCGGATCTCTTCACCCTTCTCCCACTCTGTCGTGATCTCTTTGAGTCAAAGTATTGAGGGTATACTATCCTGTAAGGATCTTTACTGAATCTCTTCATGCGGCTCCTGCTTCCTCAAGGAGCACCCCACTCAATGTTCCGTCCCTACCTGGCTTGGAGGTGACCTTGACTAGCCCAGCAGTCGACTTCACGACGGCACCCTTGGTGATGATACCTCTTCTGGAGTACAGCGGGTTAGAGGAGTTCTCGGTGAGTCCCAGTATCTTCACCCTTACGGTCTTTCCATCCTTGGAGCTCACGTTGATCAGGCTGGTGGCCTTGACCCTCAGTTTCGTGTTGGCCCCGAAAACCCTCAGTTCTTGGACAACCTCTTCTCCCTCGGAGATCTTGGTCTCCGTAGGACCGCGCCCGATCTCGTATTCCCGCCTTCTCCTCTGCGGAGTGCGGGCTCCGCCGGTCCTCTTTTTCTTCTTGAGGTTGACGTGATATATCGTCATGGCTTGGCGAACGACCGTGCCCTAGATAAGACTTTGGAGGCCAAATGTGCATGGGATGCGCAAGAAAGGACTCCCTCCACGGTCAAAGCTCAAAAAAAACTTAATCAGCAGGGAGCTGTCCATCTCCACCTCATGAGATTGGGCGTCAGCATGTGGAGTTTCCACAGGATCTCAGAGCAAGGTAAGATGAATGTCGCCGAATTTGCGCACACTTCCCATGCCCTCGGCATCGGCGACATCGAGTTGCTCAATGTGTTCTGGAAGGAAAGTGACGAGGACATCAGAGGCATCACCAGCCTCGTCCGTGACCTAGGGTTGTCCGTCTCGGCCTATGATGTCGGAAATGACTTTGGCGCGACGAACCGTCCAGATTTTCAGAAGGCATTGGACGAAGTGCGGAGGGGGGTTGATGTCGCCGGCAGGTTGAACACCCGTATCGTCAGGGTCTTCGGCGCAGAACCAAGGAAAGGAATGTCGAATGCCGATACCATGAACCGGATGTTAGAAGGGCTCTCAGTTGGGGCAGACTACGCAGGAGAACACGGCATCAAGCTAGCCCTTGAGAATCACGGTGAGTTATACGGCACTGCGTCACAGTTGATGGACATACTGGGCAGGGTCGCCTCGCCCCATCTGGGGTTGAATTTCGATGTCGGCAATTTCGTGCCCGCTGGAGATGACGCCAATTCAGCCATTGACAAGGTTTTCGAGCACGTCCTTCACGTCCACATGAAGGATTTCCGACTTGCCAAGCCGGATGACGAAGAGACTTTCGTCGGAAGAGATTCCAAAAAGTATGCCATAGTGGGTCCAGGCGAGGGAAAGACAGATGTGCCTAGGTTCATGAGGAAGCTGGCGAACTTGGGGTACGAAGGGGTGGTATCACTGGAGAACGAAAGCCCAGGGGATGAGCTTGATAACACCCGCAAGTATCTTAAGGCGTTGAGAGGCATGATGCCATAGCTCGTGGAAAAGTAGTCGGAAATGTACATATCAAGGCTGGAACTGAAGGGCTTCAAATCATTCTCGGACAAGACTGTCATCCGACTCTCACCTGGCCTGAGTGTGATCACTGGGCCCAACGGATCTGGGAAAAGCAACCTGATAGATGCGGTCAGGTTCGTGATGGGCGAGAACTCCACGAGAGCCCTTAGAGCGGACAAGTTGGCCAGCCTGATATCGGACAACGCAAGGGGGAAGGGACAGAAGTATTATGTCAGAATGGTGATAGACAATCACGACAGAAGGATCCCCGCACAGGAGGACGAGATAGTCATAACCAGATACATAGACGACAAGGGTGAGAGCAAGTACTTCCTGAATAGAAGGAGAGCGCAGAGAGGAATCGTGATGAACACGCTGAGCATGGCTGGTCTGAGTTCGCGAGGCTACAACATCGTCGTCCAAGGAGAGATCTCGCGGATATCCGAGAAGAGCCCAGAGGAGGTCAGAGCAATGATAGAGGAGGCCGTGGGCATCTCGAGCTTCGACGAAAGAAGGAAGCAAGCGGAGGAAGAGCTGAAGGAAGCTGACGTGAATCTCAAGGTTGCCATGAGCAGGCTCGACGAAGTCAGGAATAGGATCGAGCAACTCGAGCACGAGTTCAACCGAGCCACTGCGTTCAACACCTTGAGGGAGGTCGCGGATGAATTGAAGAGACACATACTTCTAGAGAACCTCAGACGCAGAGAGTCGAGATTCGGGGAAATAACAGCCGAGACAGATGTGTTATCGTCAGATCTTGAAAGAATAGCCGAAGAAAGGAAGAGAGTGACGGAACAACGCAAGATCTTGCTTGATGGCATTCTTGAAATCGATAAGACCAGACAGGCTCCATCTGAGATCACGTCGGCAGAACTCACCGGAATGCTAACGAACAAGATGGGAGAGCTCGGGCGATCTGAATGGACTCTTCAGCAGGCCAAAGGCAACAAGAAGGATCTGGCAGCCAAGATAGCAGAGGACAGAATGCATAGGAAAAAGGCATCACTCACGATAAGAAGCCTCCGCAGAAGGACTGAGATCACCAAAGCCCGCGCGAGGATCTTGGATAACAGACAACTGAGGCTGTTGCCTCAGAGAGATAGACTCAGGCGGACCATCGAGTCGAGAAGAAGGGAGGCCGACTCTCTCCAGAGGAGGCTGGCGGACGTGGAAAGCGTGCTCCCTCATCTGCAGTCTGAATCATCGCAAGCGGATTTCGAGATGCAGAAAACCAGCGAACAAATAGGCGAACTCGAACGCGAAGAGCGATCGGCATCGGGGGCCAGAAGGTTGCATGCGAGGAGGTATCTTAGGTGGAAGGCAAGAGCGGACAGGCTGACTTCCAGATTGAAGATGATAGCGAGCGAAGCTCAGACTTTCGGATCAGATCTGGCGAACAGCTTGGCGAAGGCCGAGAAGCTCGAAAGAGGAGAGATTATGATCAGGGATCTCATGGCCAAACTAGAGGTCGCAGCGGAGAGGGTCAGAGGCAGACTTGACGAATCATTTGAACTCGGAACATCAGATCCGCACGTGGTCGAGCTTGTCCTCAGAGAAGCAGGAATCCCAGTCGTGGGTCTGCTGAAAAACCTCGTGCGATGCAGGCCCGACGTTGAGCCCGCACTGGCAGCTGCTCTGGGAGAATGGTCTGATGCGATAGTCATCGGAAAGGATGAGGATCCCTCATCTATTTCGATATCGCTTCTAAATGTGGGCGTCTCCTCGGCTTGGCTGGTGAAAGAGGGTGAGCCCAAGGAGATACACAAAGAGGGAGATAACCGGCTGATAGACATGGTGGAATTCCCTCCGGAGCTGGGGGAATTCTTGGACTCGAGGATAGGAGATTTCATACTGGCGTCCGACTCGACCGACGCCGCCCTGGCTTCGGGAAAGGGATTCAGCGTAGTCACGAAGGATGGCCTCGTCCTTGGCGGGAGGAACTCTGCCAGATTGCGAGCAACACGTGCCGCGAAACCATCGTCACTCCTTGAGACACTCCGAAATCTCGAGGCAGACCTCTACGAAGCAAGAAGACTGAGAGAAGAGATACTCTCGAAGAACATTGTCGACTTGAAACAGGGCATCACAGAGGCCAGCTCTTGGCTTGAGAGGGTGATGGAGGTCAGAAATGCGGCATCCAGGGTGCTGAACGAGATCACGGACAAAATGAAGGCTGAGGAAGGTCAGATGCTGACAGAAGAGAAGAGGCTCAATGGACTGAGGGCGCGGATTCTTTCCCTCAGGAAGAACCGAAGAGACATCGATCTGAGGGTCAAGAGCCTCAACAAGAAGCTCACAGACACTCTCGCGGTCAGGAAGGATCTCTCGTTAAGAAGGTCCCAGATGACTAACCTGACGAACTCATCGGAGAGGAGGGCCTCCAAGCTCGATGCGGAGATACGGGCCATTGAAGCTGAGCTCGGAGACATGAAGAAGAGGATCATCGAGACGGAGAAGGAGAAGAATGAGCTCATCCAGAATAGAAAGAGGATCACCGACAGGATTTCGGGCACTGCAGATCTTCTGAGAGAGGCAGATGTCAAGATCAGGCAACTTTCCGACGCAAGAAGCAATCTCGACAGAGAAATATCCCAGCTGCAGAACAAGCTCAAGGAATCGACAGAAGCCGCACCATCGGCAGACGAACGCAGAGATCGTTTGGCAGGTGAGCTCAGGAAAGCTGAGGATCAGATGGAAGAAATCGACGCGAAGTTCAGAGAACTTCAATCGAAGTCAGGCGACTCTCAACGAAGAAAATACGAGATTGAGACCGAGATGGCTTCTATCAAGGAGAAACTCAGCTCTCTAGGGGAGCCAAAGCTGTTGAGCCTAGAAAGCCTAGACTCAGAGCATTGCGACACTCTGGTGAAGGAGTTGGAGTCCGACCTGGTTGGCATGGGCTTGGTCAATCAGCTGGCGCGAGAGCAGTACGACCAACAGGCTCAGAACTACATCTTGATCTCTCAGAGGCTGAACACTCTCGAAGAGGAGAAGAAGGCCATCTTGGATCTGATTGCCGAGATAGAGCGTAACAAGAGAGAGGCGTTCCTTCAGGCATTGCAGACCGTCAACAAGGGTTTTGGTGAGTACTTCAACGAAGTCACCAGCGGATCTGCCAGATTGGAGTGCGAAAGGCCCGAAGACCCATTCCAAGGTGGATTGAGCATCATGGTTCAGTTCCCGGGAAAGGAGACGAGGTTGGTATACGGGTCGAGCGGCGGAGAGAAGTCCGTGACTGCCCTCTGCCTCATATTCGCCCTCCAACAGTTGAGACCGGCTCCGTTCTACTTCTTCGACGAAATAGACGCACACCTCGATGCCAGGAATGTACAGAACTACCTGAAGCTGGTCTCTATGCGTGCATCGGGATCTCAACTGCTCGTCATCTCCCTAAAGGACGTTGTGGCCATCGGGGCTGACAAGTTGATAGGTACCTACATCAAGGGTGGTAGATCAAAGGCCATGGAGATGCCGATCGTCGCGAGCCAGAGGGTGAGAAAGTGAGTTCTGTCACCACCGCTTTCAACGTGCTTTTCGACATTCTCAGCGTCTACAAGGCCAGGGTATGGGATCTGGACATAGCAGCCGCGATAAGGGGTCTGCTGAGCCAGATAAGGACCGGAGGCTATGTCGATTTCGAGCGATCGGGCGTAGCTCTCTTGTCATCGGCGATAATATTCAGGAGGAAGACTGAGGAATTGCTGAAGCTCGAAGAACCACCCAGATCACCCGAGGACAAAGGGGAGCCCGTAGTGTACGATCGACTTGTTCTGCCCATCGACCTGCCCGTGAGGACAGCACATCCGGTGGTCGACTCGACTGAACTGTTCTCGGATCTCGTGGAGCTGCTGACTAGGGCGTTGAGGGAAAGGAAACTGTTCGTGGGCAGCACCGAGGTCGCGGAGGACCTGATCGTTCCTGACCTGTTTCTGGAGGATGTTGAGAACAGGGTGAAAGCCCTAGGAGACAGAATTGCCTCCGCTACGAGGAGCACCGGGAGGATCGATGTACTGGAACTGTTTGAAGGCCTAGATTACATCGAGATGGTTAGGACATTCATCATACTCTTGTTCGTGCTCAGCTCAATGGACTACGAAATAGAGAAGAAGGGGGAACAGTTTTGGATAGTGAGCACAAACCAGCCAGCGAGGGCATGAAGGCATCGGTCGAGGCTCTGCTGTTTGCGGCAGGGAGACCGCTATCAACCGAAGAAATGGCGAAGGCTCTGAGATCCAAGGGAGAAATCGTTGATGCCTGCGTTCAGAGCCTTGTCGGGGAGTATGCGCACAGGAAGGGGGGAGTCGAGATAGTGCAACTCGGTGCTGAGCGATACATCATGCAGGTGAGGCCCAAGTACTTTGAGCATGCTAAGAAAGTCTCCGCTGGCCTCCCGATATCAAAGGGAGCCTCCAAGACGCTCTCCGTCATAGCGGTAGAACAACCAATTGTGCAGTCAATGGTGGTCCAAATCAGGGGCAGACACTCGTATGGGCACGTGAAAGAGCTTGTGAGGGCAGGCTATGTCGAAGCCGCCAAGGTCGGCAGGACTTCGATGCTGACGACGACGGACAGATTCAACAAGCTTCTGGGGTGCCGCGACACCAAATCAGTTAAAAGGGAGATGGAAGAGCTGCTGAAGCGAAGAGAAGATGCAACTGGTTCGAGTTCAACCGAACAAGGAAAGGTTGGGAAAGCTCACACACCTGCTACAGCAGACCTCGGTTGACAGACTCCTGCTATCTGAGACCTCCAACGTATTCTATCTCATCGGCGTCTGGCCGATGGGTCGAACCGTCCTCTCTGTCTCCAGGTCTGGTGATCTGTCCGTCTTCGGATCCAAGTTGGACTTCTTCCTCGCGGAATCTGACGAGGTTGAAGTGTTCACCGGACGAAGCGAAGCGGAGATCTTCGAAGAACTGAAAAGGAGGATCACGACGGCCCGAGACGCGTACGTGGAGGCCGATGATGTCTTGCCTCTGGAGGGCAGATCCGGAGTGGGGTGCCCTGCCTTGGTGAAGTCAGGAAATAACATGGTCCAAAGGATCAGAGCAATCAAGGATGAGGAGGAGATCCGCCTTATGAGAAGGAGCGGTGAACTGGCTAGGGAGGGAATGCGGGCGGCGCTGGAGCGGACAAAAGCTGGCGTATCGGAGAAGGACATCGCCATGTCAGCCGAGTGCGCAATGTTGGAGAAAGGGGCGGATGAGTTTGCATTCAGAACATCGATTGGCTCCGGTTGGAGGGCTTCACTGCCGCATGCTCTGCCGACAGGGAAGAAAGTTGTGGACGGGGAACTAGTCGTCATAGACCTCGGTGCTGACGTGGAGCACTACAAGTCCGACACAACGAGGACTGCGCTGGTGGGGTCTTCAGATGGCCAAAACCGAAAGGTGTTTGATTCCGTGAAGAGCGCCTACGATGCCTGCGCGGAAGCTGTGGCACCTGGAATCAAGATAGACGAATTGGGGCAGAAGGCTGATCGCATGCTCTCATCGGCGGGATTCTCTGAAGGCATCTTGCACGGGCTGGGCCACGGCGTGGGCCTTGACATACATGAAGAGCCTTCCGTCTCGAGCAAGAATCCGGAGAAGTTGGTCTCAGGTAATGTCATTACCGTTGAACCAGGCCTATACATAAGAGGAGTAACCGGAGCGAGATGGGAGAACACAATCTTGGTCACGGGAACAGGCCACGATGTCATGACCTAGGCTATTTTCCCATCCGTCTGTCTCTTCTCTGATAGGAGCGTATCGCCCTAAGCAGGTCAATCTTCCTGAAGTCCGGCCAATAGATGTCCAAGAAGAAGAGTTCACTGTACGCGCTCTGCCACAGAAGGAAGTTGCTGACCCTGACCTCTCCGGAGGTCCTTATTATCAGGTCGGGGTCTGGGTTTGGCAAGTGGGCGGTATAGAGGAAACTACCGACCAGATCCTCTGTCACCTCAGCTGGGGTGAGCAGCCCATTGGCGGCCAAGGTCACCATTTTTTTGGCAGCGTTCACTATCTCCGTCCGTCCGCCGTACCCCATGGCGATGTTCAGGAACGACTCACTGTTCTGCATCGTGCTCTTCTCAAGATCTTCCATGAGCTTTGTTATCTCGAGCGGTAGCAATCCCCTCTCGCCCAAGAATCTCACTCTGACCCTCTCCCTCTGGAACACTCCATCCTCGATTGCCTTCGTCAAGTATTGTTCAACGACAGACAGAATCCCTTTCACCTCATCCGGGGGTCGCGCCAAGTTCTCCGTTGACAAGGCATAGAGCGTGACGGTCACGATCTTCAGTTGCCTGAACCAAGACAAAACCTGCTCAAGTTTCTTAGCCCCCTCCTTGTGCCCCTCTACACTCGAGAGGTTGTGTTCTCGAGCCCACCTTCTGTTGCCATCAAGTATGAGACCAACATGAGAGGGCATGGGCCCGGAAGAAATCTGATTCTGAAGGACCGCCTCGTAGAGGCTTCGGACCGGCAGGACGTCAGCTACTGACCTTATCAGCCTGAGCGCCCGAGATTTCAACTGCCCGCTTCACGCCGGCGTCGGATTCTCCTGTCTATCAAGACGTAGATCCCAGTGAGTACCGCGAAGGAGACGAGAGACAGAGCGGTGCTCGTAAGGGCAGCCGTAACGACCGACTGGAGATAGCGGTTGGGGTCTATTAGAAAATCTCCTAGCACGAGGGCAAGCGGGTAGAGCGATGCCATCACGGCCAAGGATATTGTCAGACCTCTGGACTCGGCCCAATCGCCGACGAAGAAAGCAGTGGCTCTGCCGAGCTGCAGTGCAATGCCTCCAGTCAGGAAATACAGCGAAGAGCTCTTGAGGAACTCGCCAGCGAGTATGTTGAGTTTCAACAGAGCTGACAGGGGATCCGCTATCCCGAGTTGGACCATCGCGTTGAATGCTGCATATATGCCCAGGGATCCTCCGATCACGAAGAGCCCATATC
>CAZXBW010000001.1:0-61007 GCA_964639105.1 uncultured Nitrososphaerota archaeon | reverse complement strand
ATCTTATTTGTCTTTTCCGCAATCTTCGGCGAGATGCAAGATCATGGTGGTGGAGGAGGCGGCGGTGGCATCGCTTCGGAGCCAATCACGATGAATCCACGGCTGGTCAAGAGAGCACCTATCTCCGCCACGCGTTGCTGGGCCAACTGCAGCTTAGGTTCCCAAATGACCGGAACAGAATTGACGAAAACCTGATAGTGCCACTCGACTCGCCTGTGTGAACTTCCAGCAAAGCCAGCGCGATGGACGTGACTCTGATCTTCTATTGTTATCTCCACTGGACTTTTCCTTTGCGCGGCTTCAATGACCCTCTGCTCCCAGCTCTCTCTTCCGACCTTGAATACATCATCAAGGGCCATGCAAGATCTAACGTACCCAGCCATTATAAGATTTGGATTGCAGTTTCAGTAAACCAGTCAGAGTTGGTGCGAGTGCGCCACAACCTTCTGTATGGCCTCGGCGATGTCATCTACATCATCCTTAGTGTATTTCTCGTTCCAAGGAATCACAATGAGCCTCTTCAGCACGTCTTCAGCGTTTGGACACAAACCATGTACATATGAAATTGGCTTGCCGTAAGCAGGACAATCGAATGGATGTTGGTTCTTGGCAAAGGTCTTCTTCTCCCTTAGTGGAGTCTTCAAGTACATCGGCTCCCCTATGTATGAATAGGGCGCGGGTATTCCTTCCGCTATCAGAGCTTCAGAGAATCTTTTGGGAGACATTCCGAGTTCATCATCTACTATCAGCGGATACTGCCAGTAGGAGTGCTTGACACCTTTCGGAGGGCGAGGAGGATTCAGACCCTCGATCCCTTCTATCTGGTGAGTCAACCTAGTAGCCGACTTCCTTCTACTCTCGACTGCAGACCGTAGTTTCTTGAGTTGCTCAAGCCCGATCGCCGCTGTTACCTCAGTCATCCTGTAGTTGATGCCCAGCATAACGTACTCCCTGCCCTTCGACCTGTCCCAGCCCTTGTCAGCGAAGAGGGCGGCCTTCTCTGCCAACTCATCGTCGTTCGTTATTGTCATTCCACCGTCGCCCGTCGTCATGTGCTTGGACTGTTGCAGGCTGAAGGCGCCCATCTTTCCAATACTGCCAGCCAGCTTTCCTCCGTACTCGGCCAAGTATGCTTGGCAACAGTCCTCGACCACTGGAATCCCTCGCTCGTCAGCTGCATCCAAGATCGGGCCCATGTCTGCCGGCAGGCCGAACAGGTGAACGGGAACGATCGCCGCAGTCTTGTCGGTAATCTTCCTCTTAACGTCAGACGGATCCACGTTGAGTGATTCCCTAGATACGTCTGCGAAGATCGGCACCGCCCCTTGAAAAATGACCGGGATGATGGTGCCCATGTCCGTGATGGGACTCGTGATGACTTCGTCCCCAGGGCTGACACCAAGCGCTCCGAGTGCCACATGAATCGCTGCCGTACCGGATGTAGATGCTATCCCATGATTGACTCCCATCCGCCTCGCGAACTCTTTCTCGAACTTGCGGACCTTGGTTCCTCCGTACAGGAAGAGACGACCCGACATTATCACCTCGCTGGCGGCCTTGGCCTCCTCCTTCCCTAGGGTCCTTCCTGATTTGTCCCCAACGGTTGGGAACGGGCGCTTCCTCACAGGTTTGCCTCCCTCGATCGCAAGCTTAGACATCTTCGCTGAAGTGAATGGGGCGCCTTACCTTTTATGGTTGATGCACACTGTTTGGCAGTCACAAGTGGAGTATTCTCTCAGCGTTCCTGTGGAATATGTTCTCCTTGGATGACTGAGATATGTCCGCTTCCTCCACCATCCCGACTGCTATCGACGGATTGAGGAGCGTCATGTCACTACCGTAGAGTATGCGATCGTCTCCAACGGCTTCTACTGCCTCCTTTATCCTGTCGCGGTGCAACACGCTGCCACAGATCTCAAGATACAAATTCGGTCTGCCTTTGGCAGCTGCTATTCCAGCCTTCCAGCCAGCACCTTCTTTTCCGTCTCCTCCCATGTGACCCATTATGACTGTCATGTCAGGAAATGTGTCTGCTACTATTGATGTCGCGCGTATCTGCTCATCACCCCAAGTGTGCAATAAAACTACCTTCTTCAATTTCCTAGCTTTCTCCAGCAACTCTACGCTCTCGTGACATGAGACGGACTTTCTGGAGTAGTCCGGGTGGATCTTCACTCCTAGGAACTTCTGTACCCCTAGGTACTTCTCAATCTGCTCGACTGAAAGATCCATGTAGTTCGGGTTCAATATTGCATACCCGTAGAATCTCGGAGATCCAGACAAGAACTCGTTAAGTTGAGCGTTCCCCTCGACCATGTCATAGAAGACCGCCAAGCTGGACGAAAACACGGCCTTCTCAACGCCGTACTTATCCATCAAACCAATGATGCGCCGCGCCTCGTTCATGTATATGGGGAAGAACCACTCCCCGCAGTGTGCGTGAACATCGATAATCTTCATTCGCCAACCTCTCCTAGTATCTTCTCGGCGTTGAGATGAAATATCATCTCTTTCTCGTGGTCTGAGATGTCTGCCTTGGCCACCGACAGGTAGGGCCCCCTGAAGTAGGTCATTGGTGTGTTAGAACCAAAAAGTATCCTGTCAGCTCCGACCTCACGGACCAAGACCTCGATGGCGTCTGGAGAATCCAGATAGCTTGTCTCAACGAAGGTGTTCTTGTTATCTTTCATGAGGACGATGACCTCACTCAACACCCAGTAACCTATTCCGGACAGTATCACAGGGAACGCATGTTCACCAACCAGATCGGTCAGCTCAGTCGCAACGCCGTAGGTCAACGCGTTGACCATCAGAGGGATGTGCACGCGATGGAGTTCATGGACGATAGATCTGACTGGCGCGAATCGTAAGGGCCATTCCTGAAGGTCAGGAAAGAGCCTCAGCACCTTGAAGCCTCGGCTGACTAGGGCACTCACGTCCGCAACGGCATCCGTGCATTTCCTTGGATCTAGTGTGGCTGCAGGGACGAGCTTCCTACTCTCACTGCATTTCCTGAGCGTCTCCGCGTTACCTTCGACATAATCGTAGAGAACGCCCTTCAGGGAAAGTGTCACCGCCCTGGTGACACCGTTCTGCTCGATCAACCTTTCGAGTATCTCGAGGCTAATGTCAGCTTTCATGCGGGGATAGACGCCGAAGTGAGTGTTCATGTCAACAATCTGACTGGGCATCTGCGCCACTTCTGTTTGCGGAGTTCTGGGCCCCACTCCAGTTAAAAGCTTGGGAACAGTGCTCCGCAGCCCACAACTTCGTTCCCCCTGAGAGGAAGTCCTCGTAGCAACGCCGGTAATCGTGTAAAGAATCAAATTCCTTTCCGTAGAATCTACAGTTCGACGGATACTCGGTACAGCATGCAGGGAGCCGTCCAGTCCTTGTCATCTCTGGCAAAGAGACGTGGGTAGGTCAACACAATCTCATGCGTCTCTCTGTCCTCGTACAAGCCGAAGTTGGAAAGCTGCAGGGCTTCGCACTCTCCTTCTGCCTTTGCATCAATATTGAACAAGGTCCCCTTCTTGATGGTTACGCCATCCTCGTCGATCTCAGCAATGCACAGCGGGTAACGCGGCGAGTTACCCTTCGGATGGGTCGAAACAACGTTCGCTATCCAGTACAGTCTGCCGGCCGAATGCCTGATCAACAGAGAGTAGCTTGCTGGGGAGAAGAGCTCTCTGCCATCATCAAACCGGAGAGGCTTGACTTCATCCCAAGTGAGACCATTGTCATGGGAGAGGGTGAACCATTTGTAAGAGTTGGAGCCACGCAGAATCGACAAAATCCGCTCGCCGTTGAGCTTAGCCACCGTGTTTTCACTGAACCCGCGAATGGATGATTTCGGATCTATCTTCACCAATTGAGTGCTTTTCCATACTAGATCTGAAAGATCTTCTTTCCATCTTCCAATCAGAAAACCAGCGTAAGTGAAGGTGTACCCTCCTAATGGATTGTAGAGCTTGGCGTTCTCATCGAGAGGAGCTACATATACCGGCAATAGGATTTCATCGCGAGAGATCTTGATGGGCTTTCCTCCGAGGCTCGCGGAGTTCAGGCCATAGTACACACCTTTCATGTAGTGGAAGACGTCATATCCCTCTCCTTGCTCCACGAGTTCTTTGGGCGAGGAGAAGTTTCTGCCGCCGTCCTTGCTTGTTGAGTAGAATATCCTTCTTCTCTTCAGTCCGCTGACTACGTCGTCTCCCTCAAGGACGACCTCTAGTGAAAAGAGAATAGTCACACCGTTGTCAAGATCCACGAAGGGAATTCCTCCCCCGCGTCCTCCTAGGAAAGTGAAACCTCCTTCCTTGTGAGTGACGGACAGAACCTTTCTATGTCCCCAAGTTCTACCATTGTCTTCTGATACCTCGGTGAAGCTTGTGTCCGCACGATCGCTCTTGTTCTCCTCACCCCACTGTCGAATCATCCTCGGCTCTGTCGCTGAAATGTATCCGGCCTCTCCGAAGACCGCATAGGTTAGCTTCGAGGGGTTTATCCACGTCTCTCTCTTGACTTTCATTCACGACCACCTGTCTTGAGAATCGAGTTCTTGTTTCGGTTATAGGGTTTCGAGTCTCAGAGGGCATAGCGACAAACACAGATAAAAAGAAGGGGAGTGCGGAAGCTCGCGTCGCGGGAGTCGCCAAGCCTGGTCAAAGGCGCGGGGCTTAGGACCCCGTCCCGAAGGGGTTCGTGGGTTCAAATCCCACCTCCCGCACCAACCCAATCCCGGGCCATAGAGCGAACAAAAAGGTTATGAAACAGCAGATGGCGGAATACTATATGCAAACCCTAGAGAACCTGATCAAGGCATTCATAGGGGAGAGCCAAGCTAGGAACCGATACACTTTCTATGCCAGCAAAGCCAGAAAGGAAGGTTATGAACAGATAGCAGAGATCTTTGAACTGACTGCCGCAAACGAAACTGAGCACGCGGACACGCTGTTCAAGGACATACAGAGTCTGAGAAAGGACAAGGTCGAGCTGGAGGTGAAAGCCCTAGCCCCCCTTGTCTTGGGCCAAACAGTTGACAACCTCAAGGCGGCAATTGGCGGCGAGCACCATGAGAACACAGTAATGTACCCAGAGTTTGCTGCCGTCGCAGAAAAGGAAGGTTACCCCGACATAGCCAAGCAACTGCGTGCGATCTCGTCAGTGGAGAAACACCATGAAGAGCGGTACACCAAGTTGTTGAAGCTCGTCGAGACGGGCAAGTTCTTCAACAGGGACGAACAGATCGTCTGGGTGTGCAGGAAGTGTGGGTACGTGCACATAGGCAAGACTCCACCGGAGACTTGTCCGTCATGTGGTCACAGCAAGAGCTTCTACCAGAGATTGTGCGAAGAGTACTAGAGCGGAGAAATAGGACGGTGCGTTCGGCGAACCGACGTGATAGACTTATGTGGGTCGGGGCAAGGGATGTGGTTCGATGCCAGTAGATCCAGAAACTCTGAATGAAAAGGAACGACAGATCTACGAGGAACTGAAAGAAGTCACGGATCCAGAAATCGGAGTCTCCATAGTAGACATGGGACTTGTCGACGAGATATCTGTCAAGGATGGAGAAGCCCGCGTTACTTACCATCTCACCATGCCCATGTGCCCGCCCCCGATGGCACTCATGATAGGCAGCTCGATAAAGAAGAAACTCTTCAAGATCGGTGGGTTCAGCAAAATCGAGGTCAAAGTGAGCGATCACCTCTACAAGGATCAGATCAACAAGGTTCTGGACGAAATGAAGCTCAGCGATTTACCTTAGGCTCATTTCGCCCTATTCCTCGACTGGCGATACGCCGTCAGTATCAGCGGGAAGATTATAGTTACATCGCCCATTATCGTAGCCTGCAGTGCGTCTGGTTTCACTTTCCCCCACGTTATGGCCTCGCTTATCCTGGCTCCCGTCAGCGATCCGTCGAACTCCGTGCCAGTGGTTATCGCCAACACATACTCCAACCCTTCCTTGAACTGATTCCACCATATGGTGTGATGCTTGCTTATCCCTCCCCCGAGAATGATGGCCCCGGTTCTCTTCCTCTCGAACACCTTGTTCGACATCAGGGTCATGTCCTTCAGGGTGTCCAGTTTGAACTCTCCACGTTGGTATGAGTACCAGAGATCTGTCCCGAAAGCCGAATCGGCCAGGCCGGGCGAGACGATCGGAACCTTGGCTTCGTAAGCTGCCTTGAGTATTGAGTTCTTGTCTGTGATATGCTTCCCTGCGATTGCCAGTATCTCCGATGGCGACATGAACGGACTGCCTCCCAGCTCAGCTACAATATTGCTGACAAAGCTCTCAACAGGTGGGCCATATGACTTCAGTGGTATCATCACGTTACCCAACCTGTGTATCTTCTTCTTGCGCAGCTCAGCATCATCGGCGAAGAACTGGTCGTAGTAGTATTGGCCGCCTTGAGCGCGCGCAATGTCATGATCTGCGGTTCCTCCTGTCGTGATGACGACGTCTACCATCTTGTCTCTTATCACCTCGGCCAGAACGCCTCTCAGGCCAGTAGACACCACGTTGGCCGTGAAGGATAGGAACCTGGTGCAGTCCTTGTCCTCGACCATCTTAGCGAAAAGGTCTAGGCCCCTTCCTACCTCCCTCGCCTGAAACCCTCCGGACTTGGATAGTCTCTCAACCAAATCGTACACGTCGTTGATCTCTGCTGTAGTGTAGTCCACTACTTTTTCCGACAGTTCATCGCGCATGACAAGGACCTTTCAAGTGAGCCTTTTAAGTGCGAACCGCATACTCTCGTCCAAGTCCTCTACCGTCATGTTTTCAATCATGAGGGGGGCCTCCATCTTCAGCTGAACGACTTTCGAGAAGAAGCGATCCCAGTTGATGTTTCCCCTGCCCAGCCTGAGATGGCTGTCGTTATCGCCGGCGTTGTCGTGAATGTGGAAGTAGGAAAATTCTCTCATCGCATCGATGAACGACCCCAAGTTACCCTCAACGTTGGCATGTCCCAAGTCAAGCACGAAGCTGGGCTTCTTGAGGGCCTTCTTGAAACTGTACAGGTCTTGGGGGCTGGAGAACACAGATCTGTGGGTTAGATTTTCGATGACGCCTACGATGCCCATCTCCTCACAGAAGTCGAGCAGCCCACTCCAAATCTCCACGACCTCTCCCTGAGAGATTACTTCATTCTTGTACCCAGCGTGAATGACTGCATATTCGGCGCCGTACTTGTGGGCTAGTTCAATCGAACGACGAACATCGGAGATGCTCTCGTCTCTTTTCGCATGGTCGGCGGCGAGGATGTCCTCATCCATGAAAGGGGTATGAACCGAGAACCTCATCCCCTTGTCTTTGTGTAACCCGCTGAGCTTCGAAATCACCTCATCGGTAACACGAAGCTTTGAATCATCCACTATCTCCCACAGCAAATCTCCTCTTTGTTCTAACACGCGGAACATACTTGGAGAATACCCCTCGCTCCACGCGAAAAGCGTGGAGCCCCCAACTAGTGGCAATTCACTCGCTCTTGACTCGCATTATCTTGTACTTTCCCATTGCGAACCAGTATTCTACGGTGACTCCGGCTTTGATCTGAGACGCTATTTCTCCACTTGGCAGCGGGAACTCCATCGTCTCATAGCTCTGCATATCCATCAGCTGTACCATGTTGCCTGTGACTGAAAGCACCTGCGCGGTCTTCTTCTCGATCAGAGGAACCTCAACGTTTGCCGAAACCGGGTTCAGTATTGTGTGCTTTGATCCGTCGAAGAGTCCGATTCCGACAATTCGTGCCTTGGCACTTCCATGTTTTCCAGGTTTCGAGTGCGTCACTTCAACAGCTTGGCACGGTTCGCCGTCTATCATCAGCCAGGATCCTTCCTTGATCCCACCGAGCTCAGTGATTTTGCTCATTCCAATGCTCGCCTGTTGCCCTCAAAGCATCTTTGGACCCGAATATTAACCCAACCCCAGTAGTCTCGGTTGCCGTAGTTGCTGGGATGGCACTAAGCTACTTATTCAAGGAACAGGAAGAGCTTCTTGAACGCATCCAAGAAGTCTATTCCTCTTGCTGTGATCACGTAGAATCTTGGATCGTCTGGCCTCTTAGCGATTAGCCCGAAGGAAATCAACTCCTCAACTAAGTCATTCATCCTGTCCAACGGCATGTTGGTTCCGTAAGATAGCCTAGTTATCCGGCACCCTCCGTCGACCGTTCTGAGAGCTCTGAGCACGTCCGCGTATATCTCCACCCGAGATCTCTTTGATTTGCTCATACCCCGAATCGCCGAAGTGACTCCCTAGATGGGAGGACTCGGCAGCTTTTCTGCTTTTGTTGGTCCGGATCGCACCATAGCATTTTCTCCAAGTTCAAAGGTTCCGGTGTACAGCAGCTCGCCCAAGATCTTAGAGTCGGATCCCAACCTCGCTTCCCTTACATAGACGTTGTTGGCGGACGAGTCCTCTTCCATCTCGAGCTTACCAGCATAGACATCCTCCACCTCTGCACCTCTGCCAATCTTCGCTTCATCAGCAACAATGGACCCTTTGACCTTTCCTCCTCTGCCAATCTCAAACCTCTTGGCCTTCGTTCCCTTTTCCGTCCTGATCTCCCCGCCTACGGTGACGCCCTCAGCCAGACAGACCTTTGCAGCCAAGGAGCCTCCGACTTCTACGCTCCCCGCATTCAGCTCACCTCCCACCTTTGCATATCCTCCGACCTTCAGCCACTCCTTTATCGTCGCGTTCTCACCTGCGTCCATTTGACCCCCGACATTCACACCTCTGCCTTTGATGGATCCCCTGATGTCGACCTTTCCTCCGACGTCCAACACATCAAACTCCAAGCTGCCTCCCACACTAAAGACTCCGCCGACATTGATCTTACCCTGGCCTTCTCCTTCTGCTATCTTGGCGATTCCTCCGACATCAAGCTTCTTGAAGCCGAGCTTTCCGGAGGATTCAAATGTCCCGCCCACCGACACATCATCTATTCTTCCTCCCCCAACGTTTGCTACCCCTCCGACGTCGAGTCTATCGAGATCCACGAACCCCTTGATTTTGACCGAACCCCCAACATCTAGCTTTCTCGCCTTGAGACGGCCTTGCACAGAGACAGAGCCCCCAACACTAACTTTCTCCGTCTCCGCATCCCCCCCGATGTCTAGGCTTCCACCAACGTCTACGACCGCACAATGTAGATCCTTGGCGATTGAGAGCCTCCTCCCAACATCAATGTCTCTCGCGTTGACCAAACCATCGACAACTAATTCTCCCTCGTCCAGCTTAACCGAATTCCGGACGAGCAGATCACCGCGGACACTGACTTTCCCTCTCCTTTCTCCCTCGATGCCCTCGGTTTCTAACCCAGACAACACCTCACAATCTCCCTCGCATATCGTGGTTCCTTTCACCACAACCTTGCCCTGAGATTTCGGACCGATCCTAGAGCCGGCCTCCAGAGTCAGATCTCCTTCCACAACATCGACCTCAGCAATCTTCCCTCGTTCAACCCTCATGCTCTCGACCATTTTGCTTCTGACCCCATGTTGCCGTGGCACTGACTTAAGCAAGACTCACAACGCGTGAGCACAGATCGTTATCATGCTCCAGTGATTATGAAACGAGATGTTGATTCGTGAGTCTCCATTAAGTATGTGCACCAACTCATCATCCTCTGGTGATATGTAGAATGCAAGTGTGGAAGAAAAGGGCCAAGAAAGCAATCGACTGGAACGAGATCGCCAAGGATCTCAGGGCCGATAGGTTCGCACAGCCGTTTGCCTACAGGACAAACCAATACTACAAGTAGAATGCGTGGGATCTCGCGGCGTGGGGTCGAACGACCGTGAGATCCCTGCGACCGGCCCCAATGACGGGGGGTCGATAACGGTCCAGCCGCGCAGCATCATTGCTTAAAAAGTGAGCAATCTCTCCGGTCACTGGATGCAGCATTACAGAAAGGTGTGTGTGGTGTCCAAAGATCCCGAGGTCGAAGCCAAGATCAAGAAAGCGGATATAGAGAAGGTCCTGAAGGGCTCGGAGATAGAGTATCATCTGTTCTATCCTCTGTCAGTTCCGCCCAAGTTTGACTGTAACTTGATGATCGCGGCAGGTGGAGACGGGACCCTATTCTATGCGATCTCTGGGTTACTCAATCCCTCGACTCCTGTTCTCCATGTGAGCATGGGTAACAAGGCATTCCTGGCGGAGGTCCGGCTGCCCGAGCTGCCAGAGAGACTCCAAGACATCCTAGCTGGGAATTACACACTCGAACGCGTCCGCAAACTGCTCGTCCGAACGAGCGCTGGCTGGACTGGTAGCGCCCTGAACGAGGCCCTATTCGCTACGAGAACCTGGAAGGGCGTCCTGTCTCTGCAGGTCGACATAGAGGGGCTCGGCCAGATGGATATAGTGTCTAGCGGCGTCATGATTTCAACCCCCCTTGGCTCTACTGCATTCTGCTTAGCGTCTGGAGGTCCTTCGCTGGATGACAGTCTGCCCGGTCTGGTCGTGTGTCCGATTTCCGCAAGGCGACTGTGGCCACCAATCGTAGTTCACGAGGACAGGAGGATATCTGTTAGGAAGATTGGAGGGAAGGAGAAACCAGTTCTCGTCCTTGATGGGTTCGTCGAACATCAAGTGGAAGATGATGAGATCATGACGGTCACAAAGGGCAAAGAGATCGTGAACATGATCAGGTTCACAAAGGAATACCTGATGAGGCGAATCCAAAGGGTCATGAGCGAATGACCCGGGCGCTTACGAGTTACATCTTAGACGCACGGGCCTTTATCGCAGGGGTAATTCCAGCTGAGGCCCAGGAAATCTACGTCACAGAGGGCGTTTTGGGGGAGCTGAAGGGGACTCCTCAGACCGCGAGCAGGGCTCTGGCCTACTTAGAAGCACGAAGGGTCAGGAAGATCGAGGTGAAAGAGAATGACATGATGTCCGTTCGTGAGCGAGCCTCAAGGATCGGGGAGTCCGAGAAGTTGTCAGATGCCGACTTGGAGGTCGCGGCAGCGGCTGTTAGTTTGAGACAGAGGAGGAAGAGGGTCAAAGTCTTGACAGATGACTACGCCCTGCAGAATCTGTTGTCCAGCATCGGAATAGACTACGGGGGGTTGACCCACCAGGGAATTACCAAGGAGATCACATATCGCTATCGCTGTTCCGTTTGTGGCAAGGTGTTCGCCCGACCCCTAACACAATGCCCAGAGTGTGGCTCTCGTGTAGTCCGCGTCCGATCGACGACGCGCAAGATCACGCGGAATCGGAGTCCATGAATCTCGTGAGAGAGGAGGATCTTGTATCAACTGATGCAGCTTTCGAAGCCGCGCTAGGTATGTGCTTCGCTTCTTCACTCAATGCCCTTATCGACTCCACGAAATATGGCTCAAGCTGGAAGTTCCTAGCTATGTATTTGATTAGTTCGTAGTATTTGATGACGTTGGCCATGTATACATTGGGCTGAATTACAGAACCACATCCACTACATCGTCCGGATATCGGGGGCCTCCTGAATTTCATCCCACACTTCGCGCACCTGAATCCGGTGGTGTACAGCGCCTTGACATTTCCGGAGAAGTCTCTCATCAGGTGAGTATCCAGTATGTGTTGAAGAACCTTGGTCTTGTCCACCGCGGGAAGTTTCTCCAAGACAGAAATCTGCGCCATGAGTTTGTCCGTCGTGTTGTCTATCGACCTATAGCGTGACATCTTGGGTCCGGAATCGAAAGTGTCCGTCGAGTGAGTGGATGATATACTCAGAGGAATGGAAGACCCCACGAGATTCAGCACTCCATGTAGTGCAGCAGGATCACATTTCGTGTCAGCCAGCCTGTAGAAGCTTGCAGGGAGGAATCGCTCGTCCTCCATGTTGTACACCTGATCATCGATCTCCTTGGGGTTCACAAACGGAAACACTACCAGAGGCGAATCCATCTTCCCTCCAGGTCGTTCTGGCATGAACGCTTTGTTCAAGTTGAGGAACACGTCGAGCGCGAGCGTGAAGGAGTCGGCGTCTCCGTCACAGTCTCTCCTCTTAGCCTGATGATAGTATGGGTGTGCATAGAGCACGTCTGCCTCTGTAATTCCTATTATCCTCCCGACAATCCCGCCTACAGTGTGAGGAGAGATTGAGATAATGTGCTTGCCGATTAGGTCCGTTCGATCCCTCACATTGTAGTAGGGTTCGCAACCGTACGTCGCGAGTAGTTTATCCAAGAAGGATGCCAAGTTCAGCAGGAAGGGGAGAGAGCTCTTGGGTACTATGACATCTTGGATCTTAAGCGGCACGAGTTGATCAGGCGAAGAAAGAGGACGTCCGTCAACATCTTTCTCATAACCCATGGCCATGAGCTGCGGTATAGGGGTGCCGATTTCCGAAGGTTTGAAAGATGTGAGTACAACGTTCGAGGCATCGAACCTGCAAGTCCCGTCCTTGTAGACAGATAACTTGTGAATCGCACGTAGTAACCCCTTTTCCAGCGCTTCGGGTATCCTCCAGTCGTTGAACAGCGACTTGACACCCTTGACGTGCTCTGGCAATGATCTGAGGCCCAGTTTCTGCTGTGCCCGTCTTATCTCATCGTTGACATTGAACTCTCTTGTTGAGTAGGGCTTCGCCTTCTCGCCGCACTTGCTACATGTTGAATTCTCGATCCGTGCTCCGCACCGCGGACAGACACTCTGTGCACGTGTCTCACCACCGCATTTCGGGCATCTGGGGTAAGACGAAGGTGAGCCACAGTCCACACATCTCCTGTCGGCAATCTCGATCTTAGCTGGTCCTTTGCTCCCAGCTGCTATCACATCCCGAGCTGCGCCCCCGGCATTCCCAACCGGAAACAGAACCTGCACTGGTGGCTTCATGCGTCTGGGTTTGGCGGCCTCCGGTCTTCCGACTCTAGCGGATATGAAACTTCCAGATCTTTCCTTCAGCGGTAAACGTGTTATTCTGCTGATGTAATCCAGCCCATTCTCCTCGGGTTGAGGTAGTGCAATGCTCTCAGAGGTTGAAAGGGCAACGACGAGTTGTAGTGCATCTTCATCCAACACCATCCTGTCGCCGTCTACTCTTCTGGTGACCAATGCCTTGTCCAGGGATGATTCGATCTTGTCGTTACGCGGTAGTACTATCTTGCCCTCCTGCTTGACGGCTTCCTTCTTCAGGTAGAGCAGAAGATCAAAGACCTCGGACCCGCTGCATCTCTCCCAGAGGTGGGCAAAGGCCGGGTGCAGCGGAATATTCAGGCGGCCCGATATTCTGGAGGCTTCTTTGAAATCAGGCCTTAATTCCAGCGGTTTCTCCACCAAGAGCCGAAGTCTCTCCGGTGGGATCTCGACTTTCTGTGAGCAGGCCTCTATCCCCCCGGAATCGCTGGAAACAACTTCTCTTAGTTCAGATGCCCACCACTCCTCAACAAACCCCGGCTTGTCCAACGTATGGTTGGTCTCGATGTAGTCTCCCGGGGATACCAACACATCCCCGAGGAACAAAATCTCAGAAATCGAGCCAACAAGGTTCTGTGCTTTTGCGGTTGTGTCCAACCTGACAACGGAGCCATCCTCCAGTCTGACTACCGGTGGCTCGATCGAGTCCACAGGTAGTATCGTGCTCGACTTACCAGGTCTATCGATTCGCAGCTGTGACCCCACCGCCAAGAAGGAATCGAGACTGACCATTGTGGCTGGATGCACGCCGACCGAGGCGAGTCCTGTGTTTCTCGCCCGTCCGTATCTGATCCTTAGGCCACCGAACCTGTCGGAGGACGAGACGGCGGGCCTTCCGACCAGCACCTCATCCATGTAGGTTGACTCTCGTTGTGAAACGTTCAGTGACTCAAGCCACTCCCAGCCGGACAGATTCAGTTCCTTGACGAACTTCATGACCTTACCGCTCCTGCCGATGAACCCGTCGATCAGAACACGCAACGCACCACCACGAACGTAGTTCGTGGGGATCCTCGGGAGGCCCCTGTAGGCAACGACCTCGACTGGGTCCGTGCCAACCCCTGTCACCTCTATGGGCATCCTCTCAAGCGCGAACATGATTTGATCTTCCGAGACTCTGTACTGGAATCTCGAAACCCTACGCTCGTAGAGTCTGAACTCCTCGATGAAACGCGCGATCTCCTCCTTAGTGGGTATGTACTTCGAGAGATGTAACAATGACTTGACAAAATCCCCGATCAAAATGGACAGGGCCTGTTCGGTTCCTCCTGCTGATCTCATCGGGCCCGCAAAGTAGATGGCTAGGTACTGCGATCTGTCATAGTTCCGGTTGATCTTTGCTCCGGCTATCCCCTCAATCGGCGCGGCCGTCGTACCAGGAGGAGTAATGCATGCAACTCCTGCCTTGATGGCGAGAAGGGCGAGCGCGTCCTGCTCAAAGGATCCGAACCGCCCGTAAATCACGTCCTCAGCTATCTTGAACGGAACCTGGGTATAGGGAAGCTGCCCTGCCCAATCTTCGAAGCGTTCAGCCAGCCCAGCCAGCCCTATGAGGTGTTCGATGGTCTGACCATGCGAGAAGACGAGTTTCGAGTCGACGTTCGGAGTGGAATCTAGAGAGTTCCGCCTAGCGCGAGCAGCGAGACTGTACAGCCTGCTGGTTTCGTCGAGAAGATCCTTCTGGTAGACGTCCAACGGCTGCCCCAAGTTCGAACCGGACATGTAGGCACGCACTATTAGACTTTGGGTTGACGCGAGTGCACTGCCTTCTTGCAGCCGGCGACTATCTCCCTTATTTTCTCACGAATCTGGGGTTCTCCTTCAAGAACGGTCCCCGTCACTATGCCATCTGCACCCGCTTTCACTAGTTCTGCGGCTGCATCGCCAGTAGTTATCCCGCCACCTACAAGTAGCGGAATGTGTACTGCGCGTCTGACAGCAGCCACGAACTCTGGTGGTACGTGCTTGGGCGCGCCCGACCCACCCTCAAGATAGATGAAACGAATCCCCAAGGCTTCCGCTGCTGCAGCATACCCACAGGCTACCTCCGGTCGTTCGTAGGGTATCACCCTTGCCCGTCCGACGAAGCCGGCTGTTCCGCCGTAACCGACAACTATGTAGCCCATGGGGATTGCTTCAAGTCCCAGACGCCTGATCCCACTTATCCCGAGCATTTGCGCGCCGATTATGTAATGAGGATCATCTGAGTTCAGCAGGCTCATGAACCAAATCGCATCGCTGCCCTTTGCGACTGACGACGTCCCACTTGGAAATATCAGGACAGGAAGAGTCCCATTTTTCTTCAAGTCGGAAATTGTGGCTTCGTAGTCTGAGGTCATCTGCGCGGTGCTCCCACCCACAAGGAAGCCAGAGGCTCCTTCCTCTTCAGCCGCGCGTGCAAGTGTCTTCAGATCGCCGGGCTTCTCTGGGTCGATCAAGATGAAGTACAGGTAGCCATCTCGACGGAGACGATCATAGATGAGCCGCTCGATCCGTCCGACCTTGACTATCTCGTCTGGAGAAGTCACGATGGGACTGCCTCCGTGGAAGGACCCGCCTCCTCGGCGGCTCCCGCCTCTTCGAAGAATTGGTCTATGAACATGTTGTATGCATCTATCTTCTTCTGAAGAGTCTTCAGTACATACTCGCCTGACCTGCCACAAGAACCACACTTGACCGTGGCCTTCCTCGTCTGACTATCGATCTCGACTGAAACTGAGTTCATCCCACAGTTCGGACAGTTGAATATGGACGGGAGTCTCTTGTGGATGACCTTCTGTTCCTTCCTTCTCTTACGTCCCATTCCGACGCGAGGAAGGACTCACTTGCCTTAAAGTTTTCCAGCTCACTTCATCTTTCACCAGGACCGGCTTGGGCACCCGGTAAGAAAATCTGCAGAAAGCACCCGTGCAAGGCCCGAAAACTCAACCCTAGGATCTGACGGAGGCACCTGACGGGCGAATTCATTTAGATATACGACTTTGTATTACGAGACCCATGACGCAGCCGGAAAGATCTAGAATTCCCAAGGAAAATGCCATCAGAACATTCCTGACGAAGAATTCGAGTCTGACCAAGACGCAGCTTTCCGCCGTGTTGTCGTATGTCCAAGGAGATCATGTAACGTCTGGGTCGGATGCGTACAGGCTCTCGGGTAAGAGAGTCACAAAGGGTGCGTTCTTCAGAAGCCTGACACAAGCCCGACGGAACATCGAGCAGTCCCTTTACACCCTCACCTTGCTCGTATATGAGGGCGTAATCAACCAACGTGATATCGACAATATCACGATCGTAGGTAACCTCCTGCATGAACTCGGGGAAGCCCAAGATCTGAGGGAAACGACAGATATACAGGCTGTTTTGCGGAAATCCGAATCTATCATAGCGAGGGCCATCAAGGAGATGACGGCCAAACGGCTGTGACACAACACCGGCAAGACTAATATCATGATATCACACGACCAAGGCCGTGTGGCGAATTCCAACAGGAGCAGAGATCAGACAGTATAGGAAGAAGGCGGGCATGACCCAAAGACAACTCGCATCCAAGGTTGGCGTGAGCCAAGGCCTAATCGCGAAGATAGAGAATGGGTCCGTCGATCCTAAGATGTCAACTCTCCGGAAGATCGTCGGCGCCTTTGAACACACAGGGTCTTCAGATCCATGCGCAAAGAATGTGATGACAACCGACGTCGTCTCAGTACGTTACGACGACACGGTTGCCAAGGCCATCAAATTGATGACCACTTACGACATCTCACAACTCCCCGTCATGAAGGGTAATGAAACCGTTGGATGTGTTGAGGAGGATCACCTAGTCGCACTCCTTGGCTTACAGTTGGACAGCCCGGGGAAGTTCTACAAGAAGCCCATAACAGAGGTGATCAGCGGATACTTCCCTGCCGTGAGGCCAGAGGCACCACTGGTCGAGATCCTAGAGTTGCTGGCGGGAGGGCACAAGGGGGTATTGGTCAAGGAAGAGGGCAAGATCCTCGGGATAATAACAAAGATCGATGTGCTCAAGGCCCTGGGAGGCAGGCAACTTGCTCGCTAGGATCTTCGGGTGGGACAAGAAGAGGGAGAAGGAATTGGAGGACCGACTATCCCAAGTAGAGGAAGAGTTCAAGCGGTTGCAGGAGCGCGACGAAGAATCCAAGCAGCGAGCAGAGGCTCTAGAAGGGCGCCTAGCGCGTGTGGAGGCCGCCGACGCAAAGCTGGCGCAGGGACTCATGGAGCTGGTCAATACCTTGGGGCAAGATGAAATCGAAACGCCGGGCGCATCTCGTGAGGATGTACACTGGTCCCCAAGTCCTGAACTCGAGGATGAGATACTGCAGATCTTGAGAAACGGTGGCCCAGCCACACCAAGAGCGATAGCGGAGAAACTGGGGAAGACGCGAGAGCACCTGAGCAGAACGCTGAAGAGCATGGCCGCGCGCGGTAGGATCACGAGGCACCAAGATGGAAAGGTGTTCGTGTACTCGGTCGTGCAGGAGCCCTAGCGCTCGGATTCCGCGAGCTTGTATTTGAACGATCTACCGGACTTGGCCCTTGTTAATGAGCCGCGTGTTGCCAATCTTCCCAAGTACATCGAAACAACAGTCAGATTCGCGCGGACCCCGAAGCGTTCCTCATAGAATCTCCTCACATCCTTGCTCGTGAACCAACTCCGAGGGAGGGAACGCATGAGGACCATGACATTATTCATCTTCGATCTTGTATCACCGTCCGTCTGGCCCGAGTCACCTTCCCAAGAGGCCACGGGGTCTTGGGCAGCCCCCTGAACCATCATGGAGCTGAGCTCATCCTCTGCCCTTCGGGTCACCAAGGCGTTCTCCGCGACCGCAGGTGGTTCAATCTGGGGAAGCCTCCCGGATTCGTCGGTGGATCCGTTCGCGGCCCCCAGCTCCTTCATCACTGTCAGGAACCTCCCGAGCGACACCTCTGGATCCTTGGCGTCAACGGTTACCTTGACCTTCGAGCCATCATCCTCAGTGAGCTCAGCCGTGAAGCGACCCTTCTTCATTCGCTAACGAAGGCTTCCAGTTTCTCATATAACGAGTTCCTCACCCCCTGATTTCCACTGAAGGTGAAGTTCACCGTTATTGGGGCTCATTAGCCAAACTTCACGATTTTTCCACCAATGGCCCCAAGAAAGCGGCGATCTGTTAGGCCCGCCGCGCCAGGGTGC
Organism: uncultured Nitrososphaerota archaeon; assembly: GCA_964639105.1. Classification (GTDB taxonomy): domain Archaea; phylum Thermoproteota; class EX4484-205; order EX4484-205; family JAAOZO01; genus JBGOYZ01. Next base: position 42,891 of record CAZXBW010000001.1, on the reverse strand, counting down.
CAGAAATCCTGCTATTCTGCGCTGTTCAGTGGAAACACAGGGGTCATCAGCCTCTTTCACAGTTAATCATCATCGTCCTAGCTCGGATGGACCTAACTCATGAGAGAACGGACAGCCACCCCCACCCCTCTCTTTCCAGTGGAACCGCGCGATTGCAGTTCCGTCGCTATGCGTGGGCCCTATGAAAGTGTAGTGTAAGCTGTAGCGCAGCCGAGCGCGTGACACAATAGCGTCAGGGGCCGACTAGGAAGACATCCGGAGAGACCACTACATACCCTAACCCACCACGTCAAGAAGACATCCGTCGAGTGGAAGCCGACGGGAGAGGGGGTTAGAGGGTCTTCGTCGAATAAGTCGAGAAAATCGGACGTCTCGTCTTATCTCGGAGTTGGATGAAGCGAGGCAGACACGGACATCATGAGCCAAGGCAGCAATCTCGGCGAGATAGATGCGTACCTTGAGTCAATCCTGACGAAGGGTACGATCTTCAAGGATCGGGACGCCCTGAGACATGACTTCATCCCATCTCAGCTACCACACAGGGAGGACGAGCTCCGGCGCCTAGGAGAGGTGCTTGCCCCGATGCTACGGGGCAGTAAGGCTTCGAGCGCTTTACTGTACGGCAAGACGGGCACGGGAAAGACAGCGTGCGTGAGGCTGATTGCGAAGCTAATGCAAGCAAAGGCACAAGAGAGGGGGATCCCATTCGTCGAGGCTTACACCAACTGCAGGCTCGAGGGAACGGGCTACAGAGTCTTGGCCAGGGTGGCGGAGGCCCTTGGTATGCAAATACCATTCACGGGCCTGGCAACCGGTGAGGTTCTGAGTCGCGTGGTGGTGAGGATGAAGTCCCAGCCAACGAACCTGCTCTTGATCTTGGATGAGGTTGATGTCTTGATAAAGGAGGCAGGGGACGACCTTCTGTATGAGCTGAGTAGAGTGAATGAAAGTCTTCCCGAGTCAAAGGTGACGCTTGTCGTGATCTCGAATGATCTATCCTTCAAGGAGTATCTGGACCCTCGCGTCTTGAGCACCCTAAGCGAGGAGGAGATCATATTTCCACCATACACGGCGGACCAGTTGCGGGAGATTCTGCAGATCAGGGCGAACATGGCCTTCAACGAGGGTGTTGCTCCGTCGCCAGTGATCAGTTTGGTCTCAGCACTCTCGGCGTCGGAGCACGGCGACGCAAGGAGGGCGTTGAATCTTCTCAGGGTAGCTGGCGAGATAGCTGAGCGGAGGGGTGGGAACTCCGTGACGAGCGAGGATGTTCAAGTGGCCACACGTAAGATCGAGGACGATCACGTCTTTGAGGCATGCAGGTCTCTGCCTTTACATTCGAAGATCCTGTTGGCGGCACTCGTTTCGTCATCACAAGGTGAGGGGTTCCCAACGAGCGGCGAGATATACTCCGAGTACCTGAAGCGCAGCTCCACACTGGGAGTTCCTGATCTTACCTATCGTAGGGTTGCGATGCTCCTGAATGAACTTGAGATGCTGGGACTAGTACAGGGCAAAATCGTGAATCTCGGCCGTCATGGGAGGACGAGGAGATTGCGGCTCGCGGTTCCAGCGGATCCAGTCCTGAGGGCTTTGCGGTCGGATTCGATGATCGTACAACTCCTAGCTCCAATCAAATGAGATCCAGCAGCCGTCGCGCTATTCATTTCGGAGAGTAAGGTTAAAACCCCTCGGCGGTTCGGAACGAACAGCCGCGGTGGCGGAACCAGGCTCAACGCGCCAGACTCGAGATCTGGTCTCCCTCCCGGGAGCTGCAGGTTCAAAGCGGGTTGTGGTCCTGTGAGATTCCTGCCCGCGGCGCCTTTCATGTCCCGCAATCCGCTAGATCATTCTCGTCACGATCGGCTCAGTCGACAATGAGATTTTCGACAACACTACCATTTGTTCGTTTCAATTTTTATTAACGCCGGCCCTCGGAGGAGTGAAGACTGCGGGAGTCGCCAAGCCAGGTCAAAGGTGCGAGGCTCAGGCCCTCGTCCCGAAGGGGTTCGTGGGTTCAAATCCCACCTCCCGCACCACCTCGACTTTTGACACTTCAGTCTTCGCGCATGCCGATATGCTCTCTATCAAGACAGGTGGTCACAGTATTCAAGAAGAAGAGACCCCTGGTTCAGGGAGAACAAGATCGCGATCGATGACGACACTTCCATGTAAGGTGAAGTTCAGTCGGTCCCTGTTTCACTCAGGCCTTGACGTACGTCGTTTAGGTCCGAGTATTCCCTGTCCGGGAGCCGCTCCAGCAGAGACGAAGCATGAGATCTCTGATCCGAAGTCGTGTCTATAACCTTCCACCCTTGTTTTCTGGTGAGTTCCGTCTTCGTCGCCGGGAAGACCGCATCCTCTCCCATGATCCTCATCAGCGACTCCACACCAGTTGGGCCGCGCGCTCTCGGGAACTGGCCGGTCTCTCGATACGTTTTGAGTCTCGCAGCATCCTCGTACATCCTGCCTCCGTGGAATATGAGATAGGATCTCCCCGATTGCTTGTCGGCTTGGGTATTGATCTCACGGAGTTCCCTGTCGTCAAACTGGTACAGATTGTGAACCCCCTTTCCGAATAGTCGTGCATACAGAATGTCGGACCGAACCCTTGGGTGTTCTACTGAGAGGTCGACACAGTGTACTATGTTGCGGTCCTGCATTACGCGGGTCAACTTCTCCCATTCTCCTGGTGTCCGCTGCCCCCTTATTTCCCAAGCGAGCCTCGGGTTCTCCAAGTCGATGGAAGAGAAGAACTCTGCTATCTCACGGATTCCCTGATCGTCTAATCTCACCCGGGCAGGAGTCAACAGATGCAAGATCTCTGCATCAAGGTTGTTGCAGATATCGACCATCTTGTAGTAGGCATCGAAGGATTCGTCGACAGGCCGGAGTTCATACCGGTGTGTGAGATCACCGTGGCCTCTCACTGAAAACTGGAACGATTCAGGAACTCTCTTCCTCCATGATCTTACCAGTTGGATGTCAGGGAACGAGTAGAAGGTGGAATTTACTTCCACGAAGTTGAAAGCTCTTGCGTAGGCCTCCAGATTTCCTCGCCAAGGCCCTCGGAAATATGCCCACCCACCAGCTCCGACGAACACCTTAGGCAAGCTATGTGAAATCCTTTATCACCTGACGAGTTAAGCCTGATTGATCGTCAGTACATGAAGGATCTGAGGCTGGGAACCTCAGGGTGGAGCTATGAGGAGTGGGTGGGTCCGGTCTATGCTGATGGAAAGGAGCGCAAGCTCTCCAGATATTCCACGATATTCAATACAGTCGAGATAGACTCGACCTTCTACGCCTACCCTTCGAAGGGGACAGTAATCGGTTTGGGTCGCTATAGCCCGCCCGAATTCACTTTCACTGCCAAGCTGCCTCAAGTCATTACGCACAACAAAATGCTGGGGGCTAAGGAGCAGGTAGAAGACGATCTCTACAGATTCCTTCAGTTGATGGAGCCATTATCCTCTTCCGGCAAACTGGCGTGCATTCTAGTTCAGTTACCGCCCAGTCTCAAGTTTGATCCAAAGACCCTAGAGGCCTTCTTGGGGTTACTCCCAAAGGATCTGAGGTTCGCGGTTGAGTTCCGGCACCTGTCTTGGCTCAGGGCTGAGACGTGGCAGTTGCTCTCGAATTACAACGTGTCTTATACTATAGTTGACGAGCCGCTCCTCCCCCCCGACCTGAAGGTAACCTCTGATCTCTCGTACTTCAGATGGCATGGACATGGTAGACATCCTTGGTATAACTACAGATACACACCGGATGAATTGAAGCCCTGGATCCCAAAGATCAAGGAGGCGGAAAGGAATAGCGAGCATGTTTACGGCTTCTTCAACAACCACTACCACGGCTACGCTGTGGAGAATTGTCTGCAGATCCTTGAGATGTTGGGCGAGATCACGCAGCCGCAGGTCAAGGTGCTGAAACATGTGCAGAAGTGGCTTACCGATCACCCGCCTGGTTCACCCTCTGGTGCGAAAATGCACAAGCTCCCGCCGGGAACGACAACCGAGCAAGCTGGTTCGCTCGAGTTCCTCTTACTGAAATTCACGGACAGAGCTAGGCTGGAGAGAGCTAGAACAATAGGAGACAAGGAGGTGCAAATCTTGGAGGAATCCGATCATCGAATCGCCTCCAAGATCAAAGAGTATCAGGTTGTCATTGACTTGGATCACAAGACGATCGCACACGACTGCCCTGATTGGACCCGGGAGTCAAAGGAGAAGAAGTTCTGCAAACACGTCACAAGGCTGTTTCTCGCCATTGGGGGTGACAAGGCTACCTCTATTGTCGAGAAGATGTCGGAACAGGAAAAGGAGTGGAAATTCAAGGCACTCGAGTGATCGGCATCAGATACTGAGCAACACGATTTTCAAGACGTCGCCGACTGCGAAAGACAGCACAGCACCTATCGCGCCAAGGGTGACGTATCTCACTCCCATTTTGATGGTGTTCTCGCCGCTCAGCTGGCCCACATATAGGCCAAGTAGGAAAAGGACCACGATCCCTTCGACGCAGCACAAGGCCAGGGCTGTCCACATGTCGGTCAGCAGGAAGGGTGTGAGGAGAATGACGAGCGCGAACACAGTGGCGGCGAAGGAGAGGATTCCGCTTACTAGGACCTCTCTCATAGTATGGGTGGAGACATCCCTCCCCTGAGATCTCTGATAGATTTGTGTTCCTCTCTCGGTCAACTCAGAGAGGTAGAATCCAAACGAGTTGCCAAGCGCATCAGCTAGCCCTCCGGTGATAACTGCGATAAGAATGAACTTCACGTCGCTGGTGGCCACGGCAACACCCACTATCATGCCTAGGATGCATATCACCCCGTCCGCGAGGCCGAAGGCAGCGCCCTGAAATCCCTCTACAGTCCTGATTCTGTCTCCCAAGTTACACGCCGGGCAGTGAGCTCGCTTAAAGGGTTTGTGCTCGTACTAGGCTGTGCTGCCGGTGTGGTCCTGTCCCGACAAAACCCTGCCAATGCTTCGTCTGAAAGGAGGGTGTAGTACCCCGCATTCCGTCACTATGGCTGTGATGTGATTTGCGGGAGTTATGTCGAAGGCCGGATTCAAGCACTTCGTTCCTAACGGGGCAATCCTCTCCCGCCCGATCTCTAGAATCTCCTTGGGATCTCTCATCTCGACGATGCTGTAACTCGGCGTACTTTCCAAGTCGAACGTGGACACGGGCACCGCGACATAGAAAGGAATTTCGTACTCCTTGGCAAGACTGGCGATAGTCAGCGTCCCTATCTTGTTGGCGACACTGCCATCGCTCCAAACCCTGTCCGCTCCCACTAGAACCTTGTCAACCAAGCCACGCGCCATCACATACCCAACCATGTCGTCCGTTACCAGCCTGAAGGGAACTCCATTGTGTTTGAGTTCCCAAGCGGTCAGCCTAGCGCCCTGCAGCATCGGTCTCGTCTCCGTGGCAATCACGGAGATCCTCTTCCCAGACTTCCAAGCGCGGAGCAGTATGCCAAGCCCCGTGCCCCACGCCACGGTCGCGAGCGGGCCGCTGTTGCAGTGGGTCAACACCACATCACCGTCTTCGATTAGGATCTGTCCATTCTTCACTAGCTGTCTTTCCGCTCTCTCGTACTCACCCGCGATGGCTTGAGCTTCAAGAAGGGTCACATGACCGATGTCTCCATTCGCGGTTGCGACTCGAGAAAGAACTCTCTCGACAGCCTTGTGCATGTCCCTCCCGGTTGGTCTGCTCGACCGGAGTAGGTCACCCGCCTTCCTGAGTCGTCGTACCAATCGCTCCTTTGGAATGTGTCTACCTCTGTAAGCTTCCAGAGCTAACGCGTATGCGGATGCCACCCCAATTATGGGGGCGCCTCTGATCCTCATTGTTCTTATAGCCTCTAGAACCTGCGGCATGGTTCGCAACCTGATGGTCTTGAAATGGTGGGGAAGAAGTGTCTGGTCGATGGTGACGACGGCTCCCTTCTCCCACCTTATGGTTCTGCCCATTCTGGGTTGTGATCTTTCGGCAACTAATTAAGGAAGGTTATCGCCTAGTCCCCCGCACTTACGTCAGTAGTATCTGACGGAACGGATGCGCCCCGCGTTGAGCTCGTTCAGATTCAGGATGAGGGGTGTGGCACTCTCAGAAAGGAATGACATCTCCAAGGGTCCGCCATCCAACGAGTGGAGGCCTTCTATCTCGTTGACCAGACGCATGACGATCCCCTTGGCCGGCTGTTCCCCGTAGATCACAACGGAGTAGTCGTGAAGTCGCTCAGAAGAATAGAGCATGAAGGCGGGTATCGTGTGAAGACCGGACACAACGTTGGACCTTTGGCCAAGAGCCCTAGCCAGTCTGACGGCCGCACTGGTCGGAGGCTTCAGCTTCGGGGTGCGAAGGTTGCCCCTGTGTCCCATAGATACTATCGGGGATAACACAAGCTTGTCCCTCAGGATTCCCCGAATACGGCCTGCAAGCCTCAGCGCGTGACGGAGCTCCACACAGAAGACCACAAGATCTGCCTCCTTGGCGGCCTCGCGGTTCAACATACCTCGCACGTTGCTGGCACTTTGCTTCCCTTTGAGAAGTCGGCGAACCTCCTCAGCGGCCGCCTCCGCCTTGGGTCTGAACCTCGAGCCGATTATGACCTCCCTCTTGGCAGACCATCTCAGAGCCAATCCCCTGCCCAGTTTGCCAGTTCCGCCTAGGAGAGCGATCGTGTCGATGGAGTCCTCGAATCGCACGAGTTTCCGTGAGGCGTCTCTTCAAAAGGCTTTGGTGTCCAAAACCGGCGGCCGCAATCGCTAGCCACCACAATTACAAGGCTTTTATGTGATTATCAGAGGCAGCACCAGCCGATGGTTCTTGACTTCAGTGAGATCGGTATCATTCTAGCGGTTTACGTCTACGTGCTCGCACTCCTCATAGGAGCCGAGATCGCCAGGCGGAGGCTTTCACTCAAGTCTACCTTCACAAGACACATCATACATCTCTTTGCAGGTGCTTCGGTGTTGGTGCTTCCCTTGACCTCCGAGTGGTATTACCCGTTCATGATTCCGGTCGGCCTAGGGCTAGTGGTCGGTTTGGCCTTGGCATTTGCCAAGAAGTCATTCATCTCTACAGCCATGGTTGATGAGAAGGAAACCGCTGGGGCACATGCCTACGGCCCTCTGTACTACATAATCTCCATAGGAGTTCTGATCTTGGTGGGATGGAGTAGAAGAGATCTGATAATGGCGTCGGTCATGATAATGGCGTGGGGTGATGGTGCCGCATCGATGTTCGCACCATTCATCGAGAACAGGCACAAGTACTCCTTCTCGCAGAAATCGATCGAGGGTTCGGTGTTGATGCTTCTTGCTGGCTTCTTGGGTGCCTCGCTGGCCCTGTTCATATCATCAACCTTCTACGCTGCGATCCCACTGAGTCGCATCCTGACGACCGCGTTGGTCGGATCTCTTGTCGGTACGGCAGTGGAATTGTTGACCGTCGGTCCTATGCAGCCATTCGACAACTTCACGGTGCCCTTCGCCGCATTCGCTGTGATGTACTTCCTGTAAGCGGAAACAACCAGAAACCTCTGATCTGGCCGTATGAATGGATCTCTGGCCGGCTAGGGTCACGAGCGGAGGAAATGTGGGCAGCGGATCTACAGCAGATTTCGGATTATCTCTTTTTCAGTCACTATGCCGAGCAGCTTGTTCTCCTTTACAATCGGGATCCTACGAATGGATTTCTCCTTCATCAATGCGATGGCTTGGGTGACTAGAGCATCAGGGCCTATTGTGACTAGCGGTTTGCTCATGACCTCAGAGGTCAATATCTTGTTCGGGTCGCGTCCCTCAGCTACGATCTTGAGCACATCTCTTTCGGTTACCATTCCAACGGGAAGCCCACCACTAACGACGACTACTGCTCCTACTTGATGTTCAACCATCTTGCTGACAGCCACCTTCACGGGCTCGTTGAAGAGAATGGTGACGACGGGAGATGACATAATCGACCTGACGTCAGCAGCCTTCATCTCTCATAATTTACTACATACTGTATCAATAACTCTTTCGGGGTGTGTGAACAGCCGGAGAAGTGTGCCCTTTTTATCTCAAGAGCAACGTTATCTTCGTTGGAATCGGAGAGGAAGGGCAAGTGTGGTGTGAGCTGTCAAGCTTGCCCATACTACCGGGTTCTGTGCCCTGGCTGCATCACGAGGATTTGCCTGATTGACCGCTGCATACGAGGCACGTCCATTAGCGGGATCACCTATCCAAACGAGTTCTGCAGGCTTAGGGACTACTGCCCGATCGGAGGTAAGCAGAGGCCCATGCGGGAGCAGGTTCCCGAAGTCAACGCACGACAGGTCAAGAAGGCGGACCTCCCGAGGTTCACCCCAATTATCAGCGTCACCGACCGCAGATCTTGGTTCTGGGATTCCTTCTCCTTCCCGGCGATATTCGTCAGGCTGGGAGAGATCCTCACGGCCAAAGGGCTCTTGGACCAAATCTCTAGGGTCGGCCTGCACGACTACCTCGGATACGATGGAAAGATCGCGCTCTCGACCATAATGCCCGACGAGATCGTCGACAAGCTCAAGCCTGCAGACTATGTCAAACTAGTGAGTGACCTCAGGCCGGATGTTGTCATGGTCTCGGACAATCACACATATGTCGATGACCCTCTCTACCTGTCTTGGTCGCAGACCCTCCGACTTGTGAGGTATGCGGCCGAGTTCCGTGATCTTGGGATTCCTGTCTTAGGTGTCGTCAAGGGCGCGATTTCCAAACAGACCCAGTGGTGCATCGAGAGGCAGCTCCAACTCGGGTATGATTCGTTCGCCCTCCCTGTCAGGGAACTCGCCAAGCTCGACCTGTTGGACGGATACATTACGACCGTCACGTACGCCCTCAGGAAGGCAGGAGCAGATCCGGAGTTGCTGGTCTACGGTCTCTCGCACCGGATCAGACGGCTGAAGAGAGCGAAGTATGCAACTCTGTCATGGTACATCCACGCGAAGCGGAGATTCATCTTCTTCGGCGAGAAGACGAGATCCGTCCTTTACCCGGACACAGAGTATGTTCCCTGCAACTGCCCTGCCTGCAACGGAGCTAGACCGTATGACCTCTTGCATGACGTTCGTAGGTTGTCGCTTCACAACTTGTTGCAGCAAAAGGCCCGGTTCGAGGAGAAGACCATCTGATGGGAGGAGGAAAGCACGAGGACCAAGTCGCTCAACGCTTCGACCAAGGGACACCTGAGTGGACCCAAGAAAAGGATGTATGCGGATACGGACAGGAGCCCTTCATGATATACGGCTCCTACGAACTCTGGCAAAAAGAGGAAGGAGTCGAACTCAGAAAGGAGGGCGAGGGTCTAGGAACGTATCCCGGTGTTGCCTCAATCGAAGATAATCGAGTCTTGCTGAAATCGGAAAATGGGATGTTGCTAGAAGTGACAGAAAATGACACTAGGAGATTGCTTTGTCGAGAGAAAGCCATCTTGATGTCACTCATAGAGAGTGACGGGAATATCCAACGCAATCCCGAAGGAGAACCATATGTACTGAGGTTCGGCAGCAAATCAGATGAACTGTTGGACCTTTTTAGCGATTGTCTGTCTGTTGTGTACGGTATGAGCCCTAGTAGATATCGACATAAGGACAAGAAACACTTCTTCGAGATGGGTAAGGTAAGCAAAGAAGCGGCCGCTGATATCATGAAATACATCAACAAGCACGGAAGCAAGTACTGGGAAGTGCCCGCGCAATACATGGACAAAGAGGCGGCCCGAGCTTACTTGAAGGGGTTCATGAGCGGAGACGGGTCAATAGGTTACTACCCCAAGACCAAGCGACTGAGCGTAAGGTTCTTCTCAAGCAATCGGGAGGGTCTACAAGGCCTCGCGGATCTGGTGAAAGATCATTTCGATATTACCAGCGAGATATACCCTCTTGAAGGAGAGCCGCTTCCAGACAAGGCGGAATATACATTGGCCCTAAACAGGAATGAAGACATGATAAAATTCATCGAGGAGATAGGGAGTTTTAAGGAGTCGCATCAGGAAGCCATTGAGGAATTCTGGAAACACAAGATGGGGGGGAGGAAAACAGGAAGATGATAACACGAGACATATGGCAAGAAGATGGAGACATCGAAGAGGCACCGAACATAGCCGGTCGGGTCGTAAAGGATCTCTGGAGTCAGGGAATAGCCAAGGGGTATCTCTCACTGTACGGCCACAACAATGACGAGGTATACGCCTACACCGTCTACAAGTTGTTGGAAGGCCCCAAAGGGATTCCGGGGCTAGTCAGGAGTCTAATGACAAGGGCACGAGGGTCAATAAAGGAGATCACAGTTCAATTGCTTACCGCTCAGGATAAGGATCTCATTGGACCCTTGGAATCATATGGTCCCCTTTCGGGGTTCAGAGCTGAGGCGGCTGCGGCGGATGAGACCGTGAAGAGAATGGTTCTCGAACAACTCTCAACCTCATTCAAGAGCAAAATCTCCGCTGGGAAAGAGTTAGTCGTAGAATACGATATCAGGGTGGCTTTTCTCATTCTCAGTCAGGGATCAAAAACGCTGCTGGATACTTTTGGCCCGCTCGCTCCGGAAGAGGGAGTACGCGGACTCGCCTTCGCGAAGGAGCTGGGCGAAGTGAGGGGATATACAATGTCTCAAGTCAGAGAAGTAAAGGTCGTCAACGTGGAAGAGGGACCGGAATCAATCTTCGCGTTTGTCATAATCAATCCGTCTCACAAGGAATAGGGTTGGGAGTGCGGCAGGCGGGATTTTCACCGCGAAACGGGTTTGAACCCGCGTGACGACCGCACCGCACCCTCAAGTTTGGCAGGGTCGGATCCTAGACCAGGCTAGATTACTGCCGCACGGCCGTTGTGTTGCGCTGGCATTTTATTTAACCTTCACTCTTTCTTGGATTGTAGATGCCCACACCGCTCGGTCATGCATAGCGATTGACATCGAATGAGTGTGGTGGCCTGGGCAGGATTTGGACCTGCGACAATTCGGTCTTCAGCTTCGTCCTGTTTGTCGAACGCTCTCCTTGGCCCACCCGACAGGCTGAGCTACCAGGCCTACTTCTTGCGGTGCCTCCCGTCCTTTATTTGCTTTTTCTAGGCGATGGTATATGTTGGCGACATAATCGTTTTAAGGACAGGTATCCGTTCCTTCTCGAATGCAATCCTTCCCTCCAGAGGAATACTCGCTCAAGATCTTCAAATCGCTAGGGTATGTGAGAAGGAAGAGTGAGATCGACGGTGATTTCTACTGGGTTCACCAAGATTTCAATGGACAATGTGGCGAAAGTCCGCTGGTCCCTTACTCCTTCATCGGCAAGCCCATGGGGAAGAAGACGAGCGATCTGAACGAATCTCGCGACAGGTTTCTCTCGTTCTTCAAGAACAAGGGCCATACCGTTGTTTCTCCGTACCCCGTGGTATCTAGGTGGAGGAATGATCTTTACCTAACCGACGCGAGCATAGTTGACTTCCAGCCTTATGTGACGGACGGGATGATACCGCCGCCTGCGAATCCCCTGGTGGTATCTCAGCCGTGCATCCGTCTCGTCGATCTTGACAACGTCGGACTCACCTTCGGAAGACACATGAGCATATTCGAGATGGGAGGCCATCACGCGTTCAATTCTCGGGAGAAGGAGGTCTACTGGAAGGAAGAGACCGTCAGTTTGTGCCACGAGTTCTTCGGCAAGGCAATGGGGATACCGGGCGAGGATGTGATCTACAAGGAGTCAGCGTGGTTCGGGGGAGGAAACGCAGGCCCTTGCTTCGAGGTAATCACCGGTGGGCTGGAAGTAGCCACCCTAGTGTTCATGCGGTTCAAGACATCCGAAGAGGGAAAGCTCTCTGAGTCCCCGATACGAACCGTGGACACTGGGTATGGGATCGAACGCATGCTTTGGGTGACCTCGGGGGTTCCAAGCCCGATGTTCGTAGTACACCCTAAGGTCGTGCACTTCCTTTCGAAAGAGGCACACGTTGACATAGACGAAGCATTCACCCGCAAATACATCGAAACACTGTCAGGAATAGGCAACAACCGAGGTGATCTTCCTTCTATCAGGTCAGCTGTCGCATCGAAACTGGGACTCACGCCTAAAGCGCTAGAGGAAAGAATTGATCCGCTTGAACGGATCTTCAGGGTGGCAGATCACACCAAGAGCCTCGTCTTCATCCTCTCCGAGGGTGTTGTTCCATCGAATGTCGGAGTGGGGTATCTGGCGCGCCTCCTCTTCAGACGATCGGCGAGGATGATGAGATCACTAGGCCTGCTCGACTTGCTCTCCGAGGTTGTCACCATGCAGATTGACCATTGGTCCTCCCAATTTCCACACCTAGGCCAACAAAGATCAGAGATTCTGAAAGTGGCATCTGTTGAAATGGAGAAGTATAAGAAAAATTACGAGCGTTCAGTAGAGCTGGTTGAGAAGATACAACGCGAAGAAGGCCCAGCAGCATTCCAACGTGACCGGCTGATCCAGCTGTACGACTCACAGGGCATTACCCCGGAGGAAGTGTCAGACATTCTGGAAACCACTGGGGCGAAGGTGGTCGTCCCGCCGGACTTCTACAGTCTGGTAGCTGCTAAGCATACGAAACAACTGCAAACTCCCACTCACACTGAGGACAAGGTACCGGGGTTAGAAAAGCTGCCTCAGACCCAGAAGGTATACTATGAGGATCCTGAGCTGCTGAAATCTGAAGGTGTTGTGCTGGCAACTGTCAAGCCGGACGGAGTCGTGTTTGACAGGACGATATTCTACCCAGAGGGTGGTGGCCAGCCCTCTGATACCGGCAAGATCAGATACGATACGACAGAGATCAAGGTGACGGCCTTGGAGAACCAGAACGGGGTAATCATTCACAGGGTCGCGGGTCCCTTGCCAAGAACAGGGACAAAGGCGGCCCTTGAGGTTGACGAGGACAGAAGAATGGCCTTGAGGAGAGCACACACTGGTACTCACATCGTGAACTGGGCCGCTAGGATGACGCTCGGTAGCCATCTGTGGCAACACGGTGCCCAGAAAGGAGTTCAAGAGTCGCGACTGGATGTGACCCACTACGACGCTCTGACAGACGAGGAGATTAGAAAGATAGAGGATCTTGCGAACAGATTAGTGATGAAGGTCGTTCCAGTCAGGATTGAATTACTCGGCAGGACAGAGGCAGAAAGCAAGTATGGTTTCAGAATCTACCAAGGAGGTGTCGTTCCCTCAAAGATAATTCGCGTTGTGTCGGTCGGGGAATATGAGGTCGAGGCCTGCGGTGGTCTTCACGTGAGCAATACCGGCCAGATTGGCATGATCAAGATAGTGAATGTCGACAAGATCCAGGACGGAGTAGTGAGGATCTCGTTCACAACGGGTCTATCATCGCTCAGCAGATTCCAAGAGGAGGAAAGTTCGACGAAACAAATCGCTGAAATCATGAGAACTGATAGGGCGCAAGTCGTGAAGACCACAAGGCGGATGCTGGATGATCTGCAGACCGCAAGGAAGGAGCTAGAACTCGTAAAGCAGTCGGAGGCAAAACAGTTGGCGGAGAGGCTTAGAGGGTCAGCAGAAACCGTCGCAGGAATGAAGGTGAGTTTCTATGAGGATAAGTACCGTCCTGTAAACGATCTCATTGCCATCTCGAGGGAGTTGGCCTCTTCTAGACCAGACGTGATTTCGATTGTTGTATCCTCGGCTGGGCAGTTTCCGGAGTTCGCCTTGATCTATGGCGAGAAGGCAAAACCAAACTCTGGACTGACCGCGGCAGAGGTGGCGAAGGTTGTAGGTGTCACCTTCAAAGGGGGAGGCGGGGGACGTGATAGGTTCGGAAAGGGCGGTGTGTCCAGCGGTACTGAGGTGAGCAAATTGAAGGAGGAAATCTTACGCTTATTACTCGCACCACAGAGCCGACCTAAGTGAGCATGAGTTCCAGAGCGCCAGGAATGAATGATCAGAAATGGCAGGATCAGTGGGAGAAGGCCAAGGTGTACGAAGCCGACACAGATCCCTCTAGGATGAAGTACTTAGTGACGTTTCCCTTCCCCTACATGAGTGGTCCCGTCCACGTCGGGACAGCCTACACACTTACTAGGCTGGATGTCCTAGCCCGATATTTCAGAGCGAAGGGATACAACGTGTTATTTCCATTCGCTTGGCACTGGACTGGTGTTACCATAGCAGGCATATCCGAGAGGATAAGCGAGGGTGATGAGATGACGATTCACATACTGAAGGACATGGACGGAGTACCAGAAGAGGTGGTGAAGACCTTCAAGGATCCTCTGAACATGGCCCACTACTACACGCAGCATAACAAGGAAGCAGTCAAACAGCTGGGTGTTGGAATAGATTGGCGGCGAGAGTTTCATACCTCGAGTTATGATAAGTGTTTCAGTAAGTATGTAGAGTGGCAGTATCTCAGGCTCAGAGATAACGGTTACATAAAACGTGGAAAGCACCCTGTTGTCTGGTGTCCAAAGGACAAGAGCGCAACCGGAGATCACGACAGGCTAGAGGGCGAAGGAGTTTTCCCGACTGTGTTCAGTTTGGTCAAATTCAAGGTCAAAGATTATGGTTATCTGGTGGCAGCGACGTTCAGACCCGAGACTATCTTCGGCGTTACGAACGTGTGGCTGAATCCCGATGCCACGTATGTGTCTGCCGAGGTGGACGGGGAGAAATGGGTGGTGAGCGAGGACGCGGCGAGAAAACTCTCCGAGCTGGGGAGAAAGGTCGCGATATTGAGTTCATTCAAGGGAGAAGCCCTGATCGGGAGGATTGCAGGCGCTCCGCTCTCAGACAAGGAGGTCCCCATACTCCCTGCTGGGTTCGTCGACCCTAAACTTGGAACCGGAGTCGTGTACAGCGTCCCTGCGCATGCTCCCTACGATTATGTAGCGCTTGAGGACCTGAAAAAGGTCGCATCTCAAACAGCGAAGCACTACGGTATGAATGTCGATGATATCACCAAGATCCAGTCAATCTCAATCATTACGACCGAACGATACGGTACGAATCCGTCTGAGGTTGTCGTGAAGCAGATGGGAATAACAGATCAACGAGATAAGAAACTCGAACAGGCCACAGCCGGTGTATACCGCGAAGAATTCCTGCATGGCATCACTCTGCAGAACACCGGCCCGCTGTCTGGATTGCCCGTCAGGCAGGCTAAGGAACAAGCTGCGCAGTTGCTGAAGGAGATAGGAAGAGGTGGCGAAATGCTGGAGTTACCGTCTCCAGTGATATGTAGATGTGGAACCAGATGTTATGTCAAGGTATTGACCGACCAGTACCTCCTAGCATACTCTGACCCACGATGGAAGGAGAAGACAAAGAGTGCGTTGGAACGGATGTCAATTCATCCGGAGGAGGTCAGAAAGAACTTGGAATGGTTTATCGATTGGTATGATGACTGGGCGTTCGTTCGGACGTCGGGACTAGGAACAAGATTGCCGTGGGATCCGAGCTACATGGTCGAAACTCTGAGTGACTCAACAATCTACATGGCTTACTACATCGTGGCGAAGTTCGTCAATTCTGGACGGCTTGTCGCGGAGAACCTCTTGCCTGAGTTCTTCGACTATGTCATGCTAGGAAAGGGCAAAGAAACTGAGGTATCTGCATCAGCTAAGATCCCAGTGGAAACACTCCGCGAGGTCAAGAGGGACTTCGAATACTGGTATCCGGTAGATCTCCGAGGGTCTGCGAAAGATCTAGTCGGGAATCATCTTCCTTTCTTCATTTTCCATCACACTGCCATCTTTCCGGAGAAGTATTGGCCGAAGGCTATCACGGTGAATGGATTCATGAGCATCGAAGGGGAGGCCATGCACAAGAGCAAGGGCATTTTCATCCCCCTCTCGAAGGCAGTTGGAGAATATGGCGCAGACGCAACTAGGTTAACAGGGCTTCTCGCTGCCGACGACCTTGATGACCCAGATTGGAAGAAAGAGAATGCATTGGCCTGCATCCAGCTGCTGAACTCAATATCAGATATTCAAGATGATTTCGGGAGGTTGAGGACCAGTCCATCAGGGAATTCGATCACAGATAGATGGTTACTCTCGACCGTGGGGAAGAGAGTGAAGAACATCACCACTTTCTTGGAAGGACACCAGCTCCGTAAGGCCGCGGTTGAGACCCTCTACGGGCTGCGATCAGATATCAGGTGGTATCTGAGAAGACAACCGTCTCCCAGCAAGGACACTCTTTCTAAGACTCTGGCCTGTTGGGCCAGACTCCTATCTCCATTCGCTCCACATGCGGCTGAGGAAATGTGGGCAACACTAGAAATGAGGGGATTTGTGGTCAATTCACCTTGGCCATCCCCTGGGGAGTTTCCAGAGGACAAGGCGGCCGAGGCTGAAGAAGAATACATCCTCGGCTTGATGGAAGACATACAGAACGTCCTGAAAGTTATCCCCGTTCGACCTACCCGAGCCTACATCTATGTAGCTTCGAGTTGGAAACGAAAGATGGTCACATCCTGCTTGGAGCGCTTAGTTCGCGGTGAGACAGCACAGCAGATACTCAATTCAGTAATAACAGACCTACGAGGTCAAGGGCAAGGTAAGGAGATACCCGCCGTTCAGAAGATGCTGACGAAAATGATGGACAAAACCAAGGAAGGGAACGCCGCGGACTTGCTGTCACGCTTGAGCGGGATTGACGAATCTAGCACCCTCAGAAACAGCATCTGGTTCCTCGCCAATGAACTTGGACTCAAGAGGGTGGAGGTATATGAAGAAGGTCCGGACATTCCCGATCCAGGCAAGAAGGCAAAGCTAGCTGAACCTCTGAGGCCGTCCTTCTACTTGGAATGAAGGTCTCCCAGCAGAAAGCTTATTGTCCCAAAGGGGGCCGACCTGTTAGGGCCCGTAGCCTAGTCAGGATTAAGGCGTCGAAGTTAATGCGTAAGCTTTCTAAGCCGGAGATCGTGGGTTCAAATCCCTCCGGGCCCGCATTCATCTCTTACTGTCAAGCTCCCTTTGAGTATTTTCTTCAAGGTCTCTTCGAGCGCATTCGAATCCGTCAGACTACTATGTCGGGAGAAGCCCTTGGCGGACGAACTGCGCGACGCCATCTAACGGTACGGCCTGTTGTGTTCCAGTCGTCAAGTCCTTCACGGTCACGATTCCGCCCTTCGTCTCCTTCTGTCCGATCAATAGCACAAATCTGATCCTCCTCTTCGCTGCTTTCTCCAATTTGGAGGAAAGGGACCCTGTGGACAGATCAAACAGAGTTGAAACGCCGTTGCTCCTAAGTTCTCTCGCAACCTTGGTTCCATATCCTGTGAGCCCTTGATCTAAGAGAAGGACGATAGCGGCGGGAGAGTCAAGTTCGATCTTGGGAAATTCATCTCCTAAGGCGAGCCTATCCACACCAATCGCAACTCCCACGGCAGGGATGTCTGACCCGAATAGAGAACACAATCCATCGTATCTGCCGCCGCCCGCTACCGCAACGTTCAGACCTTTAACATATACCTCGAATATCATTCCGGTGTAGTACTCGATTCCTCTAGCGAATCCGAAGTCGATTGATACCTTCCCACCGGTCACCGTATTGCAGTAATCCACCAACTCGCGAAATTCCGTGAGACTTTGTTCTGCCTTAGGAATCCCGCTAGCCAGATCATTCGCCATATCGAACGCTCTACCAACATCATTTCCTCTTATGCCAGTCAGTTCCTTCATCTGTTTCGCAAGCCCTGGGGGACTTTTCCGCAAGACTCTGGAGATCTCCTTTTCTTCGTTCCTGTCAATCATGCCGAGTAGGCGATCTTGCGACAAGCCTCTGATGCCGGATTTCTCCAATACTGCCCTGAGCGTGCCTTGGTCTCCCATCTTCACTTCGAAGTCGGCGAACCCGAGACCAGAGAGCAGCATCGATGTGACTTCCAGTATCTCCATATCCGCGAGCGGGCTGCCGGAACCGAAGAGTTCGAACCCAACATGCGTAAACTCTCTGAACCTCCCTCTCTGGGGTTCATCATATCTGAACATGTTGGATACATACGACAGCCTTACTGGGAATGGTTTACCTCTGAGTTTGGTGACAACATATCTAGCTACCGAAGGAGTACCTTCTGGCCTGAGGACGACATTTCTGCCTCCAAGGTCTCTGAACTTGAACATACGATGCCGTATTTCCTCGCCTGACTTCAGGTCTATCAGCGCGGAGGGTTCCACAGTGGGGATCTCAATTTCCTCGTACCCGTACAAGCGGAAGATTTCCCTGCTTCTCTCGATGATTTCTTTCTTCTTCAAGAAATCCTCTGGTGACAGCTCCCTGAATCCCTTGAGTGGCTGTACTGCCCGCTTGCTGATCTTCAAATTCTCAGTGCACCTATTACAAACGCAACCAAGGCGAACAACATCCACACTCTGACCAAGTTCTTCTCCTTCCTCAATTCTTCTGACTTCTGCATCCTCAACACTCTCACTGAGGAGGCCACAAGGAGGATAGCCACGACCGCTATCGCATAGGGGTAGTATCCGTTTGTGATTCCCAGCGCGATCGGTATCAAGGCCAACAGGATAGCGGTGATATACAGAGATACAGCCAGCCACTTAGCTTTCTGAACGCCGTAAGCCACAGCTATGGTCATGACTCCCTTGCTTCTGTCTCCTTCCACATCTGCTATACCCTTGTGAACTTCTCGCCCGAGATTGCCTACGAATGCCATAAGTGCAAAGAGCATGAGGTAGGTTTCGATGTGACCAACCGCTATCAGCCCTCCCCCTATGAACGAAGAAGCAACCAAAGTACTGACAAGGATGTTACCCAAGAATCCAATCCTCTTTAGGTACAGATTGTAGACCACACTGGCCAAGGCGACGACTTGAGGAACAGAAAGGAACCAGATGTTCTTGGTGAAGCCGGCCATCACTACGCCCAGTGCTAGCAAGACAAACGAGTAGATCAACGCCTCCTTTGGACTCAACTTTCCCGAGGGTATAGGTCGATTGGGCTCGTTCACCTTGTCCGCTTCCATGTCAATTATGTCATTGGTAACCATTGCGAAGGCGGTGTACAGGCCGCACGACACCGCTCCTGCCAGCAATTCAATGGAGATCTGCAGCGTTCCCGTGGAGACGACATAACCTACGATGACACCGATTCCCAAGAGAAAAACATCAGCCGGGCGGACTATCTTCAGCAGAACCCTTGCATTCATCACACGAGCGACCTCGATATTGAATAATACACCATTTCATTCCTCCTATCTATCACAGCCAATATGAGTGTCTTCCTGTTGGACTGGGCCCTCTTCAGTATCTCAACCATCTTTCCAAAAGCAGCCGGTGCTCCTTCACAGAGGCCCACGACGAGGAACTTGGGTGCCTCCTGCGGATACTCTCCTTTCTCGTATACGTTGAAATCTATTCCAATCCCGTACCCCTCCCTAGTTATGTAACCTCTCGTGCGGAGGTCTCTCAACACTAAGTACTTGTACCATGAATTTCTGTCGAGCTTGTTGGCCTTTCTTGCCAAATCCTCGAAGGTGTAGGCGATCCCCTTCCCTGATAGCAGAGTAAGCCGTTTGATTTCGATCAAGAATAGTGCTTCGGGAAGCGAAAGGCGCAGTTGTTCGTCGCCCACGCCAAATCCCCGCTCGGTAAGCCATTTCACCTGTTCGGGATTGGTGACAAACACATCGTTCCCCCGAAGGATCCCATCTATCTGAATCTCGATTCTCTCTTCTTCCAAACCTGTGACTTCATAGCCGAGGTTCTTTACGTATAAAAACCGTTGGTCTTCTCGGTGCCGCCCGCTTCCAAGTGGCATCATTTGCCGAGCGGGCCCGCTGGGATTTGAACCCAGGATTTGCAACTTAGGAGGATCAGCGCTTTGCTCTGCCGCCTTGATCCTGACTAGGCCACGGGCCCAAGTGCCAGTCGCGAGCTTCTGATATTTTAACCTTCGACCTGATAAATCTCATGAGAGAAATGGTGCGAGGGCCGGGATTCTCGGGGCTCTTTCGAACCCGGGTAGGCCTTCGCCACGAGATCTTAAGTCTCGCGCCTTTTCCTGGCTCGGCCACCCTCGCGACCGGGTAGAACAAATCGAGGTCAGTCTTTAATGGTTTCCAGTTTGGTCAAGGCATTCCAGATTCTGGTCCTCGACAGCATGGACAAATTCGAGTCTTGATTAGCTTCCTCTAGCAGTTGTATTGCTGAGGCCGCCTTTATTCCCGG
This sequence comes from uncultured Nitrososphaerota archaeon, assembly GCA_964639105.1. GTDB lineage: Archaea > Thermoproteota > EX4484-205 > EX4484-205 > JAAOZO01 > JBGOYZ01. The sequence goes on along the minus strand of CAZXBW010000001.1, from coordinate 22,681 downwards.
TGAGAGATCCGTCCTGCTCAGTCGATCGATCGTCTCCTTCACGAGCTTCTTCACATTCTTGGGTGTGGTCAGGTCTGCCTGCACGACCTTGATCGACTCAACGACCTTCAGAATCTCTTGCTCGTTCTGTAGTTTCCTTTGTTTTGCAGTCGTCATCGGTCATGCCTCCGAAATTTCTATATGGTCGCCTTTTCTCCATTATTAAAGGATAATGTCAAGTGATGGCGTTCACAAAATGGCGGAATTACTGTCCGCAGGTGCCACGATGCTTTCCAAATCATGTCCGAACTGCGGAGCACCTCTCTTCAAGTTGAAGGACGGAAAGATACTTTGCGCGTCCTGTGGCTACTCACCGGACAGCGGGACTGCTGGCAAGCAGACAGTGTCCAAGGAACAAGCAGAAAAGGGAAGTATAACCGGTGAACTGGACAACATATTGAAGCAGAAACTCGCTCTGATGGTTGACGCCCTCAAGGACGCTAAGGACCCTAACGAGATTAAGAACCTAGTTTCATGCATCAGAGAGATACTGGCTCTTTTGGGGGAAAAGTGAACAGGGGCAGATGAGTCTAGATGGCGGACCCTTCACCAAAGAGGCCTCACACTTAGAGCACCCACTGATCAGAAAGGGCAGCGTCGAATGGAGGGATTACCAAGTCGAACTAGCTCGCTCAGCTTTAGGTACTAATGCACTGGTCGCTTTGCCAACTGGTCTGGGTAAGACAGTTGTGGCTGCCCTAATCGTAGCAGAACGTCTTAACGCGGATCCGAGAGCTTCGGTCATAATACTAGCACCGACAAAACCTCTCTGTCAGCAACACCATGACCTCATGGTTCGCATTCTGAAGTTGGATGAAAGTAACATAGGACTGTGGACGGGTGAGGTTCCTCTGGCAGCGAGGGAGGGTTCTCTCCCGAAACTTCTGATCGCAACACCTCAACTCATCTTGAGTGAGCTCACCCAAGGAAAGATCAAGCTCGACAGAACCTCGACGATAATACTAGACGAAGCTCATCGGGCCGTGGGAAATTACGCTTACGTCCCAATAGTCCGGATCTATTCCTCGCAGAGGGAGGGGGCACACGTCGTGGGGTTCACCGCCTCGCCCGGAGATCCGAGACGGCTGGCGGAACTCTCGACTAACCTCAACGCTGTCCGAATTCTCGCGAGATCAGAGGAAGATGCGTCGGTAAGTAAGTACATCGAGAAGGTCAACACCCACCTCGTTCCAGTCTCTATGCCGCCAGCCATGTCGGAGGCCAGGACGTTGCTCATGAGCGAGCTGAACGCGCTGTTATACTCTCAGTCCACTAGAGAGGAGTTGCGTGGTCTTCGTCCGACTTTCAGATCGATAACAGAGAGAATGATCGCACTGAGGAGGAAGGCCGTCGCTTCACAGGATTACGAGCTACTGAATGCAGTGAAGACACTGGCAACAGCAAGAAGGCTTCTGCTCATGATCGAGAGGCTTGACTTGGGTGGTCCGACGCTGTTCTTGGATTTCGTGTCCTCTCAGATGGAGCAGGCTGGGAGGAGCGGCAGCGCGAAGTCTTTGAAGCAGCTTCTGAAGACGAAGCGAGTGCTAGATGCGGTCGAACTCGCGAAGCTCCAACTCAGGCTCGATCCCCCGAATCCTAAACTAGTCGAACTAGGCAACGTCTTGGATAGCGAGGTCGTCCAAGGGGGAAAGAAGGCGATTGTTTTCGTTTCCTATCGTTCCTGTGCGGATGAAGTTCTCAGCTTCCTAGAAAAGAAAGGGCTCGCAACCGCCCGATTGCTAGTCGGACAAAGGACGTCTGGGCAGAGCGGGGGGATGTCACAGAGAGAACAGCGCGAGGTACTGGAGGAGTTCCGGGGGGGCCCAGCTGGTGCCCTCATAGCGACTCAGGTGGGAGAGGAAGGTCTAGATATCGCTGGCGCGGATGTCGTTGTCTTCTATGACAACACACCAAGCGCCATAAGATTGGTTCAACGCCTCGGTAGAACGGCTAGGTTCGCACCGGGGGATGCATATCTATTATTCTTCTCAGGCACCTCCGACGAAAGATATCTGTGGATAGCAAGAAAAAGGGAGAAGTCCATGAGGGCGCTAGTGAAGTCACTGTCTACTAAGATCAAGAGTGACAGCTCGAACCTCTCCAGGTTCATCGTACCGTCCACAGAGGGCACACCTGGGGTCAGGATCATAGTGGACGAGAGAGAAAGGGGTTCTCAGGTGGTGGTTGAGCTCAGTAACTTGGGTGCCTCTTTGCAGTTCGACACCATCGAGGTAGGGGACTACATTCTCTCTGAGGACATCGCCGTCGAAAGAAAGACGTCGAAGGATTTTGCTTCTTCAATAGTGGATGGGAGACTGTTCGAACAAGCGAAGCAGCTGAAAGACACCTACTTCAACCCCGTGTTACTGTTGGAAGGGTCAGATCTCCTCACGGAATCAGGGCTCCACCCCAACGCCCTAAGGGGGGCACTGATCTCGATCATGTTTGACTATGGAATACCAATCCTCCAGGTACCAACCCCACAAGAGGCGGCGATGTACCTGTTTAGGATAGCTCAGAGGGAACAAGTTGAACGTAAGAAGTTCCCCAGGGTCAGGGAGACAAAAAAGCCGTCGAGCATCAGGGAGTCGCAGCTCTACTTATTGTCCGGGCTACCAAACGTGGAGAAAACAACTGCTGAGAAGATGCTGAAGAAGTTCGGCTCGCCCTTGAAGGTCTTCAACAAGTCAGCGGCTGAACTTATGGAGGTTGAAGGGATCGGGAAGGTCAAGGCGAACAAGATAAGGGAGATATTGACCAAGGAGACGGAAGAGGAAAAGGATACTGCTCTATAGCCTCAGCTCATCAACTACGAGTTTCCAGACCTCGTCGAAGACCAGCTCTTCGGGTTTGGATCCGTCGACTTCGACCAACTCTCCACGCGTCACCATCCTCTTGTATGCTGCTCTGATGTCGCCCAACAAATCCAGTTTCTCGTATATGCTCCGTGTGCCCCTCCTCTTCAAGCCGGTCTTAGGATCTACGTCGATGTATATGGCAAGGTCAGGAGTTGGAGCACCCCTGTTGATGCTCCTGACCCACTCCTCATCATTCAGCAGTACACCTTGATATGCAATCGAGGAGTGAACGTACCTATCGACCAACACATGCCTACCCGCATTCAATTCTGGCTCGATCTCAGTCTGAAAGTGATTGATCCTATCTGCAGCGAACATCAACGCTTGGAACTCCCCGGAGGCCTCGATGTCGCCGCTCAGCACAAGATGGATTATGCTACCGACCTTAGAGTAGGTCGGTTCGAAAGTGTACAAAACCTGGGCCCCCTTGTTCTTTGCGGCTTGGTAGGCTCGCGTAGACATGGTTGTCTTGCCGCTTCCATCGATGCCCTCAAAAGCGATCAGTTTCCCCCTTCGCATGACAATACCGATTAGCCCTAGAAGGATTATTAAACTGGAGGGAGATTTGTTAACATATGGAGATGATAGGCGAGGTCAGGGACACTGTCCACAAGTACATCGGCTTCTCCGAACTCGAGAGACAGGTCATGGACGAGCCCTCCGTTCAAAGACTTCGGAGAATCAAGCAGTTGTCGTACGCTGAACTCACGTATCCCGGGGCTGACTACTCTAGATTCCCACACTCGCTAGGAGTGATGCATTTGGCTGGCAAAATGGCCCGGGTGCTTCTGTCGGCCTCTGCGATCGGGAAGGACGACATAGAGAAGGTGAGGGTGGCAGCTCTGTTGCACGATGTGGGTCATGGGCCGTTCTCTCACATGTACGAGGATTTGCTCTCCGTAAAGAGAGGAATGACGCACGAAGATCTCGCGAAGTGGATAGTCACCAAATCGTCGGTAGCTGACGTGCTGAGCGCCAGTGGGCAAGATCCAAAGGAGATCTCTGAGTTGACATCAGGCAAGAGTCAGACCGCGAATCCTCTATTGAACCAGATCGTCTCGGGGTATTTTGATGCTGATGTGATGGACTATTTAGTCAGAGATTCCATTCATACCGGCGTCGAATACGGCTACATTGACGCCGACCGTCTGGTGGATTCGCTGGTTGCACTGGACAAGACACTGGCCATAGATTCGACTTCACTCTACGCTCTGGAATCATTCTACTTTGCCCGTTACATGATGTTCAAGGCGGTTTACTTTCACAAGACGGTTAGGGCTGCCGGAGTGATGGTATCTAGAGCGATGCAACTTGCGAACGAGAGCCTAGGGCTGACGGCGTTCAAGGACGTAGAGGATTTCCTGATTCTTGATGACTGGTACGTGATGCAATCTATCGTTCGGAGCAAAGAGAACACTGGGACAATGAAAAAAGCCAAAGAGTTGATGGGCAGGCTACGCTCACGGAACCTCTTCAAATCCACGTACGAGTCATTCATGTATCATGACAACAAGGCGATGTCCGGGCTCATAACCAACCCCGGAATAAGGGAGGAGCTTGAGGAGCAAATAGCGAAAATGGCCGGCGTCGACAATGACTTGGTTGTGCTTGATCTGTCTTCTGTTCCATCACTTCCCTACAGGCCCGTCTATGAGGAGAAGGGAGGTACAGTCATACCTGTAGCTTTCAGGGAGAACGGCAAGCTTGTGGAGAAGTCACTGTACGGGGTATCAGAGGTGGCCAGGGGCCTTAGAGGATTCGTTGATATTGCGAGAGTCTACACTACGTCTGAGGCCAGGGGAGAAGTTGCCGATGCAGCCAAGAGAATATTCGGGGAACAGCCAACGTCATTGAGGATATCATTCTGAAAGTCTCAAGGTGGGTGAAGTGGCGGATAGTTCAGCCGACCCTCCGTTTCTCAGGCTGGACCAGGTTTTGTCAGTCACGATAGCAAGCGGGATTTCACCGAGCACACATCCCGTTGCCGTCACCATGTCCATCTTCTTCATCAGAATAGCCAAGGGAGCTACTCCGTGAGCTACCAGCGAATACAGGACATAGCTCCCTACCGTGCTTCCCTTGCTGTGAGGTAGTGCAAAGATCGTTCCGGCGATTATCTCTCCGCGCAGCACGTGCCCTTCCTCGGTCACCCGCCCTGTCTCAGGATCTACTCCTCCTAGGAATGACAACGGAAGATCTGACTTGAGTATCTTTCCCTTGGCTCCTCCCGCGACGATTGTCTTGACTCTGTGTGTCTTCATTCCAGCTCCCTCGTCAGCTCTTTCAGTGGCTTCAAGCCCGCTTCGATGTGCATCTGATTTCTAAGATAGTGTGCCCCCTTAACAGAGTTGGTGACAACTGTCCTGTAGCCCAGCGTCTTCAACCCACACCACATAATACAGGCGTCAGCCACGATGTGCACTCCATCCTCCAGAAGTTTATCAAGAATATTACTCTTGGCCAGTCTCGCTTTCGTGAGCCTTGAGGTGAAGACGTAGACCGGTAGGTGTGATCTTCTGTTCCTCAATTCAGACAGCTCTCGGACAGAGGGACGAATCAGATGCGGGCAGCCAATCAACACGGCCTCAGGGTTGTTTCCCAGTGTGAACCGTTCAAGCACTTCCGCTATGTCGTGTTCGGATAGGGCTGTTCTCGTTGGCCTCTTGCGGGGGTATCTCCGCGCGAGTGGCGATACACTCTCGATCACTGCCATGGGCGCACCTCCGCTCGTCCCCAATGCAGCCAAGAACTCGATCGTATTACTCCTCACCAGCAAGCCTTCGGATCTTACAAATGGTATCCTATCTCCAGACGCCTCTCCCACGGCGTAACCTAGAGCACCAGCTTTGACCTCGTCATCCACGTCCCCTGCGTACTCGATTCTCAGCTGGGGCTCTCTGCCCTCAGGAAGGTGCACCCCTGTTCTGGAAGTTGCTCCAATCAACGCAGCTGCTAGTGCCCCGATACCACTTTCCTTGTTCGTCCAAGCTCCTATGACCGAGTTCGAATAGAGGACAGCGGAAGATTCGGCCCAAGCCAAATGCTCCCCTCGCTTCGGAACGTTACCTTGCAGATAGGGTGTGCACGAGAAGGTTGGGATGACCCCCATCTTATTGAAGCACTGAGCGATCTCGTTCTGCTTCTCGAACGTCAAGGCATCACAGAACCTACTTCCTTCTTCTGACAATTCAACGAAGCAGGGGTTCAGAGTTGTCCTGGCTTTCACCTTCATGCCGGTCTCTGAGATGTCGTGCAGGAGATGAAGGCCTGCCTCACCCAAGTTGAGGTAAGACACTCCGGAAACATGTGCTCTATCAATGCGAACGAGACTGGGCCTTTCTCCAGATGCCCTGAATGGCAGGTAGAGAAGCTCTAGGAGACGCTCTTTGTCTATTCCCCTCACAGGGACTCACCATCAAACAAGACGTTCCTTCCTGAACCGGTTCCTGTCCGATCCGAGTTCCAAGGTGAGATCCAGCCCCCACTTCAGGGTAGCATAACTCTCCTTGTCTGCGGATGGATCAAGCGTCGATCCTCTGAGTCCCTCGAAACACATCAGTTGCCCCTTGTTGCTCAGTCTAGTGGCAAGCGCAAAGTCTACGTCCTCGTATTCATTAGGATTCACATCATCATCTACAACTACAACACCCTTGACGGAACCGTGCGAATTCAGGGCGGTCAGAATCGCATCTTTGCCGTCCGTCTTTGATTTCTTCTTTATGCTGACTACGCAATGTAGCCACCCCCCACTCCCTGGCGTCAAAGACAGATCTTCTACAGCAATCCCTCTGCGTTCTAAACCCACCCAGATGGCCGCGGCGCGGGGCATACCCATGAGAACCCTATGCTCATATCCGCCTGGCAGAATCGCATGGTAAATCGGGTCTTCCTTGTAGAAGAACCCCGTCACGCTGACAACAGGTTGTCTCCTCTCCGAGTCCAGAGTTCCCAGAATATCCACCTGTCTCTCTGGAGTCACTTGGTCCTTCGATATGGTGCCGGTCATCAAGTACTCAGCTCGGGCGGGCACGGCAAAGTCCAAACCCGGTGGTTCAACTATATCCAAAGACCCGCCAGCCAAGGCGCTAGCCAGCTTCATCTCGGTTTCTCCCCATGCTGACTGGCAGCAGGCCGCAATCATCACCTCTGGCATACAACCCACGAGCACTGCAATGGGGGTATCTTCACCTCTTTCCTTGTTCCTCACGAATATCCTGTGTAGATGGCGTCCCTCGACCATCCTAACAGCGAATCTCCTGTCGTTCAAGACCAGCATCCTATGGACTGACATGTTAACGAATTTAGTGTCAGGGTCCTGTGCAACCAAAACTGAACTCGTCACATACTTGCCTGCGTCAGACTTATAGTACTGAAACGTTGGGAGCACCGATTTCTTTGTCTCTTGAAACAGGCCCATGTCAGTTTTCACGTATTCTCCGGTAGGCTTTGCCACGGTGCGTCCGAGCAGACTGAGAACTTCCTTCTCTTGGAGGTTCAGACAAAGTGCAACCTCGCTCTTCGATGCGTAGAGGTTAGCGACGATCTCCTCTTGTCCTCCGAAAGGCCTTCTGAATAGAATAGGTTTGGTGCCGGCCTTCGTGATTTGCCTCGATATCTCAAACTGGTTGTCCAGACGGCCGTCGATCTGAATTACCGGGCCCAGCTTCGTAAGAAGTTGCCTTAACCTTGTCTGTTCACTCCTCGGCAACGTACACTATTCGTGACAGGAGCTGTCCGAATAAAACCTTTCCACTTCTCGGATAAGATCATCGTGGTTGTCATATGCCCCCCTGTAGTTGTTTCGTATCCATGAAGGGAATCTGCTCAATAACCTACTTTCGGAGAAACGCTTGTCGGCGAGAATGCACACGACCCGGTCTTGGGGTGACCTAGGTGCCCTGCCTAGGGCTTGCGCTGCCTTTACGACTGCCGGATAGACGTAGCCATATTCACTGCCTTTTCCATGGGATATGCCATCCAACCACTTGACGTATCTTCGCATCAACGGACTTGGCTCTGGGAACGGAACTCCAAACACGATAGAGTTGTTCAACACACCTGGTCCGAAGTCTACCCCTTCGCCGCTCCTCCCTCCGATGACACCGACCAGGACCGATGGCCCTTTTTCTCTGGAGAAATCCTCCAGCATCATCTCGTGTTGGTAGCTGTCCATGTCTCTGGACTCCCAATAGGACTTGGCCAAGAGCTTGGACTCCAATCCAACTGCCGCTAGCTCGCCCAATACCTCAAAGCTTGTCGCGAAGAGTGCCGTCTTTCCCCTGAGGAAGTTGATCACATCGGCCAGCGCCCCCGAGTACTCCCTGTAATTATCCTCCGTCCGCGACTCCTCTTGACTCGTCACGCTCTTCAGCACACCTACAAAACAATACTCTGGCTTCAGCGGGAAGCTCGCTTCCACGACCTCGTATTTCCCTGGCAGATTCACCAGCGTAGCATAGGCATCGGGCCAATCATTAGTTCCTGAGGCGTGGATCGTGGATCGAAACCCCCTGAACATTCCTCGGCCGAGCCAAGTATTCCACCACGACATCTCTAGGTAGTCGTCAGAGAACCGGTCGCGCGGAACATACTGAAGCAGGCCGTCAGGAGAAGCCTGAATTGTGCCTCTCAGAAAGGAATGAAGGCGTGCTAGAGCACTTTCCTGCAGTCCTCCTTGGGATATGATCCTACCCTGTGCTACCTCCGACAAGGTTCTGATGGACTCAATGACAACTATCGGATCAACGCCGCCGCTCGCTTCTCTAATCCTGTCGTCAAGCCATCTGGTCTCCACCGTCACAGGCGTGGTCGCTCTGGTTTCCTTCAGGACTCGCAAGAATCGCTCGGTAAACCTACATAGTGGCGATTTGAGAGAGATTGCCTCTAGGAGAGCTTCTTGGATATCAATGATCTTGAGTCGCCTTGAGGAAAGGGAAGCCGACAGGGCAGGCAAGTTGTGGGAATTATGAACAACCAAACCATTGGCAATATAGTCGTGGTCGGGAATAACCATGAAATCATATACGGGCTTCGCTCGTTTCTTGGTTGTTCCTCTGACCTTTACGAAATCCGCTTCCTGACACTCTCCTGACAGGATGAGATCTCCGGAGCGAAGATCACAAGCTCCGAGCCACGAGCGAACTCCTCGTCTCCTGCCGAAGAACTTGGTGTTTGCCGTGACTTCGACGGCGTTGCCGCCTTCCGCCCTGATCTCTATCAGCATGTTTGGATTATAGGTTCTCTTCAATAGAACCGAGCTGCAAGTCAGCCTGGGATGTTGCCCTAGCCCCACAAACACAGAAGTCAGAACAGTGCCTCTCTGAACCTCTTCAGCGTCGACATCTCCAGCGGGCGTACGGACAGAAGTGCCTTTGGCCACGCATTCGTCGACCACGAGCCCCCTCGGTTTCTGTCCGTTCCTCATGATCTGTCGCCGGAGGGGTTCGAACATGATGAACTGGTACGGACTCACCACAATGTCAGCCGAGAGTGCTCTGTTCTTCAACATGAGATACGGGCACGCATGTTTGTTCCTTCCCTCCTCTACTGCCCAAGCCGAGTCCCAGATGCCGGGGTCTATGGAACTGTCCTTTGTAGGTATCTCCTTTCCTCCTCTGGAGAAATTACAGCCTCCGTTTACAATCATCGCGCGACATAGCCGGCTTGCCACTTCCGAGTTGATCCCGACCAGATGGCTGAGTATGCAGAGGTGTGTCCTCCCCCTCATCTCCACGGCCACGAATGGGAAAGGTCGTCTGGCGGCTATCGTCCTGAGTTCCTTTATCACTACTTCAGCTTCCCTGTGAGTTCTGACGACGTAATTTACCGAGATCCTCTCCTCCTCGATTGCAAGCAGAGAAGCTGCCAACAGACTTGCTGTCTTGCCAAAGCCAGTCGGCGCCTGCACTATGAGATGCTCGCCCCGCACCAAAGCGGAGTAGACTCTGTTCGCGAGTTCAAGTTGTCCTGGGCGAGAGGTATCATAGGGGAAGAATCTTGCGAGCTCCGTGTCATGCATATCGACAGAAAACGCCCTTCAATCTTATAATGCCCAATCACAAGGCTTACCCTATATCCGAAGAGGAGTCTGAGAGGTTGGAGATTGCGGAAGCGGATGCTCTCCTAAGCAATGTACGGACAGCAGTACTTTTTGGTGTTCCAGGGTTCGAAAGGGATAGACTGTTTCTGCAACTATTGGGTTCCTCCTTGTCAAAAGGTGGGTCGCTTGTCCTTCACTCCAAGCCCGTTGTCAGAGCGGAGATCCTCTACGATATCGTGACCAACAGGGATGATTTGATGTCGCGTGCTATCTTCCACTATGTGCCAACACTGGAAGAACAAGAGCGGACACTAAAAAGGCTCAGCATCGATCTGTCAAGGATGGGCGTAAAGACGGTGCTCTTCGACAGTCCTAGCGACAACTACGTTGTTGCACTTGCGTTGTCCATGGAATCTCAATCGAGGCTCAAGGAAGTCAATGCATCCATAGTGAGGCACTTCGCCTACCTAAAGACCACAGCTTTGGAAATGAACACACACATATTGGTGACCATGGGAGAGCGTTCTGGCATAAACACGGTCGAGGAATACCTGCTGCGCTACTGGCCGGACCTGATAATCAAATTCCGCGGTGGCCCCGAGTCCGAAGCTGAGTTTGAGGGTAATGAGAACACGAAACTCTCGGGTTCCTCCGCGAGGGTCATAACGATAGGTGAGTGAGTCGGACCCAATACAAACGGTGTGAGAGAATGGAAGCCCTGACACTTGCTACTCTAGCCGACTCGACCCTACGCATCTATCTGATGATGCTACCTGCCATGTTGGCGAACTCGAGCGCCGTCATCTTCAGTGGCGGGCCGATGATAGACATGGGAATCAAGTTCATCGACTCTGAACCTATCTTCGGGAAGAATAAGACGACCAGAGGTTTCTTGGGAGGGATGCTTTCGGGTGGATTGCTAGGCTTGATTCTCTCTCAGGGCTTGCAGGGCTTCATCATGGCTACGGGTGCGTTGATAGGAGATCTGCTTGGCGCCTTCATAAAGAGACGGTTCAAACTTGAGCCCGGTCAACCGTTTCCTCTCATAGATCAATACGATTTCGTCGTAGGCGCAATGGTTACGGCCCTGCTATTGGGCTACCCTCTGGACCCAAGCGGGTGCTCCGTGTTTCTAATAACCATACCCGTTGTTCACTTCGGAGCCAACTACCTTGCCTACAAATTGGGTCTCAAGAGGGTTCCTTGGTGATATCCTGTCACTTCCAAGATGCTATCAGGTATAGCAAGAGGGTAGCTATAGCGACTATCGCGATTGCGATCATCGATGTGATGGTAGAAGGCCTTCCCCCCCTTGATGCTGTGTACAACCAGTAGATGCCTCCTACGCCAAGCAAGTACATGACGCCAACAATGAACCCTTCTATGGTGCCTTCTTCAAGCGCATCTTGGGCCACGAAGGTGGCAGAAAAGGAGTTACTCGCTCTGAACAACATACTCGGCTTGTAGACGAGAATGAAGGGTCCTCCTGCGAGGAGGAAAGACATGAAGAACACCAATCCGAACAATATCAGCAGACCACTTGACCTTTCCATGCGCCCTATTTTCCCTCCCTCCTCACCCAGACTCTCGAACACACGGTTCAGCAGGTTATCGATGACGTAGAACAGGTCCTTCAGTCCCATCGTTCGGGAAAGTTTGCCCCGCCGTATTTAAGTCTGCCCAGCACACGCGAGAACAGAAACCACAAGTTTACCAAGATATGTTTAAAACGCTGGAAAAGGCGGGCAAAGAGCGCCGGCATGTCAGGCTCTCTCGCATCAGCATCGGACATAGTCCGAGCGGTATATGGGAAGAGACCCAAGGTCGACGCGAGTGACTTCCTGAACTTCGCGCTCCTCATCACAGCGTTGTCTTTGGCGTTGACCATAAGACTACTCAGCTTTCGCTACGGCTTCTATCTCTCGGAATTCGACCCCTATTGGCACTACAGGTGTGCCCAGTATATTGCTGACAACGGCATTGTTCCATTTCTCCTCTGGCGGGATACCATGAGCTGGGTTCCGGGAGGCAGAATCGTAGCCACATCCACTCCTATTGGTCTGCCCCTTTTCGCGGCCTCTTTCGATTTCTTTCTGAAGCTGATCGGGATAAGTGTAGACATGATGAGCTTGACCATATTGATACCACCGATCTCTGGCATATTCGCCGCGCTCTCAGTTTACTACTTTGCCAAGGAATTGGCTTCTAGAGAGGCCGGGATTGTTTCGGCGATATTGATCGCCTTCAACGGGAGCAATATCGAGAGAACTGACCTTGGCTTCTTCAAACACGAAACACTAGGTATACCGCTCATTGTGTTAACTCTTCTCTTCTTCATCAAGGCTGTGAAGACGGACGATGAGAAGCGCGTTTGGCTGTTCTCAGTGTTGTCGGGGCTTTCGTTGGGGTATTTGGCCATAACTTGGACCGGGTATGTGTACATGGTTGGGTTGGTTGCTCTGGTTACGGTTGCCTTGGTGTTGCTCTCGTTGGTTAGTCCTTCGAAGATGCTTGTCATCTTCTCGATTGTGGAGGGCATTTTCTTGACCGTGGGGTCGGTGTTTCCCAGAAGCCAAGGCGAGATGCTTTCGATCAACTTGGCGATATCCGCTGCCGCGTTCGTTTCGATACTCCTAAAGCGGGAAATGGACAAGACACATTCGATCAAGGCCAAGGTCTCACTCGCAGCTGGAGTGTTCGCAATGGCTGGATTGCTCGTGCTGGTCGGTGTCCAGGCAGGGTTTCTCTCGGCGCTTTATGGCAAATTGGCAGCGATCATCAATCCTGCCCTTAGATCCGAGGAGGCAATAATAGAGTCAGTGTCAGAGCACAAGATGTCAACATGGTATAACCTGTTCAGCGATCATGGCCCAATGTTGTTGCTTTTCGGGTTCTGTCTGGTATCGAGTGTGATGTCCCTGACCGCCGATAACATTTTCATCTTACTCGCTGGAGGCACGTCCCTATACTTCTCGACCATGATGGTCAGGCTGGGTCTGATCTTTTCTCCGTTCAGCTGCTCTCTTAGCTCCGTCGGAGGGCAGAGACTCATATCTGGAATCTTTCCGGAGAGCATTGAAGCATCGCCCACAGAAATGCGCCATGGTAAAAGAAGGACAGGAGCCCTAGGATTCTCTTGGGTCGCGCTGTCTGTCCTCCTTGTTGCAGGGCTGTTGGCTCCCTCCGTGGTCTCAGGACTGCAACACGCAGGCGCTCCAGTCACTATTGCTGGAGCTAGCCTTCCCTTCTCGGCTTCGTGGCCGGATTGGCCTGAAGCTTTGGCATGGATACGCGAGAATACCCCGCCGGGAAGTGTGATCATGTCTTGGTGGGATTACGGATACTGGATCACGACGCTGGGCGATAGACCCACAATAATCGACAACGCAACGATAAACTCCACACAGGTCGCTATGGTAGGTAGGGCCTTCATTTCCAATGATTCAGTGGCTCTGCCCATCATGAAGAGGCTCAATGTCTCTTATGTTGTGGTATTCTCCGACATGGCACTGGAATATGGTTATAGAAGTTACTACAACAGCTCGATAGGATACTGGGGAGACGAGGTGAAATGGATATGGATGGCCGAAATAGGTTACTCTCTGAAGACAGAACCGACACATAACGCGACGTACTTTGCATATGGAGATGTAGTCCCGTCGAGCAACGGTTACCCCGCACCGGCCAACTTCACGAGCCAATTGGCAAGCAAAGGACTGCTCGCTTCAACCAGCGGTGTCTCCAACATATTGTTGCCGAAGCCAGATTTCGTCTTGACCAAGCTATTGGTGCTAGGATCATACGGCGCGATCTCAGGACTGATAAGTGACGATCCATACTTCACACTTGCCTTCAGGTCAACAGATCGTTTGGTCATGATTTTCAAGGTGAACTACGAGATCGAAGAGCAGACGTACTCCACCTTGACTGCTTCCTCGACTGACAATAGCACGAGCGGGTGGAAAACGACTGACAGCAACAGCCTCTGGGCTGGCTCCAGAGTGGCTTTCACGATAACGACCGCGAAGAAGACCGATGGATCCTACAGCGTCAATGGTACCTCCTACAGTCTAGGATCTGCGTACTATGTCGAGATTTTGGATAGCACAGGGAGGGTGGTCTCAAGCATAGTACCCACGGTCGGCACTACTACACTCGACATCAGCACCGACAAGATTCTGTTATCCAATGAGGAAGGGCAAAAGAGCGAGATCCCCGTGAACTTCACCGGGACACTCAGGCTCTCATTCAGAGTGCAGGCAGACAAGCCACCAACGGGCGTCTCAGCCACAGACATAAAGGCCGCTACCGCTCGGTTGACGGTAACTTCGATTAAGATCGGTTTCACTCCGCCAAGTTAGTGCAGATAGTCCCTACCCTAGGTAGTCAGGTCCCTCTGTTCCTCTACCTTGCAGGAGAGGAGAGAAGCGTTGATCTTCTTCAAGCCTATGTAGCCCCTTCTGGTACTGTTCTTGCAGTCTCCTCCATCTGTCGGACTCGGCCTCGAACTTGGAGTAATTCAGTCCTAATTTCAGCAATGTATCAACGTTCATGAGGACATGTTTGGCCGCTTCTAGATCAGGACCCTCGCTATTCGTCAATCCAAGTACGCCAACTCCCTCCAAACCCAACAACCTGCTTAGGCCGAGTGCTATTCCTGCCGCACCTACTATGGGTGTTCCGGCCGGAGCCATCGTGAATCCGTCGGTCTTGAGCTGAGCTGCTATTCGGGCGTCCGACGTGAAGACATAGGTTCTCAGGTTCTCACGCGGTGGCTCCATGTGACCACCTACTGTGATGACTTTGCTTCCGCCGACCTTCTTGAAGAAGGATAACAACACCCGGCACGTTTCATACTCCCCTCCCATCATCTCCTGATGTTGTTCCCCGAGGGCTAGAACCAAGTCTCCCTCTGGCCTGGGCTTCAGATATAGACGCACTGCTGTTAGCCGTGCGATTCCGTCCTTTCCGACAATCGCTTGAGAACTGAAATACGGTGATGTCACGATACCGATCTTCTTCGCGGACAACTCTCTGACCAAGAACCGTAGGACAACTTCCCCGATCCTTCCCAGACCGGGGTACCCAGATATCAAAGTGGGTCTAGACACAACCCAGTTCTTCCTGATCCATATCCTTGGGCGCGTGAAATAGTACACATTTGGATCTATCCCGCCTGAAAACATGGGGCTCGCAAACCGATTTATGGAGGATGTAATTAAGGTTGTCCGCCATGAAGCGCTGCACTGTTTGTATGAGCTACACCCTCAGCGAGGACAAGTGTCCAAAATGCGGGGGGAGTCTAGGGGATCCATCGCCCCCAAAATTCGCGCTACACGACCCTCACTACTCGATCAAGCTAGAGGCCTATCTGCGGGGTCCAAAGCTACATCGCTAGACCTTCACGTTACCGCCCATAGCCTTTGCGTCGGACACAATCTTCTCCAACACTTCTTCTGCAACAGTCTTGGCCTCTTTCGGTCGCCTGCTCTCCACTATGATCTCGTACCTAGGAGACGATATGGTCCTGATAGTGATGCTAGATCGAGTCTTCTTGTCCTCAACGTATTTCTTCCCTAAGTTCCTGAGTTTCTCAGCCCCGTCTGGACCCGTGAAGTAGATCTCTATGTGACGCTTTTCTCTGTACCTCTTCTTCAACAATTCGGACTCAAGCTGTCGCTTGAGGGCATTACTGATCTGGGACGGCACACGGAGCTTGGTCAACGCCTTGTCGCCAGATTCTAGTATTGCCCTGAAGGCCAGACTCAGGGATCCGAACCTTTCGACAGCTCGACTTTCGATCTCCTCTTCCGCAGATGTCGGGAGACCTGTCTCTTGGATTATTCCTCTGAGTATTGCCTTGGCGCTTTTCTCATCTTTGCTTGCGCGCAACCTGTTTCTCGCTTCGGACCTTGAGATCCCTTTCAGAGAAACGAACAGCCTCTTGGCAGCCTTGTCCTCCTTCAATGGCTTGACTACAACGACCTGATTCTTCTTTATCGCATCAGTCAACTTTTGTTCTCTTTTCAAGGGGATCTCTGAGACGTGTAAGAAGAGCTCGCCATCATAATCCTCAGACCGCAGAACTGCGCCAAACTCGCCCAGCTCCGTAACTTCGGCTACAAGGAGTTCTCCGTCCAGGCGCCCGCTCATTCGAGCTTACGGACTAGTTCCCCGTCTATTAACTTTCCCTTTCCTCCTGTGGGTTTTTGTAGCACGGCATTGCATGAGTTGCATCTGACCTCGATTGCGGGGTTGCTGAACACAGGCTGTTCGTTCCCACACATCTTGCACTTGATAATCCCGAAGGAACTGTTGGATGTCCTCATGGTTCGGCGCGAATTTTCACTCAAGCTGCTTTCACCTCTAGTTTCTTCAACCTAATGCCTTCTCTGATCACAAAGGTCCCACATGTCTTGCATTTCAACCTGAGGCTCTGCTTCTTGGTGGTCTTGGCGATGTTTCTCGTGGCGAGCGGTGCCTTAGATCCACCGTATCCATGTCTGTCCACACGCTCGTGGTGTCTTTCACCCCTGGCCATCGCTCTTCTCTTTCCTGTCTTGTAGAGTGAAACAGAATGGACAGTGTATTTGTCGCATTTTGGGCAATAGGCCCTTATCTCAGGCGGTATCTTCACTTCGGTTCACCAGAGCTAGTGTGGCGAAATCCTCGACGCGAGACCCTGGCTTATAAGAATTTCCGCGTATTTTTTCGGTAACACAACGATTTCTCGCTGATGGTAGGGCCCATGCTTCTTTCCCCATTCATCCACGAACTGGTCCACCTTCTCAGCCTTCGTCACTATGATTTCTTCAGCTGCCCACGCTCTGAACGGGGTCTGGACTGTGGCAGTATGTCCCCTCTCCAACCCCTCTAGGGTGTCCTGCACTATCTTCTTTGTCTCTGTGATAGGGACAAGAATGTGTCGATCTGGAGAACTGTATACTCTCCCGTCCTCTTGCTCCCTCAGAAGTGTCTTGAGCGTTCTGCAGTATACTATGTCAGTGGATACGAACTTGACGAGTTCCATCTCCGTCGTACGTAGTTTCCCCGTCGACCCAGAGCGATCTCTACCGTAGTTCGATTCCCTCGCTTTTCTCAATGCGGACCTAATCTTGTCCATTGAGTCTGAGGCGAGATCGGACAGATCTTCGCTCTCCCTCTCTTTCCTCCAAGCTTCTACCAACTCTTCGGCAGCTTCAGTCAACAGAGGCCACCCCCTTCAGCATGAGGTATGCCGCTATGTATCTCGGAACACTCACGGTCTCGTTCGATAAGGGCCCAACCTTGTAGTCGCCAATTTCCATTTCGGGGACGAAGGATGCAGAAATCTGGACCTCCGCTCGTCCATACTCGGGCACGAGCGATAGGACGTCCGCGTCGATCTTGTCCAATGGCACTCGCTGCTTTGGCAGCCCACTTTTGCTATTAAGAGTTCCAGGCATTCTAAATATCCTATGGATGTCCATCGTTACAGAGGGGTCCACAACAATGGCCGCTCTCTGCCAAGCTCGTCTTAGTAACTTCCTTGCCTTCTTAACGCCCAGTAACACAACGATGTCTTCAGTTCTCCCCTTGTTAAATGCTGACAGGATCCTCTGCTTGTTCTCCTTCAAGAGAAGTACACCCTCGTCCTCCAAGATGTCATTGTGTTGGCCGGCGTTATTCACAATGTCTAGAATCTCCTCTTGGAGTCTCCGGCCGACCCCTCCTGCCCTTATGGTTCTCAAGTTGGCCGACTTACCAGGCGAATAGCTATCCGCCGCTCCTTCAAGGGACAAGTAGCTTGTAATCTCTCTTCTGGCGTCCGGCCCAAGCTCACCGATTGCCTTTGAGGTCACGTACACATGGAATCCCATGTGTCCGCTGAAGTATACGGCTATGTCTCCTTCCTCTATTCCCAACTCGTCTATCAGAGCTGAGTTTAGTCTCCTCGTCTGGTGGGCAGTGGACGCAATGCACTTAGAACTCATGAACTCGACAATATGGCTCTCTTCCGAGCAATTCGGACACTTTTTCTTGTTTCCTTTTCTGTGTGCTCCACACTTTGGGCATATCGAGTAAGTCATCTCTTCGATGCAATCTGGCTGCACGTCCTTTGCATCAACATCGAAGGCAAGATCGGCCCATAGTGCGTTCTTGTATTCCATAGGCTTTTCCGGGGATTCATACACAGCACAGGAGTGATATGCGTCCGCGGGCGGGTCATTGAGGACGTACTCTCTCATATCAGTCAGGGACCTAAAGCTCATATGCCTAACCATTACCCTGTCTGGCCAGACAGCGAACCCTACCTCCCTGCTGTTCACTGGAGGAGGAACATACACTGCCTCAGAGTGTTTCGAGTAATACTCTGCGAAGACCGAACGTAAGAAGCGGACGTCTTGCTCCCTCATGTCCTTCGCCTGTACCTGAGCGGATGCCTTATGCGATTACACCATTTGTCAGGATAACACAGGCCGTACATCTTCATTGTCGCACACGATGGAGGCAAGTACCTCTTTCCTTTTCCTCTTCTTCCGGTGATATGCTCTAGCTGGTATTTTGCTATTCGCTCGTTGAAATCTGGACTATGTCTAAGCAGGGACATCATCTCCTCTTCGGTCCATTCAACCGCCGCGAGATAGGATACAAGCGTTCTTCTCTCGACGTGAGACAGATTCTCACCCTTCATCATCCTTTGCTTGAGCCTATCCATACACGGAGGTATGTCATGAGGTTCTAGACGAGCTTCAGGCTGAATAGCAGCCTTGTACTCCCCCCAAACGTCGGCCAACTCGACCCTCTTCTCGGCCAGTAAAGCTGGAAGTTTGATGTCGCTGACATCCGTTCTCGTTCTCTCCAAGATAATTCTCTTGATTTTCTCCTCAAGAATTCTGGCAAGCTCGTGATCCGTCACGAGGACCTCTCCCTTGTCGACCGCCCTGTTCGCTAGCCTCCATTTCTCCCCCCACAATTGCGGGGAGAAGGACAGGTAGTCGACCAGCCGGATGGCCAGCAGGTTCTGTTCATCCCCCCCTGCTGGAACTCGGAAATGGAATTCTAGCTCTTCTGCAATCCGAGGAATATCTGTCCTGTCCTGTGCCATCAACTCCGAACAGCGTTTGGCCTCAGCAGTTGCGTACATGTTCCTGAGCATGTCATCATTTATGAGGGCAACTAACATGACAGCTACCGGGAATGACACAACCTCCGTATCATATCGGATCATGTTCTGCGTGTCAAACGGTATCTTCTTGCGTCTGATGGCCTGGTAGACCCTCTGAAATCCTCTCTCTATCGCTTCACGATTCTCTGACTCAGGCAATTCAGCTAGACTGAGGTCAAAATGCTGCCCTACGAACTCCCTTGCGTCACGAACAAAGGGGTACTTCGCCATGAAGAAGGGGTTCAATCGCTTCGCAGCTGACCTTCGGTCGATTGGAGCTTAAATTAATATGTGACACCGATATACGGCGTTCGAATGTCAGAAGAGACCGAATCTTACGCAAAGGTGACCATGAAGGATGCTTCTCTCCTCTATGACTCGATAAGGGCGGCTTCGGCCGTCACAGACGAAATCCCCGTCAAGGTAACCCCAGATGGCATTTCGCTTAGGGCGCTTGATCTATCTGAGGTTTCCATGGTAGACATAACCATTCCACCTGCAGCTGCAGCCGAATTCAAGGTCGACAAGTCGGACACATACGTCCTAAAGGCCGCAGAGATGATGAAATTCCTCAGACTAGTCGGCAACGACGCGGTTAGCCTCGACTTCAGGCGCGGCACTCTGGTAATGGCATCTGAGGCCGAGGTTATGAGAAAAGCAGATCTCGCGGTGTTCAAACCGGAGGGAAAGGAACTCTCCTTGCCTAAGATAAACTACACCTCCAATTTCAAAGCCGACATCAAATACCTGAGGCAGATAGTAGATCTTGGCAAGGGGGTAACTGACAGAATAGAGCTCTCGGTTGTCGGTAAAGATCTGAAACTCATCGCCCGATCAGAGGAGAAAAGATCCCTAGAGGTTACGCTAATGCGCGAGAAGGGATCTCTCGGAGACTCGACTCTGGAAGACGGAGTTTCATCCAGGTACGATATCGGAAGGCTCTCCTTGTTGATCGCATCATTTCAACCTAAAGCGGAGGTTACCTTCTACTTCGGCAAGGATCTTCCACTGAAAATCGTGGCGGAGATACGTGAAGGAGTGATTCTGAACTACTATCTAGCTTCACTGATGGAAAGCTGACATTTCCGACCTAGCTGTATACTCTCCACGTGTGGCCACACTTCGTGCAACGGAAGAACTGGGTGGGTGACTCATCCGCTCCCCGAGTCTGTATGAGCCACCAGTATGCCTTGGTATTTCCACAGGCGGGGCACACGGCATCGCTGGTCGGCATGGGCTTCAAGCTCTCACTATCCTCTCCCACAATTCGAACCGCCGCTTTTCTCCTGCCCCTGACCACGGGGATCTTCACATCTTTTGCTGCTTCCTTGTACTTGCATTTCGGGCATATGAACTGGGGTCGCTTAGCAGAACGATCCTGAATCATCTTAGTGCCGCACTTCGGGCAGAATTTGATGACCCCCATCGTTCAGGAATCGAGTGTGGGCAAGGTGGGCGCTAATAAAGTTTAGTTACCGATTTCCTAGCAACGCGGATGCTATCATCCGAGCTGCTCTGAGGGCCTCTGGAACTGTCCCCGCCTTCCTCGAGGATTCAAGTACGCGCGTCAACTCATCTCGATCGATGCCTCTGCTCTGAATGAATAGCGATTTGTCTGTCCCCTTGAGCTTGACTTTGTTGGGCTGGTCGGCTCTGGACACTATCTCAAGTCTCCTCTCGAAGTCCGGGAGTGATCGCATGCTCCTTTTGATGCGATCGATGTTCGGCATTCTCTCCACAATGCTGACTACTGGAACGCCTGTCTTTCGGTACAACTCATCCATATCTACGAGATTGAAGCCGCCGAAGGTTATCCCGTCTAGGAATACGACCCTGATCTGTGACGAGAATTTGGGGTTGACGATCATTCTTCTGATCACATCGGTCGCATTCATTCCGTCCACATCTATCACATCAACCATGATACCCTCCATCCAGAGGTTGCCTCGATAGACCGCTCCGACCAGCCAGGTTGTCTTACTTTTCCTGAATTCAAAGGGTGAGTCGTCCACTCCTAGGATTCTGACTTGTCTCTTCAAGATTCAGCACCTCCCCTGATGAGCAGAATAGATCTCACTAGAGCATCTTCCAGTTCTGCGCCGTTCCTCATCTCCTCGATCATGCTAGCCCAAGACAAATCACCTCGGACGAACCAATATGCAGTCAGTGCCTCAATCGCATCCCCCAAGGCTCGTTTGTTCATCCTCTTGTGTAGTTCAGTCCTGAGCCCAGTGCGTGTCGTAACTCTCCTGAGCATCTCGTTTGTAACCCTTGATTCGTCCTTCAGGTAGCCAGCCTCTATTCCGACTACATTCAATAGACCAAGCAATGCATCTCCCAACTTCGCGAGATCTCTGCTTTCTGCTATTTCCCTCAGACCACTGTATGACGAAACGTTCTGCAATATCCTTCCCGGGATGAAGAGTTCAATGGATCCAGTCGACTTCTTACTTGCTCTTCTCAAGGTCGAGTTTGACCCTGTCGATGTCTAAAGTGAGTTGATCCACCGCTTTCCTAACGAGTTCTTCTGGGTCGCCCTTCGAACTCCTGACCATCATCCTGAGTGGCCCTTTGATGTAGTGCTCCACAACATAAGACGCAGCGGCAGTGGTGTCCTCCTGCAATATGCGATCGACGAGGGGATCAACGAAAGTTGTCGACACGTCGTCGAATACTATCTCGACCTCGTCTTCTCCTATCTTGTTGATCTTCGTTATCGTCTTCGCTCACCACTTGAGGGTTCCATAGTCAGACGACGTCAATCTCGTGTCCCTCCAGCCGCAATCTACGCAATACAGTAAGTTCCTGGCTCCTTTCCTTTCGAGCTTGCCTCCACACCTCGAGCAATAGGCCTGCACGGCACCAAATCTCTGCCCTACCATGCTCACGTGAATCAGGTTCTTGTCGTAGACGACCTTGACCCGCACGATGTCTCCGGGCCTGAGATACTTCTTGAGTCTAGATCCCACGATCCTACCGGCTCGTGAGTGATGGAGCAGACCGGTGAATGTTCTACCCAGTACTCTGTCACTTGCCTTCACTATCTCCAAGGTTGCGAGCGAGTTCTGAACGGCCATTACTCTAGCAATGACTTCCTCCCCTTCCCGGGGAAATGATGGGCTCTGAGTCAATGGATCTACTTGGAAGATCTTATTCTTCCGGTCGAATCGCATCCGTCCAGTGAACATAGAGTTGATTTTTCCTTGGTCTTCGTACGTTCCCTTCCCCGGATCGCCCTCTTCTATCGTGCCTATTGTATCTCCGGGTATCGCGATTTCCCTATTTTTCGTCTCCTGCACGCGTTATGACCTCCAAGGAGCACTTGATGGGCAGCTTGTACAAACCAGCCGCGAGGGCTGCCTTCACCACATTCTCATTCTCATGGTTGGCGAAAACTTCCATTATGGTCTGTCCTTTCCCAAGTTTGGCCTTCCTACCTGTCGGTTTCCCGAATGCCCTGACCATTCCTTGGCTGATCCTATCTGCACCAGCCTGTCCGAGCAGTCTGTGTTCGCGCGTGATTATGTGAGGATATATCCTCACATGCAGTACATACGCATTCTCTCCCAGTTTCTTTTCTAGCAGACTATTTACAAC